>DATJYF010000121.1:0-11507 GCA_035499715.1 Opitutaceae bacterium | reverse complement strand
CCGACATGCTCGTGTTCCCGGACGCCGCCACCGCCTTCATCGACCCCTTCGCCGCCAGCCCCACCCTCTCCATCGCGTGCGACACGTACGATCCGCTGACGAAGGAGCCGTATGACCGCGACCCCCGCGTCATCGCCAAGAAGGCCGAAGCCTATCTCAAGAGCACGGGCCTGGCCGACACCGCCTACTTCGGCCCCGAGGCCGAGTTCTTCATCTTCGACAGCGTCTCCTACGACTCCGGCCCCAACTTCGCCTTCTATAAAGTCGATTCGGTCGAAGCCATCTGGAACAAGGGCAAGGACAAGGAAGACAACGGCGGCCCCAACCTCGGCTACAAGATCCGCCACAAGGAGGGCTACTTCCCCGTCGCCCCGACCGACAAGCTGATCGACATCCGCAACGAGATGATCCTGACCATGATCTCGCTCGGCATCGCGATCGAACGCGAGCACCATGAGGTCGCCACCGCCGGCCAGGCTGAAATCGACATCGTTTTCGACACGCTGCTCCGCACCTCGGACAAGATGTCGCTTTACAAGTACATCTGCAAAAACGTCGCCTACAAGTACGGCAAGACCGTCACCTTCATGCCCAAGCCCCTCTTTGCCGACAACGGCTCCGGCATGCACACCCACCAATCGCTCTGGAAGGACGGCAAGCCTCTCTTCGCCGGCAACGGCTACGCCGGCCTCTCCGAAATGGCGCTCTACTACATCGGCGGCATCCTCAAGCACGCGCCCGCCCTCTGCGCCATCTGCAATCCGACGAACAATTCCTACAAGCGCCTCGTCCCCGGCTATGAAGCGCCGGTCAACCTCGCCTACTCCGCGCGCAACCGCTCGGCCTCGATCCGCATCCCGACCTACAGCCCGAACCCGAAGGCCAAGCGCATCGAGTACCGCACGCCCGACCCGGCGGCCAATCCCTACATGGCCAACGCCGCGCTCCTCATGGCTGGCCTCGACGGCATCCTCAACAAGATCCACCCCGGTGATCCGCTCGACAAGAACCTCTACGATCTTCCGCCCGAGGAACTGGCCCGGGTGCCGCACGTGCCGGACAGCCTCAAGGGCGCGCTCGAAGCGCTCGAAGCCGACCACGCCTTCCTCACCAAGGGCGGCGTCTTCACCGAGGATTTCATCGCCAATTACATGGACATGAAGAAAGCCGAATACGACGCCGTGCGCCTCCGCCCCCACCCGCACGAGTTCTTCATGTATTTCGACGTCTGAGCAAAAGCTCAACGCTCCGCGGGAATTCCTTCCCGCCAAAAACTTCAAAGCCGGCTCCAAAAGAGCCGGCTTTAAATTTAAAAATGAGCCGTAAGGACAAGACACCAAGGGAGCGGATAATACAATCAGGCTGGGCAGCCCTGATTCAACTTTGCAGCAAAGCTGAATCATTTCAGATTCTCTTCAGCGGACAACCACAACCCGGTGCGACAGACTATTGCTTATGAATCCTGACAATCCAAACCCCTTCATTTACGATACGGAATTTGCAGAAGACGCTGTGAGAAAGAATTACGAACCTCATGTACACCTTTTGCATGAACTGTGCTCCTATGGAAGCAATCTATTGCTGCGTTGTTTTCTCGAGCGCGACAAGAAGCTGGAGGACGCAATCCTCATCGCGTGTCTCTTTCGGCAATTTCTGTGCCACCTCGATGCTGTTTCTGTCCTTATCGCGAAAGGTTGCGGCGATGCATCGCTCCTGCATCTGAGAGCAATGTTAGAAGAAGAGATATATCTCAACTGGCTCGTTAAAGAGCACACGGCGATGCGAGCAAAGCACCTCTACGTTTGGAATCTACGCAAGCGGCGACGCGCAAATCGTATGGTTGATCCAAATTCCGAAGAGGCGAAGGAAATTAAAGCGAGCATTGGGCCGAACTTCGAACGCGTAGTTATCGGACTCCAAACACCCGAAATGCAGACTGAAGCCAAGACTCAGAATAGTAACATCGATGCCATCCTTGCCGACCCCGATCTTGCAAAGATCGACCGTGCATTCGAAGCATCGCGCAAAGGAAAGAATTACGACGTCGATTGGTATAAGCCGTGTGGCATTCCTTCACTAGCCAAGATGGCAAAGGAGGTAAAAATGATGGCACATTACCGATTCTTTTATTCGAAATGGTCGGAAGTCATGCACAGCTCGGGTTTCTTCGATCATTTGCACGTCGATGATCTTGGCGCGAGCGTCGAGCAGGTGCGAGACGTAGAAGAGATTGCTAACGCAATCAGCGTGGCGTCATCGACGGCCAACGGTGTGTTTCGTATCTTCATCCACCGTTACCGCCCCGGCGAAATCGACAGTTTTAATCGAAAATATCTCACGGAATGGCGCGACCGCTCCATGAATATTCCAAAGGTTAAAATTAACCGAATCAGCGCCGAACGGTAGCAATTAGCGGCGTTCACTTGATGGTGCCGAAGTGACGTGCGACGATCTTCCCATGTGCGGCTTCTCGTCCGCTTGATTTTTCCAGAAAACTGGCGCACTACCGACCGCGCCGGATGCCCCCATCGTTCCGTCATTTTCTCACCGGCAGGCCCCGGACCGCGCTCTGCGGCCTCCTGCTTTTCATCGCCGCAGCCGGCACGTTTCTGCCCGCGCTGCGCAACGGTTTCGTCGACTACGACGACCCGGACTACCTCACGGAAAATTTTCACGTGCAGCAGGGGCTGACCTGGCAGGGCGTGCGCTGGGCCTTCACCGACACCCGGCAGGTCGGCTTCTGGCATCCGCTGACCTGGCTCTCGCACATGCTCGACTGCCAGCTGTTCGGCTTGCAGCCGTGGGGCCATCATCTGACGAACGTTCTGCTCCATGCGGTCAATGTCCTGCTGGTTTTTCTCGTCTTCCGGCGCATGACCGGCGCGTTCGGCCGCAGCCTGCTGCTCGCCGCGCTCTTCGGCTTGCATCCGCTGCGCGTGGAATCGGTCGCCTGGGCGGCGGAGCGCAAGGACGTGCTCAGCGCGCTGCTCTGGCTGCTGACGCTCTGGGCTTATGCGCGATTCGCGGAAAAGGCCGCGGCCAATGGCGGCGGACGAAAAATTTTCTATGGGCTCGCGCTCGGATTTTTTCTTCTCGGCCTGATGGCAAAACCGATGCTCGTCACCCTGCCCTGCGCGCTGCTGCTGCTCGATTACTGGCCGCTGGGACGATTTCGATCCGCATCCTTCGGCCGCCTGCTGGTGGAAAAAATTCCATTTTTTCTGGCCGCGGTTGCCGCCGCCGTCGGCGCATTCGTCGCCCAGCGCACTTCCGCCGCCACCTCGATCGGCGTTCCGTTGGCCGCCCGCGCGGAAAACGCGCTGGTGTCGTATGCCCGCTGCCTCGGAAAAATTTTCTATCCGACGGATCTCGCGTTTTTTTATCCGCATCCCGGTTACTGGCCGGCGGTAGCGCTCCTGCTTTCCGTCCTGCTGTTGCTCGGCATCACGGCCGGCGCCGTTGCGCTGCGGCGGAAACAGCCCTGGCTGCTGATGGGCTGGCTCTGGTTCCTTGGCACGCTGGTGCCGGTCATCGGCCTGGTCCAGGTGGGCGCACAAGCCATGGCCGATCGCTTCACCTACGTCCCGTGCCTTGGCGTGCTCGTCATGGCGATTTGGGGTGCGCATGAAATAGCAGCGCGCTGGCGGCCGGCGCTTCTGGCCGTCGCGTCCGCGGCGGCGGTGGTTCCCTGCATCGCCCTGACGCACCAGCAAATCGGTTATTGGCGGGACAGCGAAACCCTCTGCCGGCACGCCCTCGCGGTTACGCGCGATAACCAAGTCGCGCATTTTTGCCTCGGCGTGGCATTGGAAAAACAGGGCCGACCCGACGAAGCCGTTCGTGAATATCAGGCCGCGCTTGCGGCCGATCCGACCTATGCCGCAGCCCACACCAATCTCGGTTTCGTCTTGAGCAATGAAGGCCGGTTCGATGAAGCGACGGCCCAGTTTCAGGCGGCGCTGCAGGCGGATGCCGATCCTTCGCGAGTGCATTTCGGTCTCGGCCTCGTTTTCGGCCGCGAAGGCCGCGTTCCCGACGCGACGATCGAGTTCCAGCAGGCGGTTGCTCTGCGGCCCGACTGGCCCGATGCGCATTACAACCTTGGAATTGCGCTGGAGCACGAGCAACGGCTGCCGGAGGCCATCAGCCAGCTGCAACAGGCGGCGGATCTCGATCCCGGCTCGGCTGAATTTCGCTTCGAACTCGGCAATGCCCTGAGCTGGTCCGGCCGTCTCGACGACGCCATCGGGCAATTTCAAAAATCACTGGAGCTGCAGCCCGGCTCCGTCGAATGCCGTGTCGACCTCGGCAACGCCCTGGCCCGGACCGGCCGACTCGACGACGCCATCGAGCAGTTCCGCGCGGCCGTGCAGCTGAGGCCCGACCTGGCCGAGGTGCATGACAACCTCGGCCTCGCCCTCGGCATGCGCGGGCGGACCGACGAGGCTGTCAGCGAATTTCGGCAGGCGTTGAAATTGAAGCCGGACGACGCCGATGCGCAGCAGAATCTCGAGGGCTTGTTGCGCGCAACCGGCCATCCGCCCCCGCGGCGTTGATGTTCCCCCGACCGGCGGAAAATCCTCCATGTTGACGATGGGCGCTCCGCGCCGTTTGCTTTAGGTTAAACATTCCCGCATTGCCAGGCCCGCCGCGTTGTGTTCGTTGGCTGCCCCGTCATCCGCCGTGCCAGGCGATGCAGCGCCGCCGTGCCCCACCATGAAAATCCCGCCCAAGCCCTTTGCTGTTGCTTTTGCGCGTCGTCGCCTCGCTCTTTTGCTGCTCTGCGCCGGCCTGGCCTCCTGCCAGCATCCCGCCGCGGACATAGGCATGAGCCCCGCGCCCCGGGAATCCGGCCAGCATTACGCCGGCATGCTCGGACAGCGTTACCGCACCAAAACCGATCTCTATCTTTTCATTTTTGGTGAGGATTTCGATTTCAAATATCTCGGGAAAAAGGACAGCCGGCTCACCTCCCTCCCGGCCGACGTGAGCAAGACCCATATCGGCTATGTTTACGGCAATATCATGATTCTGGACGTGGTTCCGGTCGGCTCGCTGTTCACCCTCGAAGCCGAGACGCATGAGATCACCGAATTGAGCGGCCTGCGCGACAAGGGGGGAATTCCCATGGGATTCCTCTGCAAGCTCGATTACAACGGCCGGGAGGAGAAAAGCATGTTTTCTGAATTTATCCAGCTGGCCAAACCCGCTCCCCGCGGAACCCTCAATCAGGAAATCGATCCGCACATCGCGGAAAAGCTTGCCCAGTGAACCTCATGGCATCTTTCGACCTTAAACCGCCGCGCGGTTCGATCCCATGATCATTCTGTTCCTGTTTTTTTGTTCGGGCGGGACGGCTCTGGTCTATGAGGTGATCTGGTCGAAATATCTGGCGCTGCTGTTCGGCAGCACGGTGCAGGCGCAGACGGTGGTGCTGGCGGTGTTCATGGGCGGGCTGGCCCTGGGCAGCCTTTGGTTCAGCCGATGGGCCGACCGCGCCCGCCGGCCGCTGGCGGTTTACGGCGGACTGGAAATCGCGGTCGGCCTCTACGCCCTGCTCTTCCCGCTGCTCGAGCGGACGGCGGAAATCGTTTTCGTTGCGCTCGGCTCCCCACTGCTCTCCCACAGCGGATGGCTGCTGCTGCTCAAGGGGGCGCTGAGCGTGGGACTTTTGGCCGGCCCGACGATTCTCATGGGCGGCACCCTGCCCCTGCTGGCCGCCTGGTTGCAGCAAAACACAGCCGAGGGCGGCCGGTGGTCGGCACGGTTTTATTCGGTAAACAGCCTGGGGGCGGTGTGCGGAGCGGGTGCGGCGGGGTTCTGGCTGATTCCCGACCACGGCCTGACGTTCACGCTGAAAATCGCGGCGCTGGCCAACGGGCTGATCGGCGCGACGGCGGTGGCGCTGGCCCGCTGGCGGCTTCCGGCGAAAACAAAGCCGGCCGCGCCGAAGCGCCTGGAGGCGGAGCCGGCCGCGCCGCAAATTTTGCGCTGGGGTTGTGTCGTCGTGGCCCTGAGCGGCGGTGTGTCGATGGGCCTGGAGGTGCTGGCGTCGCGGTGCTTCGGGCTGATTTTCGGCTCATCATTGCAGGCCTTCGCCATCGTCCTGATGGCGTTCATCCTCGGCATTGGCGCGGGCAGCGCGGCCATCGCTTCGCCCCGAGGGGGCCGCGACCGGAAGGAATTGACCGCGGTATTGCTGCTCGCCGCGGCCGTCCTGATCGGGGTGGTGGTCATCAATTTCGTCAATCTCGTCGAGGTCTACCGGCTGGTGAAAAGCGGCTTGAGCGAGACGGACATGGGCTACCGGCTCCACCAGATCTTCCTGTCGGCCATGTCGCTCGGCGTGCTCGGCCTGCCGGCCGCGGCGCTGGGCGCGGTATTTCCTCTCTGGATACGTACGATCTCGGCGGCCACCGGACCCTTGGGCGGTCCGGTGGGGCGGCTGCTGGCCTGGAACACCTGCGGCGCGGTCGCCGGGGTGCTGCTGACCGGATTCGTGCTCATGCCCGGCCTCGGCCTGCGCGGCTCCTTCACCGCCCTGGCCCTGACGGCCACGACCGCCGCGATCATCACCGCCGTGGTCACCCGGCAGCGCGTGGCCGCGGCGGCCGGCGCGGCCATCGGCATCCTGCTGGTGTTTGTTTCGATCGGCAGCGGCGAAGACTGGCGGTATGCGCTGAGCGCGGGGATGTTCCGGCAGCACGAGACCGAGCCGCTCATTCCCCTCTCTGAAAGGACGCACGTGGCCCGGCTGCTGTTTTATGAGGACGACGCCGACGCCACGGTCTCGGTCGAGCGCGACCGGTTGTCCCCGGAGGCGTCGGAGCTGGTCCTGCGCATCAACGGCAAGGCGGACGCCTCCTCGCACGAGGATTTGTCCACGCAGATTCTGCTCGGCCAGCTGCCGCTCCTGGCCAGACCGGAGAGCAAGGACGTCTTCTGTTTCGGGCTGGGCAGCGGCATCACCGCCGGCACCACCCTGGGCTATCCGATCGAACACCTGACCGTGGCGGAAAACTGCGCGCCTGTGCTGCGCGCCGCGAAGTTATTCGCGCCCTGGAACCAGGGCGTCCTCACCGACGGACGGGTGCGTCTTTACCCGGAGGATGCGCGCACGGTCTTGAAGCTCAGTCCGCAAACCTACGATGCGATCATCGCCGAACCGTCCAATCCCTGGGTGGTAAATGTTGCCAGCGTGTTCAGCGAGGAATTCTACCGGCTGGCGGCGAGCCGGCTCAAGCCGGGCGGCTTGATGACGCAGTGGTTCCACACCTATGAAATGGACGACGCCACGCTGGACGTGGTGCTGCGGACGTTCGCCGCCGTCTTTCCTTACATGGAAATCTGGGATGCCAGTCCGGGCGACATCATCCTGCTCGGTTCCGACCGGCCGTGGCCGTCGGATCCCGCGATCTACCGGCGCGCCTTCGCGCTCGCCGCGCCCCGGCGGGATCTGGCCTCCATCGGGTTGACGACACCGGAAGCGGTCCTGGCGCGCCAGTTGGCGTCGCAGCGCACGGCCTTTGCCGTGCCCGGCCCCGGCCCGCTGCAACGGGACGATTTTCCTCTCCTCGAGTACGCGGCGCCGCGGGCGATGTTTGTTTACACCGCACGATCAGCGGCGCAGCTGCAGTTATTCGATGAACGTTCCTACCAATCCAACCTGGCGCCGGAAGAAAAAAATCGCGCGCTGGGGCAACTCGACGAAGCGGCGCTGCGCGACATATTTTGCCGTGATTTTCCCTCGATGAATCCGGCGCTGCAACAATTCGTGCAGGCACGGGTGCAGGGCAGTATCGATTCCGATCCCAACCAGCGCTCCCTGCCATGCGTTTTTCGCAACGCACATGATGTGGTAGCCGTCCTCGCGCCGCGGCAGGCCCGATCGGATGTTCTTCTGCAGCAGCTTTGCCGCGCGGAAGCGGTGCTGAAAAATGACCCGGAAAATGGAGCGGGAGCCGTCGCCGACATGAAAAACGTCCTAGATGCGTTGCCGTCGTACCGCCGGCAGGACGCGGGCTGGTCCGCAGCTTATTATGCCTGCCTCGCCGCTGAAGTCAGCCTGCACCTCGGCGATACGGCCCAGGCCAGAGCCATTTTGCTGCGCGGTTTGCAGCTGGAGCCCGACTCGGGAGAACTTCATTACCTCGCCCGGATCATGCTCCGCGAAGGCGCTCTGCCGCCGGCGGAGATGCCGGCCGAAGCGAACCGCCCGCCTTGATTGGCTTATCCTGCTTCATCCTTGCAGAATGATCATGATCAACCGAAAAAAGCGCCGTTCCCCATGAAAACAATCCCGCGCTCCCTGCCGCTTTGGCTCATCTTGGTTTTGGCCGCCGGACTGTCCGGCTGCGCGACTGCACCGTCGGAAAACGCCGCGCCCAAGGCCGGCGAGAAGGCGGCTTTCGCCCCGCCCACCGATCTCACGGCCACCCTCGCCGACCCCATCGACATCGATCTCCGGTGGAAAAACAACGCCTCGAACGCCGCCGGCTACTTCGTTCAATACAGCCCCGAGGCGAACAACGATTTTGTCATCATCACCACCGTGCCGCCGAACGCGACCACTTATCGCCATCCGCGCCTTTTGCCGAATACCCGGTTCGTCTTCCGCGTGGTTCCGTTCTTCGGCCAGGCTTCCAATGTCGCTTCGATCACCACCGGCAAGGAAGGGCCGCAGCAACCGCCCGCGCCGGAGCCGCCGGCGTCCGCCTCGACCGAGGCCAAATACTCGCTCCGCTCCACCGCCACCGCCGGTCAGGCGGCGCCGACCGACCTGACCGCCAAGCTCATTCCGCCTGCCGGAGTGGAATTGAAATGGAAGGACCATGCCAGCGATGCGGATGGATACCTCGTCGAGATCAAGCCGGAAGGATCCACAGACTTCAAAGCTTCCGTCTCCCTCAATCCCGGCTCCACCGAACTGATCAGCTATGGCTTCCCGAATGAAACGAAATTTTTCTTTCGCGTCCGTGCTTACGTTGTCGGAAAGCCCTCCAATCTGGCGGAGCAAACCACGGGCGCGGATCCGTCGCTGCCGTAGAACTGGACCAGTCCCGCCTTCGCCAATATCCTCCATATTCACGATAGGCTTTGCCTTCCGCCTGCGATAAGATCGCAGTCTACCCCTTTCCAGGCGCACCACCCGGTGCTCCGGGGTCCAATCCCACACCCACTCCCTGCCTGGTTTACCCACCGGAAAACCCGCCGGGCTGATGCAGCCCGGTCGCGCCGCCGCGGGCTGGCTGTGGCTGATACCTGAAAAAGATTACCCATGAAAAAAATCACCAGAACTGCAACTGCGTGCCTGGCTTGCGCCATGCTCGCCGCTCCCGCCTGGCTTCGCGCGGCGCCCACTGACGGCTTCGTGCAATATTCCAGCAATTATAAAGTCCAGAACTGGACGAGTGGCTGCGGCGGATTCGCCGACTTGGGCGGCGGCGAATTCAACACCTGGGTCTGCGCCGGCGAAAGCCGCGTCGAGATGCGCTGGGATACCTGGCCGAACCAGAACACCGCCAATCAATTCGAATGCGATGCGATGTTCGACGCCAACACCCAGAACACCGCCATCCACCAGATCAAAAGCAACACCGGCGGCGAGGTCATCTATCTCCAGGTGCAGAGCCCCGGCACGCTGCGCAACGACAACGGCACCGTCTTCGCCACCGGCATGGCCAACACCTGGTTCCACATCAATTCCATCTACAATCCCACCACCGGCCTCGGCCTCGCTTACATCAACGGCTCCCTCATGGTGACCCGCTCCTATCCGACTTCCGACCGCCAGTGGTATTTTAAAAACGGCTGCTATAACAACGGCCTGCCGTCCGGCGGAAAATCGACCGCCTGGTTCAAGAACATCAAGACCTGGGTCCAGTCCTCCTCCGCGCCGGTGAGCGCGCCCGCCTTCAGCCCGGCGCCCGGCACCTACGCCAGCGCCCAAACCGTCTCGATCGGCTCGACCACCAGCGGCGCCTCCATCCGCTACACCACCGACGGCAGCATGCCGAGTGAGACCAACGGCACCGTCTATTCCACTCCATTGACCATCAGCTCCACCACCACGCTGATGGCCATTGCGTACAAGAGCGGTCTGGCCGACAGCACCGTGACCAGCGGGGTTTATACCATCAACACGATTCCGTCCGCGGCTGCGCCCGTCTTCAGCCCGGCCGGCGGCACCTACACCACGGCCCAAGACGTGACCATCACCTCGGCCACCTCCAGCGCCTCCATCCGCTACACGACCGACGGCAGCGCGCCGAGCGAGACCGCCGGCACGCTCTATTCCGGCCCGGTCCACGTCAGTGCCAACCTCACCCTCAAGGCCATCGCCTACGCCGCCGGCTTCACCGACAGCACCGTGACCAGCGCGGCCTACACGATCACGCCTCCGCCCACGCTCAACTTCGAAGCGGAAAGCCTGAGCTACACCGGCAGCGGCGCCACGACCTCGGTGCAGACCGACAAGAACTCCAGCGGCGGCAAATGGGTCGAGCTGGCCGGCAACAGCGTGGGCGACCACATCGACTTCACCGTGCCGAACGTTCCGGCCGGCACCTACCAGCTGAAGATGGAATGGAAAGGCAACAACACCCGCGGCATCCTCCAGCTCTCGGTCGACGGCACCAACCTCGGCCCCACGCTGGACCAGTACGCCTCGGGCCAGACTTATCCGACGACCACGTTCGGCAACGTGACCTTCAGCGCGGCCGGCAGCCATGACGTGCGTCTGACCGTCACGGGCAAGAACTCCAAATCGAGCTCCTACCAGCTCTCGGCCGACAAGTTCACGTTCGTCGGACAATAATCCGCGAACCGTTTTTCTTCGCATCTTCTGGCGGCGGTCACAAAACCGCCGCCATTTTTTTTTTGCTGCGCAAAAAAAGGAAAGCGGGGCTTTTCGGCGGCATTTGCGCCATCCTACGGGAAACAAATTATTTCGTAAAAACGAAGGATTTTGCCGCCTTCGCCGCTTCCGCGCCTTCGCGCGGGCGCGGGAAATCAATCCGCGCAAAAAGGAGTTACGCCTGACCTTTCTGCTTTTGTCATGGGCTGCGATTTGACGTCTTTCTTTTGTTAACCAAGGTGGCACGCGCTAGACCGAAGCCCCCAACCGAATGAGCAAAACCAACCGCACCCAAAAGGAGCTGTCGCCCGACCAGCGCGAAGAGCTGCTCGGAACCCTAAAAGCCCGTTTTGAGAAAAACATGAGCCGCCACAAGGGCTTGGAATGGGCCAAGGTGCAGACGAGGCTGGAAGCCCGTGCCGAAAAGTTGTGGTCGCTCGGCGAAATGGAAAAAACCGGCGGCGAGCCGGATGTCGTCGGCCAGGACAAGAAAACCGGTGAATATGTTTTTTTCGATTGTTCGGCGCAAAGCCCCAAGGGCCGCACCAGTCTTTGTTACGATGGCGAAGCACTGGAGTCGCGGAAAGAATTCAAACCGAAAAACAGCGCCATGGACATGGCCGCGGCCATGGGCATCGAGCTTTTGACCGAA
>DATJYF010000120.1:0-18223 GCA_035499715.1 Opitutaceae bacterium | reverse complement strand
TCCCTTTTATCATCGCTTCAAGCGCCTGCTGGATGTCTTTGCGGCGTTGATCATCGGAACGCTCTTGTCGCCCGTGCTGCTGGTCGCGGTGCTGGCGATCTGGCTGGAAAGCGGAAAGCCGGTCCTCTATTCGCAAATCCGCATGGGATTTCGCGGCCAACCTTATCGAATATTGAAATTGCGCACCATGCGCCGTGATGCCGAGAAATCGGGCGCGCAATGGGCCGCGCAGAAGGACGATCGGGTGACGCGGGTCGGGCGGCTGTTGCGCAAGACCCGCATCGATGAGCTGCCGCAGCTTTGGAATGTGCTGCGAGGGGAAATGTCCTTTATCGGTCCGCGCCCCGAGCGCCCGGAGTTTGTGGCGAAATTGACTCCAGAAATTCCTCTTTTCCCCCAGCGTCACTGGGTGCAGCCGGGGATTACGGGTTGGGCTCAAATAAATTATCCCTACGGCGCCACCGTTGAAGACGCTCGCGAGAAACTTTGCTACGATCTCTATTATATCAAGAACTCATCGCTGCTGCTTGACTTGCATATTGCGATGCGAACCATCGGCGCGGTGATGAAAGGTTCGCGCTGAAGCGGCTCCTTGTCACTGTGCGTAAACTGAATTCTGTCCGGAAGGTCATTTGCCGTTGCAGTCCCTGTTTCGCGACACGCGGTTGACGGCGATGAGTCGTCCGAGGCGGAACGGCGCGGCGAAACGAGACTGAATGATGCAGACCGAAAAAAGTTTGACCGCAAAGAACGCGCTTCACACTTTGCAAAAATGTCTCCAAACCATGCCGACCGCGTGAGCGCGGAAAAGGCGTTCCACAACGCCAGGTTCTCCAGCGGCCCCAGTACCCAGCCCGGCACCAAATACTATCTGGCTTTGGAGGAGTGGTATCGGGACTATTTTTCGCGCATCATGGCCTTGGGCGCCAGCAACATCCTGGAACTGGGGGCCGGCACCCAGTCGCTCGCGCTCCAGGTCGACCATGCGAACTTCGAGTTCGCCTCGATTGACATCTCCGATGAAGCCGTCGCTTTCGCCGAACGGCACAAGCGCCTGCCCCAGGCGAGATTTTCGGTGGACGACGCTCACCATACACAGTTTCCCGCCGGGTCGTTCGATCTCGTCATCGGCCGTGGCATCCTGCATCATCTGGATATCCCCGCGGCCTGTGCCGAGATCAAGCGCGTGCTCAAGCCCGGCGGCAGGATCGTCTTCGGTGAGCCCCTGGATGGTAACGCGCTGATCAATCTTTACCGGAAGCTCACGCCCAATATCCGCAGCCGCGACGAACGCCCGCTCTCGTACGGATCGCTGAAACTGCTGGGTTCGCATTTTGGCGAACTCGATATTCGCTACTATGGTTTTCTGACCCTGGGCCTGGCGGTTTTTGGCCTGAGGTCGCCGCGCCGGTTGCACCGATTCGACGGCTTCCTGCTCAATACCTTGGGGCTGGGTCGATTTCTTGCCTGGGCCTGTCTGATATCCACATCTGCCAGCCCAGGGGCATGAAAAATTATGTTCTATATAACCCGCAAGGCGGGACGGAAGGCCATTCACAGCAATATACGACCCAGATGTGCCTTGCCTTGGTAGAGAACGGCGCTGGCGTCCACCTCGTCATCTCACGCGATTACGATCCGACCGAGGTTGCGGCCAAGGGGGTTGCAATCTCCTTCACCGACATCAAAGACTCGCGTAAGACCACGGTGCGCTATAATAGCTGGCCAAGCAAGCTGCGCTATGGCTGGTTCGTTGTGGAAAACAATTTTCGCAGCTTCGGTGCGCTCAACAGGGTTCTGGCCTCCGGTCCCTGCACCGCATGCCTGTTGACCGGTGGCGAAACGCTGACCAATATTCTTTATCTCTTGGCCACCTACCGGCGCCGGCGTGGCACGGTGTTCGCCCACACCATCCATAACGCCGACTACGACATCGCGCTTTACCGCGGCGACAAGGTCAAGCTTCTCTACAAAATGGTGTCGAAGTTCTTTTTGAAATGGCTTCTCAAGACGCCGGTGGTGATCTTCGTGCACGGCGAGGCCATGCAGAATGCCTTGGCCACGCAGATGAAGGTTCCCCAAAGCCGTATTAGCATTTATAAGGTTCCTACCCCGGACGTGTGGCGGCAAGACGAGGCCGCACAACGCCCGCCCGGCCGGCCGGTGCGCCTGCTGTTTTGTGGGGTGGTGCGGCACGATAAAGGCTTCGATTTGCTGTGCGAGGCATTGGCCAGGTGCACGCCGTTCGCCGACTGGCAACTGCGTGTCGCCGGTTCGGTGCGGCAAGTGGGCGAAGACTATGTGCGCGGCCTTGCGGCCACGCACGGCATCGCCGGCAACTGTTCGTTCAAGCTCCAGTACCTGAGCTCGGAAGAGATCGATGCCGAGTTCCAGAACTGCGATATCGTTGTATTGCCGTATCGCAGCGGTTTCATTGCGCAAAGCGTGGTGATGACCGATGCGATGCGTTGGCAGCGGCCGGTGATCACTTCCGAGCACAGCCAGAACGGGTACGATACCGTCAAATACGGCGTGGGTTGGGTATTTACGAGCGAAGTCGCTGCGAGCTTGGAATCGGCATTGAAAACGGCGATACGTGACATCCGGAACAACAACGCCTCCAGCTTCGGTTTTGCCGCCTTCATGGAGGATCACTCGCCCCGGTCGGTGGGGCGCAACATCATCGCCGCCACGGCGCACTGACGGCTTCCTATGGATCCGCTCGTCTCGGTCATCATTCTTACCTTCAATTCGCAGGACTATATCGGTCGCGCGCTGAAGTCGCTACGACGCCAGACTTACCCTCGCATTGAAATCGTGGTGGTGGACAACGGTTCGACCGACCAGACGAAACAAATCGTCGAGAGCTTCGGCAACGTCGTCTGGCTCTCGCTGCCTCATTCCGACATGGGCATGGCGCGCAACCACGGCGTGAAACACTGCGGCGGCGATTATCTCATGTTTCTCGACTCGGACGATTTCTACCTTGCGCACAAGGTCGAATCGCAGGTCCGTGCAATGAAAGCGCGCCCGGAGTTGGATGTGCTTTTCAGCCCCGCATACATCTACCGCACCGGCCGAACCCAAAAGCTTGGCATCAAATTATACACGCATGGACGGCTTAGCTTCGCCGATTTTCTGGCCGGTCAATGTTACACGCTGGCCACAATCTGCATCCGCCGGTCGGCCTGGGACAGCCACGGTCTCGCGTTCGGAGAAGGCGAGTTCGGGCGCGACGGCGAAGACTGGCGTTTCCAGCTGAGCCTGGCCCAAAAAGGAATGGTCTTTGATGTTTTGACCGCACCGGCCGTGGTGGTGGAGATACGCGAAGACAGCCATACTTCGTGGGACATCCAGCCCAGGATGAAAGCCCTTGCCCTTTCCACGGTAGAGGGGCTTCTGTCAGGCACCGTTGGGGCGCAGCTCGGAGCCGGCCAGATTCAGTCCATCCTTGACGGTTACCGTTTCAAGCTGGCGGTAAGCCAAATTCTTGTCGGGCGAAAGGGGGAGGCACGCGTCACGCTCCGTCAAATCCAGGCTCCGATTAAGGTGCTGGTCACGTGGATGCTGCTGATACTCGCGGCCGTGCTGCCCGCTGCCTGGATGAGAAGATTGCTCGAGCTGACCTGGACAAAACGGCAAGACAAAACCTTTCACTGGTGTCGTCTGCCGCAGGAAATCAGCATGCAGATCGATGCCCTCAACTCGGGGCCCACCCAACTGGCACATACATGATGAAAAACCTCTGGATCGTCATTACCACGGTCAACAAGCCGAGCAAGGCCATCGTCGAATACTCGAAGATCGCCAGGCACATGGGGTGGAAGCTTCTGATCGTGGGCGATGCGAAGACTCCCGCCGATTATGCGAATTTCGACTGCGAGTTTCTCTCGCTCGAGGCGCAGCATCAAAACTGGAGCGAATTTTCAAGGCTTGTGCCGCTGAACCACTATTGCCGCAAAAATATCGGCTATCTACACGCGTTTCAGAACGGCGCTGAATGGGTGTTCGATACCGACGACGACAACATTCCGCTCGAAGGCTTTGCGGAAAGCCTGACCGCCAGGCGCCGCGCGCAAGCGGTGGTGCGCAAGGGCTTCGTCAATGTCTACAAGTATTTCACTCGTGAGCCGCTGTGGCCGCGCGGCCTGCCGCTGCAAGAGATCGGGCAGGCGGGCACTGCCACCGGCCAGATTGAGGAGCGGTCTTATGCATTGACCCAGTTCCTGGCCGACCAGGATCCAGACGTGGATGCGATCTACCGGCTCACGAACAACGCGTCGGTCAGCTTCGACAGGTCGGCCATGGCGGTCTATCTGCGGCCGGGAACATGGTCACCGTTCAACTCACAGGCCACACTGCTGAACCGAGCCTGTTTCCGCACGCTGTACCTGCCTTGCCACGTACCCTTCCGTATGACCGACATCTGGCGCTCCTTCGTGGCGCAAAAAATACTGTGGGCTGACGGCGAAGGCATTGTCTTCGCGCCACCGAACGTCGTGCAAGAGCGCAACCCGCACGACTTCTTCAGGGACTTCAGGGATGAAATTCTGGGCTATCTGCACAATCATGAGATATGTGCCCGCCTCGATGCGGTATCCGTGAATGACGTTGCGCCTGATGAACAGCTGCTCAAGTGCTATGCCCAGATGAAGGAGGTCGGGGTGGTGGAAGAACGCGAGCTCGTGCTCATTCGCCAATGGAATGACCTGTTCGACCAGTTGGGCCGATGAGCGGATTGATGGCGCTGAGACGAAAACCGCCGAAATAGGTCACGGAGCAAAGAGTGTTGAGATCGGCGATCGTCACCCCCCTGAATGAATCGGGATGTGACGCTAGGCTGGCCGACGAAAGGGCGGGGCATTTTTGAGCCGCGCCAGGGAAAGAAACTCATTGGTCATTTGGAAAGATAAGTGATCTCGCCGGTGGGTTCGGTCAAATGCAGGCCAAGCTCTGGGCCCATGGCGCGCAATTCCTTGGCTCCCGAGAAGGCAAGCGCGACTTCCTGCGGCAGCCAGTGGCCGGAACAAAGCGCAGCAAACGAGTAGGCGGAATAAACCAGAGTCGGCCGGGGAACCATTACCACGAGACCGCCGGTTGGTCCGCGCTCGGCGAGTCTGGCCCGAAGAATTTCAAAATCGAGAGCCGGCGTGCGGCCTTCGTTCAGGTAAAGCCGATGGTCGGCCAGGATGTAATCGAGCGCGCCGGGTTCCTGTGATTCGAGGACAAAGGTCAATCCAGCCGAAGCGGCAAATGCTGTTTTATGCGAGATGGGGTTTGAAGTGAGGTATCGATGGAAATCCGCGCCGGGGGCGAGGAGCGTCAGGTCTTCGGGTGTTTTCATCAAAGCCTGCCAGGTGCGGTTGTAGAATGGGCCGCTGGCGGGAACGGTGGTCAGAACCAGCAGGGCAAGCATGGCGGAGAGGAACGACCAAAAAGAAAATGCCGCCGGCCGGAGGCAACGGTGCAACAGATCACGTCCCAGGCAGACCGTGGCGAGCCCGGCCGGGATGGCCAGCAACAGCCGGTGAAATATCACAATATCATCCAAGGTGCGGCGGGTGAGCCAGCCGGCCAGGGGAATGGCGGCGCAGGGCAGGCAGAGGACGAGCACGGGCAGGACGGTCAGCCAACCGACAACATGGTTGCGGCAGAGCAACCACAGCCCCGCCGCCAGATTGACCACGCCGAAACAACCGAGAATCTGCAAGGCGCGAAACCTCGCCGGTGATTGGGTGGAAAAGAGGTTGAATCCGTCCCAGGCTGAGAACCAGCCTTGCGCCCGGCACATCCGGTCGAGGCTGCGGTGGTGCGGCCACAAGTGCATCACGGCCAAACTCATGATCAGCACGACGGCGGCCAGCCACCAGATCGTGGAGCGTTTCCAGGCAATCAGCCGCCACGTGGCGAGGGCGGCGAGGCCGAGGGCGGCGAGGCCGAGTCCCTGAAGGTGATTAAAAACGATGAAAGGCAGAAGACAGAGGGCGGATGCCAGCGAGCGGCGAAGAGCCGGGGGCGAACGATCGGTCCCGGCCGGAATCCCGGCGGCCGCCGGCTTGGTTCTTAGCCAATCGAGCCCGATGCGGATGAGTGCGATCGCCCCCAGTTGGGAAAATATTGTGGGGGCGATCCCGTAATAGCGATAGAAGGAGAAGCTGCTGTTGCCGAAGAGCAGGGCTTGTAACAAGACAAAGACAAAGGCGGCGCTTTTTCCCAGCCCGGCGGCCAAGGCCAGACGGAAGCATTGCCAGGCAAGGAGCAGGCAAACGCCCGTATAATACAGATTCAGCCAGAAAAACCGCTGGTTTTCCGGCATGCGCCCCACCAGGCTGTAAGCAAAGAAATAACCGGATTTGAACCAGGCGGAGTGATCGCCGACCACGGTCACGGCGGACCATTCGTTGAGGCGGCGAAAATGCTCCCAGGGATCGGAGGGAAACTCAAGATAGGCTCCAGGGATGAGAAAGACCAGGGCAAGCAATGCCCAGGGGACGGTGACATGAAGCAAGTCCATCCCGGTGCGCGCGGCCGGGCGATTTTGTTCGCGCCAGAAGCTGTGCGACGCAAATGCCGCCAGCAGCAAGTTGAGAACGTGCAGCACCCAGTAAACGTGAAGCAGCGCCGGAACGAGCCCGCCTTCGCCGAGGGTATGCCCGGCGAGCGGATTGGCCGGCCATTTTCTCCAGTAATAGAGCAGATAGAAAAACAGATAGGGAATAAAAAACGCCCAACCGCTGTGGAAATAGCGACGGAGAAGCCCGTTCGTCCCGCCGACTTTCGGGGCGCCGGACGTTTCCGGGGAGACGGTATCAGGATTCACAGCGGGAGAAAAAACGGAAAAATTGCGGATGGCAAAGTCAGGACGGCGGGCCCCAAAAAGCCGCCGCAGGGCGGTCAGACGAGCGACGCGGCGACATAAAAACTGGGCGCGAATTCACGGGCGATTTTCAAGCCGGCGAGCGAGCGATAATGCGACTGCAGCTCGGCCTGGAAGGCGAGCGGCCGGCCGGAATGGCCGTCGTGCTCGGCAATGAATTTTCCCTTTTCAAAAAAATCATCCACTTCCGGACCGAGCGGGAGGATGAGCTCGGGCAGCTTATAATCCGGAAAAGCGGCGAAGAAAGCCGGCTCGCGAAAGCCGGCGGCGGCGAGCAGGCCGGCGAGTTCGGCACGCGTGAACGTGACGCTGCGGAGCGGCTGGCCTGTTTGATTGAGCCATTTTTCCGCAGCCAGTGCGGCGTCGTACACGTTGATGCCGGCTGCGCCGGTATGGTCATCGGGCGCGCCGAGGAGATATTTCAGGCCGAGGCGGTTTTCGATGCCGATGACCAGCCGTCCGCGCGGGGAAAGCAGGCTGCGGATCCGGCGGAGAAATTCCGTCTGCACCGCGACAGGCTCGCCTTCGCGGAATTTCGGCACCCATTCGAGCACGCCGATGCAAGCCACGAGATCGAACTGCTGCGGCTCGAAGTCCACCTCGAAGAAGTCGGCTTGGACAAAGTGCAGGCGGTCGGCGATGCGCTCCTGCGTGGCGGCGGCCTGGATGAAGCCCAGCCGCTCCGGAGTGGGTTCGAGCGCCGTGACCTGGCTTTTGGGATTGCGGGCGAGAGGGAGGGCGATCTGGCCCCAGCCGGCTCCGATATCCAGAATCCTTGCGTTCGGCGGAGGCGGATGCTGCCGGAAGAAAAAATCCCGTGCGGGGCTGGTGATGATCCGGTACAGCCAGGGATTGGCCTGCTCGTAGCGCCGGGCCACGGCGGTCCGCCACGGCGTGCCGGCGCGGATGGCGCGCACCAATTCCAGAAGTTCGCCGGCCGGGGCGTCGCGATAGGAATGCCCGGCGGGTGGGGCGGCCCAAAGATCGCCGGCTTCCAGATTGACGATGCTGGTGCCGTGCCGGAAGGAGATCATGTTTCCTCCTTGATTTGACCGGCGGTCAGGAGGTGGGAGTTGATGGCCGCCTTGAGGTTGGCGATGCCGAAGGTGCGGTCGATGCCGTGGACCTCGAGGTTGATCGCGTCGTAGCGGCGGTGCAACACGACCAGTTTTTCGCCCACGAAATGAATGAATCCAAACGAGAGAAAATAATGGCCGGGCATGAGATCGAGGTCGAAGGAGAAATCGATCACATGCTGCTCGCCGGCTTTCATCGACGGCGCCGGTTGTTTGCTGAAAAAAGTGTTGGTGCCGTAGATCTCGACGCCGGCCGTGTTTTTGATCGTGAGGGCGAAAACGGGCTCGGGGAAATCGTCTTTGGCCTCCACCACCATGCGCACAATGACCGGCTCGCCGCTCGAGAACCACGAGCGTTTCTCGCCGCTGGCGTCAACCACCGCCACGGCGCGGATGCGGCCCGATTCCCCGCCGTAGGCGAATTCCTTCCCGCTGGCCTGGACATGCGACCTTTCGTCGGTGAGGAGCGCCTCCGCCTGCCGGGCCAGCTTTCCATTCTCCGGCGCCGGGGCGGCGGCGGGTCGCGACTCCCCGGGGGCGGACGATGGCGGCGGAGTCGAAACGGCCGTTTTGACGCGCAACGTGGCGATATCGGCCTGCAAGGAAGCGACGGAGTGGCCGTCGAGGATGAGCTTGGAATACAGGTTCACCACATCGTTGGGTTTGCCGGCATAAACCACGGAACCATGCTCAAGCAAAATGGCGTGATTGCACAGGCGCTTGACCATGGAGGCGTCGTGCGAGACGAAGAGAAGGGTCACGCCTTGGGCGATGAAACGGTCGATGGTGCGGGCGCATTTCAGCTGAAAGCGGGCATCGCCGACCGCGAGGGCTTCGTCGACGATCAAGATGTCGGGCTCGACGTTCGCAGCCACGGCGAAGGCGAGACGCACGACCATGCCGCTGCTGTAAGTCTTGACCGGCTGGTCGAGGAATTCTCCGATTTCGGCGAAATCGGCGATGGCTTCGATCCGCGCATCTGTTTGCTCGCGGGTGAAGCCGAGGATGGCGGCGTTGAGATAAACATTTTCCCGGCCGGTGAAGTCGGGATTGAACCCCGCACCGAGTTCGAGCAGGGCGGCGATGCGGCCGCGGGTGTCGATGCGGCCCCCGGTCGGCTGGAGCGTGCCGGCGATGATCTGGAGGAGGGTGCTTTTGCCCGAGCCGTTGCGACCGATGATGCCGACGGCTTCCCCGCGGCGGACGTTGAGGGACAGGTCGCGGAGAGCGTAGAAATCGCGCCAGCCGCGGCTGGCCCGGGCGCGCAGCACGCGATGGAGGCCGGAATTTTTCGGGAAAAGGCCGGCGACGCTGGAGAGGAACGGGCTTTTCAAACGCGCCGCCGGCGACTTCCAAATCCGGTAAGCCTTGGAAATATTTTCAGCGATGATAACGGCGTTCTCTTCGGGCATGGAAAAATCAGGGATGAAATCAGATCACGTCAGCGAATGCCGGCTGCATTTTTTTGAAGAACCAGCCCCCGGCCAGGCAGACGGCGGCGCCCGCCGCATAGGTGTAGGCGAGAGAGGCGACGTTGACCGGCCGGTGCCAGAGCAGGACGTCGCGCGCAAGTTGCACCGTCTGGAGGAAGGGATTCCATTTCAAGACGGCCCAGACGGGAGGAGCGCCGCGGATCCGGCTGATCGGATAAAAAACGGCGCTGGACCAGAGGATGACTTGCGAAACGAACTGGATAATCTGGCTGATGTCGCGGAAGAACACGCCGAGGGCGGCGAGAAACCAGCACAAGCCGGCCGTCAGCAGCAGATAGGGAGCCAGGACCACGGGCAGCCAGAGCAGTCCGCTCAGGGCGAGGCCGCGGCCCATGGCCAGGGTGCCGACCAGGAGCAAAACCAGGCTGATCAAGAAATGAAACCAGGAGGCGCTGATCTGGGCGAGGGGGAGCACGTCGAGCGGAAAGACCACTTTTTTGACGAGATTCGGATAGGTGATGATGACGGTGGGTCCGATCCCCAGGGCCTCGGCCATGACATGGAAGAGGATCAGCCCCAAAAACAAAGCCAGGGCGAAATCGACCGGAGTCTCATCGGGCAGGACGCCGAATTTGTTTTTAAAAATGAATCCGAACACGAACATGTAGAGTCCGAGCATGAGCAGGGGATTGATCACGGACCAGAGGATGCCGAGGTAGCTGCCACGGTGGCGCACTTCGATCATGCGCACGGTGAATTGCCACCAGAGTTCGCGTTTCCGCGCGAAGTCACGGAGGAGGGAGGGTTGGGCCGGATCGGTCATGTGGATGCTCCAAAGTAAGAACGCACCGTCGCGCAAACGTAGTCGACCTGCGCGTCAGAAAGGTGCGGACCCAAGGGAAGACTGAGTATTTCCCCCGCCAGTTTTTCGGCGATCGGAAAATCGCCGCGGGTCCAGCCGGCGTCGCGATACGCCGCGGACAGGTGGGGCGGAATTGGATAATGGATTTGTGTGCCGACACCGTGGTCGGCCAGGTGCTGCCGGAGCGCTTCCCGCTGGTCGGTGCGGACAACAAAAAGGTGCCAGACCGGTTCGGCCCAGCCCGCGACCCGGGGGAGCACGAGCGCTTTCACTCCTTTGAGCTGGGCCAGGTAGCGTCGGGCGAGCGCCTCCCGACGCATGTTCCAGGCGTCGAGGCGGGATAATTTTGCGCGCAGGAACGCGGCCTGGAGTTCGCTCAGGCGGGAGTTCAAACCGCGGCTTTCATGGTGATAGCGCACTTTCGAGCCATAGTTGCGCAGATGGAGGAGCTTTTCGGCGAGGGCGCCATCGTTGGTCGTCACGGCGCCGCCGTCGGCAAAGGCGCCCAGGTTCTTGCTCGGATAGAAGCTGTGCGCGGCGGCGCGGCCGAGGCTGCCGGAAATCCGGCCGCGGCATTTGGCTCCGTGGGACTGCGCGGCGTCCTCCAGGACGAAAAGATTTTTTTCACGGGCGAGTTCATTGATGGCATCCATGTCGGCGCAGTGGCCATAGAGATGGACAGGGAGAATCGCCCTGGTGCGCGGGGTGATTTTATCCGCCAGGCGGGCGGGATCCAGGTTGCAGGTTTGTTCGTCGGGTTCGACCGGGACGGGCGTGGCGCCGACGTGGGAGACGGCCAGCCAGGTGGCGATGTAGGTGTTGGACGGCACGAGCACCTCATCGCCGGGGCCGATGGCGGCGGCCATGAGCGCGAGCTGCAGCGCCTCCAGGCCGTTGGCCACGCCGATGCAGTGGGCGACGCCGCAATACCGGGCGTACTCGGACTCAAACGCGGCGAGTTCGCGGCCGAAAAGGTACCAGCCGGAATCCATGACACGATGGTAGGCGGCATCGCATTCCGTGCGGAGTTCGTCGTAAGCCGGCTTGAGTTCGAGAAAGGGAACGTTCATGACCGCGCGATCAGACGAACTTCAATTTGCGGGCGGCGAAAACCACCATGCGGAGGAGGAGCCAGCCGTGGGTCCAGCGCTGGATGTTGGTCGTGCCATAGGTGCGTTCGCGATAGCGGATGGGCACATCGGCGATCTTGAGGTTGAGTTTGCCCGCGCCGAAGAGCAGATCGAAGTCGCCGAAGGGATCGAAATCGCCGAAATACGCGCGCTGGGTGACGATTTTTTCGTAATGGACGCGCCGGAGCGCCTTCGTGCCGCAGAGCGTGTCTTTCACGTGCTGGCCGAGCAGCCAGGTGAAAAGCAGGCCGAACATTTTGTTGGCGCAGAGATTGAGGAACTGCATGGCGCGCTCCTCCATCGGATAAACGAGGCGCACGCCATTGGCAAACTCGGCCCGGCCGCAGGCGAGGATGTCGTAGAATTTGGGCAACTCTTCGGGCGGCATGGTCAGGTCGGCATCGAGGATCATGAGCAGGTCGCCGGTCGCGACGGCGAAACCTTCGCGGACGGCGTTGCCCTTGCCGCGGCCGGTCTGTTGCAGAATCTTGATGCGACGCTGCGGAAACGCCGCGGCCACCCGCTGGATTTCCGCCCAGGTGTTGTCGCGCGAATGGCCCTCGACAAAAATCAGCTCGGTGCCCGCGCCGAGCTCGGGGGTGCGCTCCACCGCCGCCTGGATGTTGCCGGCCTCGTTGCGGGCCGGAATGACGACCGAGACGGTGGCCGCCGCCGCCGCCGCGGCCCGGCGCGGGCGGGCCACGACGAAAACAGTGAGGCAGAAAAACGGCAGGAGCGGCGCGAGCAGGCGGTTGAAAATTTTTTCCACGCCGCCCAGCCGCAGGGGCAGGAGCAGCCGGTGGTCGGTTTTCACCACCTCCCAATCCGCCAGATCGAGCAGGTTGATGATGTCGGCCGTGGCCAGCCAATTGCTCTGGGGTTCCGGGCTGCGCAGCCGCAGCGCCCCCCCCAGCGAAAAGACCGGGCGCCAAAGGTTCGAATGAAAATTGAGCAGCAACCGCGTGCCGGCGGTGGACAAGGCGTGCAGATGCTCGAAAAACAGCTGCACGTCGGCGGCGAAGTTGAGCGTGTCCGAAACAATGATGACATCAAATTTTTCCTCGAGCCGCAGTTCTTCGCCCGCCTGCACATGAAATTTCGCCTGCGGCAGGCGCGCGCGGGCGAGCGCGATTTGCGTGGGGGAAAGATCGACGCCGGTGAGATCGCGCGCCCGCAGGCGGGCGAGCAATTCGCCGCTGCCGCATCCGATCTCGAGCACACGGGCGTTTTCGGGGATGAAGAGATTGTAGTAATGGGCCAGGAGATCGCGGTAGCCCAGGGACGTGCGGAGCCTGGTCGCGGGTGCGCCGTCATAAAACTGGCGAATTTTGTCGAGGTGGGCCCGGACGAGGCTGGAGTAGGGGGCGGACATGGTTAACCGCCGCTGCGGTTCGGTCTGGCGGGGCGGAACTTAAAGCGCCGACCGGCGAAGAAAAGGCGGACGGGAGGAAGGGCGACGATCATGGCAGCCGCATTATTTCGGGCTTTATCAGTGCCGGCTCAAGTTTTTCCCGACAGAGGCGGGCAAATCCCCCCGGAGGATGAAATTTTTCCGCAACCCTTTTTTGCTTCCGGCGTCACATCGGATGTGACCGTCCATTTTCAAGGTTGCCATCGCCGGAAAAATGAAAGGGGCTGAAGGTTTACTTTTTCCACACTAGACAGCGGCGTCCTGTGCTTCCACATCCCTTGAAGTTTATTTTATTGTGCATGGTGGGTATCCTGCCGGTGGTATCCAGGGCGCAGACTCCGCCGCTGCCGGCGGCCTTGCCGGAGGATTTTTTTCCCGGACTGCGCGCCATTCTGAATCAGGCGATGAAGCAGTCGCCGCAAATGATCGGGCATGACATCGACCTGGCCGCGCAGGAGGGCAATCGTTACCAGCAGGCCGCCGCGCGCTGGCCCAGTCTGAGCAGCAGCATCGCTTACGCCTACAATCAAAGCACCGTGGCTTCCAATTCGGCCGCCAACACCAGCAATGGCGGGGTCAACTTCGGCTTTACCCTCACCCAGCCCCTCTATCACTGGGGAGACTTGCAGGCGCAGACGGATATCGCCCATTTGCAGATAAAAATCAGCCAGCGTCAGTATGCCGACGCCTACCGGCAGCTGGCCGCGACGTTGCGTTCGCAATATCTTTCGCTCATCCAGCAGAAGGTGCAGCTGCGCAATTCCCGTTTTGCCCTCGGGCAGGTGAAAACATCCATCGCCGCCGTGGAGGAAAGATTCAAGGCCGGGCAGGCCACGCAGGATGAGATCACCAACGCCCATTTGCAGCTGGAGGAGACCAACCTCGCCATTGATCGGGCGGTGGAGGGCTTCGCCTATTCCAAGCGGCTGTTTTTGCTCACGGCCGGCCTGGCGGAATTAGACGACGACTCCATCCCTGACGAGATTCCGGCACCCGTTTATTCGCCTGACACCACCGCCGCGCTCCTGCAGGATTTCGCGCGCGACGGGCTGAACCGGACGTTGACGGCGCAGATGAACGAGTACGACATCGAAAAGAGCGATTTGAATTATAAAGTCGCCAGGCACCGCCTCTACCCGCGATTCGACATGCAACTCGGCGTCGCCGAACAAAAACAGACTAATGCGAGCAACAGCGCGATTTCGCAGACCAATGTTTTGAGCGATTACATCGGCGTGGGCGTCAGCTGGAGCCTTTTCGACGGTTTTGCCACCCGCGGGGCCAAGCTGGCCGCCCTCGCCAACAAGCGCGCGGCGGAACTGAAGCGCCAAAACTACCTCGATCAAACCCTGGCCCAGGCCCGGGACCTTGAGCAACAGGTGGAATTTTCCTCCCGCGCCCTCGCCATTGCCGAAAAACGGCTGCAAATGAACGCGGAAAGTTTGCAGCGCGTCAGGGACAATTTCAAACTGGGCCTCAGCTCGCAGAGCGACGTGGACCAGGCCACCTCCAGTTTCTATCAATGGCAGGCCGCGGCGTTCGGCGCCCGCGCCGATTTTTTTTCGCGTTGGTGCGATTATCTGTCGCTCCTCGGGGTCGACCCGGTCTTGAATAATCTGCCCGCCAGTTTTATCGGCAATGTCAAATAAACGTCTTATCCTCCGTCCCCGATGGTTCGCCGCGCTCCTCCTGCTCGCCGCGGCGGCGATCGCGGCGTTCTATTTTTCCCGTCCCGTCGCCAAGGTGGTGACGGTCACGCGCGGCTCGGCCTTCCATCTCGTCCCCGGCAGCGTGACCGTCGATGCCGAATACCAAGAGGAACTGAAGAGCGAACTCGGCGGGCGCATCATCAAAAGCGATCTCGACGAGGGGAAGCATTTCAAGGAGGGCGACTTCCTCGTCCAGCTCGACACCGGCGATCTCGAGATCGAGATCGAAAAGCTCAAATTCGACCACGAGGCGCTGGAAAAGCGCCTCGAGATCGGGGAGCGACAAGCTCAGGTGCAGCTCGACGTGGCCCACGAGAATTTTGCCAATGTCGAACGCACCCACAAGCTCGGCCAGATGTCCGAAAACGATTTTGAAAACCAGAAGCGGGCATTGGACGCGGCGGAACAGCAGTTCAAACTCGCCCAGATCAACGATAAAAACGCCCTCGACAGCGACGACAACGCCCTCAAGGCCAAGAATCGCGAGCTGGAAAAAATGACCATCGCCGCGCCGTTTGACGGTGTGATCGAAAAAGTCCTGGCCCATCGCGGCGAACTCATCGGGCCGGGCACGCCCATCGCCATCCTCATTTCCACCAGCCGCAAGGTCGTGGCCCGCATCAGCGAGGAGAATTTCGAGGGCATCCAGCTCGGGCAGAAGGCCCGTGTCCGCTTCCTCACCTACGGCTCGGATATCTACGGCGCCACCGTGAGCAAAATCCTGCCCACGGCCGATCCGGAAACGCAGCGCTACGAGGTCTATCTGAACGTCGATATGCCGTTGGAAAAACTCGTGCCCGGGCTTAACGGCGAGGTGGAAATTCAGGCCGGCGAACACGACAACGCGCTGATTGTCCCGCGCCGCGCGCTTTTCGGCGACAGCTTGTTCATCGTTAAAAACGGCCGCGTGCGGCTGCGCAAGGTTCAGGTCGGCTATGTCGGTCTCAATGAAGCGGAAATTATCGGCGGCATCAACGAAGGTGACAAGGTCGTCGTCGAAGAACTCGATACTTTTCATGCCGGCCAGGCCGTGCGCACGACGGAGCTCGCCCAATAAGGCCGCCGCCGACCCTTGTCCATTGCCGTGCCGCCCAATCTGCAGATCGCATTCCGTTTTCTCACGGCCAAAAGGCGGGCCATGCTGATGAGCCTGGCCTGCATCGTGCTCGGCGTCGGCCTGTTCATCGTCACGCAGGCGACCACGAGCGGCTTCGAGGGCTTCTTCATCAAGACGATCCTCGGGACCAACGGCGCTATCCGCATCGAGGACGAAATTCAGGACACCATCCGATCCATGGCCGCCCGGAGCGAAAACAGCGATTCAGATTCGACCTTCCAGGTCGCGGAAAAAGAGGGCCGCAAATACATCGAGGGCATCCAGGAGCCCAAGCTCATCATGGACGCACTGCGGCGGTTCGCCAATGTTTCCGGCGTCGCGGAGGTGCTGCATGGCGACGTGCAGATCCGCAGCAGCTTCAAGCCCGACTCCGCCCAGGTTTACGGCATCAACCTCGACGACTTTCTCAAGGTTTCCGACATCGATTCACATATTGTGCAGGGTTCGCTGGAGGAGTTCCGCAGCGAGCCGGAGGAGGGCGCGCTGATCGGCAGCATCCTGGCCCAGCGCCTCCAGCTGGCGGTGGGCGATTCCTTTATTCTCCAAATTCATGATCAAACCGCCCGCTATCGGGTCGCGGCAATTTATGAAACTGGAGTGAGCGACATCGACCGTGTCCGCGTTTATCTTCATCTCAGCCAGGCGCGCTCGCTTTTGCAGAAGCCCACGGGCGCGTCGTTCATCCAGGTCAATCTCTACAACACCTATCGCGCGCCGGAGGATGCACTGCAGATGGAGGAAACACTCCACCACAGTGCTGCGCCCTGGCAGGAGCGGGAAAAGGTCTGGCTCGACGTTTTTCGCGCACTGCGCGTGTCCACCGCTATCACCGTTTCGGTTTTCACGCTCATCGCCGGCCTGGCGATGTTCAATACCCTGGCCATGATCGTCCTGGAGAAGACCAAGGAGATCGCCATCCTGCGTTCGATGGGTTATTCGCGGCATGACATCTCGCTCATCTTCATCTGGCAGGCGGCGATCGTCCTGGCGATCGGCACGGTCCTGGGCTGGGCACTCGGTGCCGGCGTCACCTATGCCATCAGCAATCTTCCCATCCGCATCCGCGGCATCTTCGCCACCGATACGTTCATCGTTTCCTGGTCCATCTGGCACTATGTCGAGGCCACGCTCACCGCGGTGGTGATGGTCATGGTGGCCAGCCTCGCGCCGGCCCGCCGCGCCGCGCGGCTCGAACCGGGCGACGTCATCCGCGGCACCGCCACATAATAATATGTCCGCGCCCTCCGGCAACATTGCGCTGCGCTGCCAGAATCTGCACCGCTTCCTCGGCCGGGATGAAGGCCGTGTCCACGTCCTCAAAGGCGTCTCCTTCGAGGCGCAGCGCGGACAGGTTTACGCGGTGGTCGGCCCCTCCGGCTGCGGCAAAAGCACCTTGCTCTACCAGCTCGGCCTGCTCGACCAGCCCGACGACGGCCAGATCTGGATCAACCAGCAGCTCATGTCGAACCACGACGACGCCGCCCGCACCGCCGCCCGCGGCGAACACATCGGCTTTGTTTTCCAATTTCACTTCCTGATGCAAGAATTCACCGCGCTGGAAAATGTGATGATGCCGATGCGCAAGCTCGGCCGTCTCGATCCCGACGCCATGGCCGAACGCGCCCGCTCGCTTCTCGCCGCGGTCGGCCTCGGCGACAAAACCCAGCGCCTGGCGACCCATCTCTCCGGCGGCGAACAACAGCGGGTGGCCGTCGCCCGCGCGCTGGCCAACCAGCCCGCCATCCTCCTGGCCGACGAGCCCACCGGCAACCTCGACCAGCAGAACTCCGGCCTCGTCTTCGATCTGCTCATGCGCCTGGCCAAAGAAAACGGCCAGGCCATCGTCCTCGTCACGCACAATCCGGAGATCGCCAGCCGTTGCGACGTGGTCCGCCCCATGCGGGACGGCGTTTTTGTCTGACAAGGGTGGGGCGGCACGTCGTCGGCCCTCTTTTCGCCGGCAGGAAAGGACTCCGGCTGCCTATTAGAAAAAGTGTATGCATCAATCTGTCTAACTAATGAATACGCTGATGACCGGAGGTTGCCAAAAAATGTTGGGAAATTGTGTTTACATTCAAAACACGCCCGCCTTGTTTCGGCGCTGACTGCAACCTGATCACGTGCCTTGAGCCACGACCCGACACGCAAAACTTTTCTTCTCAGACTGCTTGGCTTGGCCATGGGCGCCGGCGTGGCCGGCCGCCTTTTGTCCCACCGCTCCCGGCCCCGTCCGGCCGCCCGTCCTGCAGGTTCAGCGTCGCTTCCGCTTCAGGCCGATTCCCGTGTTGTCGCGCGCCGCGCCGACACGCCCTAACCTGCGCCGCTCGCGAATCCTTCCTCGGCCATGTCGAAAATTTTTCCGAAGTCGGTCAATTCGCTGCCGCTGCAGATTGTCATCTATCTGTTCGTGCTCGCCAGCATCGCGACGGCGGCGGTCACCTACTATATGACGCCGAAGTACACGCGGGTCGGCTACGCGCCGGTCCAGCCGGTGCCGTTCAGCCATGCGATCCACGCCGGCCAGCTCGGGATCGACTGCCGCTATTGCCACAACAACGTGGAAAAATCGCCCAACGCCACCGTCCCGACCTCGCAGACCTGCATGAAC
>DATJYF010000119.1:0-5101 GCA_035499715.1 Opitutaceae bacterium | reverse complement strand
AGTTTGCCTGCGGCCTGGAGGGCGTGGTGCAAACCCGCACCGAGGATCTCGCCGGCCTGCTCAACGGCATCGACAGCCGGGTGTGGAACCCCGCGACCGATGCGCTCCTGCCGGCGAATTTTTCCCTGCACGACCTTTCGGGCAAGGCGGTGTGCCGCGCCGAGCTGCTGCGCCGCCACGGTTTCGATCCGCAGTTCGCCGGCCCGGTCTTTGGCATGGTCTGCCGGCTGACCGAACAAAAAGGAATCGATTTTCTGCTCGCGAATCGCGAGTTTTTCATCGCCAAGGACTGCATGCTCGTCGTCCTCGGCACGGGTGACCGCCGGTACGAGGAGGCGCTGCGCGAGCTGGCCGCGGCGCACCCGAAGAAAATCGCGCTCAGCGCCCGCCTCGACGAGGCCATGAGCCATCTCATCGAGGCCGGCAGCGACTTTTTCCTCATGCCCTCGCTCTTCGAACCCTGCGGCCTCAACCAGATGTATTCGCAGGTTTACGGCACCGTGCCCATCGTCAGTCGCGTCGGTGGCCTGGTCGACACCGTGGTCGATGTCGATGAGCAGCCGGCCGCGGGCACGGGCCTGATGGGCGCGCCCTCCGCCGAAGGACTGCGCGACGCGCTGCAGCGCGCGCTCAAGCTTTTCGCCGACAAACCGCGGCTCGCCGCGGTTCAGCGCCGCGGCATGGCGCGCGATTTCAGCTGGAAAAACGCCGCGAAGGCCTACGAAAAACTCTATCAAGAATCGCTGTAAACGGCGCGGAGCGGCTGGTAAAAATATCATCAGTGGGTCCCCCTTTTTGGAGCGCGCTCCTGTGAACTGACTGCAAAAACTTCTCTGAAATTGCAGGAATTTGTCGGCAAGTGCCCTTTATCCGGGTTATTGGCTTCAGGAAATGCTGGGGTGTTCCCGGGCGGCATCCGGACAGAACCCCATTTTCCCCGGACGGGTGTTTCGGGACGCTGGGGGTGTATGGAGTAAAACTTGAGTAAACGCGGAGCAGAAATCCCATAACCCGCCTGATACCCTGAAATCACTCGTGCGGCTAGGATGGCCGCATGAAATTCGCCGCCCGCCTTCGCTCCCTCGCCGCACTCACCATCGCAATGGCCGGGACGATTGTGTTGCGGGCGGCGGATGTCACTCCGGTCTCGTCCATCTCTTTTGCGACCGCGCTGGCGGACGCGCGGGCTCTGGCGGCCCTGCATCCCAACATGACGGTGATGCGCATCGCCGGAGTTTCGATGCTGCCTTACTTCGGCGAAGGTTCACTGGTGGTGGTGAAGAAGATCAATCCGGCCCGCCTGCGCGAAGGCATGGTGGTGGTTTATCGGAATCATTTTGGCGAAACCGTCGCGCACAGGCTCGTGGCCCGCGTCGACGGCGGCTGGCAGGTCAGGGGCTGGAACAACGACCGCGCGGACTCGACCATCGTCAACGGCGACAATCTCCTCGGCGTGGTCTACGCGACGTTTCAGTCCAGCGGCATGATGCATGACGGACCGACGGCGCTGTATGCCTCGGCGCTCGGCAACGTGCAGGTGGCCCTGGCGGCGCCGGCGAGGTAAACCGCCGCGCGAACGGCCGGAGCCGGATCGCAAAATCAGACTTCCCAAGCGGGGCGCGGACTGTATGTTCGCGCTTTTATGCAGAGAACCCTGATTATTTTTAAGCCCGACTGCATGCAGCAGCGGCATGTGGGCAACGTCCTCGACCGTTTTGAAAAAGCCGGCTTCATCATCGTCGGCTGCAAAATGATCCGCCTCACGCCCGCGCTCCTGCGCGAGCATTACGCGCACGTCGCCGACAAGCCGTTTTACCCGGAGATCGAGGCGTTCATGAGCTCGCGGCCGGTCATCGTCATGGCGTTGCAGGGCGAAAACGTGGTGCAAAAGGTGCGCGATCTGCTCGGGCCGACGGATTCGCGCAAGGCGGCGAAAGGCACGATTCGCGGCGATTTCGGCACGGAGATGATGAAGAACGTCGTGCATGCCTCCGACAGCGTGGAAAACGCGAAGGTCGAGCTGGCGCGCTTTTTCAAGCCGGAGGAAATTTTTGCGGCGTGACGGCCGGCGCCCGGGAGGCCCGGGAACTCGGGCCTTTTTCTTGAAAAAAATTTTTACTTCATCGCTGCAAACGCCGGCGGCGCGAAGCAACCGAGGGGTTCCTCTGCGCGCTTGACGACCCCTCGGCGGCTGCGCTTTCGTCTTCCGTTCGCGCCAACGCCCTCATCGTCTAGCGGCTAGGACGGAGCCCTCTCAAGGCTCAAACCGGGGTTCGATTCCCCGTGGGGGCGCCAGCTTGCCCGTCATGTCCGGCGCAAGATGGATCGCAGCAGTAACAAAATGGTTACGCTTCCGGAATGGAACGACTGCATCGTGACTCCAATAAATGGGTCCTTGACTGAAGGGCGGGCCACGACGGCCGGCCATGCGGTCGTCCTCCCATTTAGCGATACTTCCTGCGATCTTGCCGTTTTTCGGGTATCTTTTTTGGCTGCGGCAGCACCCGGTCTTGCCCAGCCAGGGACCAACGCCATGCGCATTCTCATAGTCGAAGACGAACCCCAGCTCGCCCGGCACATCACGAGCGCGCTGACCCGCCACGGCCATGATCCGCGCGCCTGCCATGACGGCGTCCATGGCTTGCAGACAGCGCTGGAGGTCTCGCCCGATTTGATCGTCCTCGACCTGAACCTGCCCAGCTTGGACGGTTTTTCCGTGCTGGCGCGGTTGCGCCAGGCCAATTGTCCCGCCCGGGTCCTGATTCTCACGGCCCGGGGTGAGGTCGAACACCGGGTGAAGGGCTTGAAGGCCGGGGCGGACGACTATCTGGCGAAGCCGTTTTCCATGGAGGAACTGGTGGCGCGGGTCGAGGCTTTGGGACGACGGGGCACCGCGCCGACTGCCGCCGATCTGCTCGCGGTGGGCGACCTGCACATGGACGTGCACCGCCGCCGCGTGACCCGCGCCGGCAAAATCATCCCCCTTTCTCCGCGCGAATTCGACGTGTTGCAGGTGCTGATGCAGGAGCCCGGCCGGGTTTTTTCCCGCACGGAGTTGTGCGAGCGGGTCTGGCAGCGGGAACACATCTACGACACCCGCACAGTGGAGATTTTCATCGCCCGGCTGCGAAAAAAAATGGACACTGGCTTCGACGTGCCGCTCATCCGCACCTATCGCTCGGTGGGGTATTCCATCTGCGCGCCGGTGTCAGCGTGAGGCCCGCGCTCATGCCCCTTCGCCGCTTTGCCTTCGCCCTGCTCATCCTCGGTGCCGCACTGCCCCGCGCGGCTTCAGCGCAGGCGGTGGTGGAAGGACGCGTGACCCTGCCGAAGTCGCGCTACGCTCCGGTCGTCAATCAGCGCTACCGGGTCGTGACCGAAGGCGGCGTGGTTTCCATGATGCCGCCGATCGCGGTCATTTATCTGGAGGGCTCCTTTCCCCCGCCGCCGTCCCCGCCGGTGAAGCAGATGATCCAGAAGGATCTCACGTTTGTGCCGATGCTGCTGCCGGTGCAGACCGGGACCAAGGTGGAGTTCCCCAATCTCGACAACACCTACCACAATATTTTTTCCTATTCGCCCGCGAAACGCTTCGACTTGGGGCGTTATCGTTCGGACGAGCGGCCGATCCCGGCGGAAATCTTTGACAAGCCCGGGCTGGTGACGGTGCGCTGCGACATCCACGAGCACATGCGCGGCCTCATCCTCGTGCTCGACACGCCTTATTTCGTGGTCAGCGACGCGGAGGGAAATTACCGGCTGGGCGGGCTTCCCGCCGGGCGCTATGTGCTCAAGGCCTGGGTCGACAGCAAAACAACACGCGAGCGTCCGGTGGAGCTGCAGGGCGGCGAGACGCTCCACGCGGACTTTCCGTGATCTCCGCGCTCAAGCCGAGTCGATCCGAACTGCCGGGCTTTCGCACCAAGCTGCTGGTCGCGATGATGCTGGTGGTTTCGGCCGTCACGGTGCTGGGCCTGCTTTTCGCCCAGCACAAGGCGGCGGTGGACGTGAAGCGCAGCCTGCAACTTGAATTCCAAAGCGAGCTGGACGCGCTGCATGCCGTCCAGGAAATCCGCTACGTGGCGCTGGCGGAACGTTCCCGCGCGCTGGCGCGGAAACCCCGCATCCACGCCGCCCTCGAGGACGACGCGCTCGATCTGCTCTATCCGAGCGCGCGGGATGAACTGGCCGACGTGATGGAGCCGGAGGATGCCACGATGGAGACGGCCGGCCATGTGCTGCGCGCGCGTTTCTATCGTTTTCTCGATGCCCGGGGCCGGGTGATTTCGCCGCCGGCGGGGGAGGAGGTCGGCCGGCTCACGCCGGCGGACGAGGCGCGACTGGCGCTCAACGCCGTTCCGGACCATCCGCAAACCGGATACCTCGTGCGCAATCCGGCCGGCGCGGTCGAGACGGTTGACGAAGTCATGGCCATGCCCATTTTTTCCACCGAGACCGGCGAGGTCATCGCCGCGCTCGTGCTCGGTTTCCGGCCGGTCGAACTCGCCGGCAGCCGGCCCGGCATGGAGATGCGCAGCGGACTCTGGCTGCAAGGCCACCTGCATCTGCCGTCCGTTCCACCGTCCGCACGCACCGTCATCGCCGACGAGCTGGCCCCGGCCACGGCCGCGCCCAGCCCGTCGGAAAACAGCCTGACGGTGAATGTCGACGGCGCGCCGCAGCAGCTGTTTTACAAGCGGCTCAATCCCGGCTCGCTTTTTCCGCCCGCTTACGAGGTCTGCCTTTATCCCCTGACCGAGTCGCTGGTCCGGCAGCGAAGGCTGCTCTGGCAATTCGCCGCCGCGGGCGCACTGCTGCTGCTCGGTGCGTTTTTCGCCAGCAATTTCCTCTCGTTCCGGCTCTCCGCCCCGGTGGAGAAGCTGGCGGTGGACTCGGAGGAAAACCGCGCCCGGCGCCAGCGCGCCGAAGCCGCGCTGCAACTGACGAGCGCGGAGCTGCAGCGGTCGGCCCGTTTTTCCGCCGACGCCTCCCATCAGCTCAAGACGCCGGTGACCGTTCTTCGTGCCGGTTTGGAGGAATTGCTCGCCGGCGAAAAGCTCCCGCCCGCGGCGCGCGAGGAAATTTCCACCCTCATTCATCA
>DATJYF010000118.1:0-10289 GCA_035499715.1 Opitutaceae bacterium | reverse complement strand
CTACACCACCGACGGCAGCACGCCGAGCGAAACCGCCGGCACGCTCTACTCCAGTCCGGTCAGCATCAGCTCCACGACCACCCTTGAGGCGATCGCCTTCAAGACCGGCATGAGCGACAGCACCGTGACCAGCGGCAACTATGTCATCAGCGCGCCCAACGGCAATGTCACCTTCGAGAACAACGGTACGAAGGAAGGCTGGCCGAATTATCCGCAGACGCCCCAGGCCAAAGGCACCATCACCGACGTGAGCACTCCCACCTACCACAGCACGTCGGCGATCCAGTTCACCCAGACGTTCGAGTCTGGTTACACCGGCCGCTACCATTCCGAGGTCGACCTCGAGGGCGCGCAGCAAACGAACCAGGACCGTTACTACGGCATGACCTTCTTCCTGCCGGCCGGCTGGCAGTATGCCAACGACCAGGTCAATGTTCAGCAGTGGGCGGGCACCGGTCCCTGGATCATCTTTAGAATCGACGGGCACGACATCATTGTCCTGTTCGATCACCTGCCGGACGGCTTCTTTGATGAGCCGCACATCTTCACCAACGTGCCGTCGGGCGTTTGGATGAGGGTCGTCACTCACATCCGCAGCTCGTCCTCCGGCGGCATCTGGGAGTGCTGGATCAACGGCAACCACGTCTACAGCCACACCGGAAATCTCAACGCTCCGGGCAACGGCGGTGCGATCCGCTGGTCGACCGGCTGCTACGTGTCCGGCTGGTTCCAGAAATCGTCCCCGCAGGGTCCTTCCTTCCGGCTCGTCTATGGCACGCACTATCGCGTGGCTACAACTTACGACTTGGCTGAGCCCGCCAATTGGTGACAGGGTAGTTATATCGCACAGGAGATAGCGGCCGCGTCTTCGGGCGCGGCCGCTTTTCCGCTTTTTGAGCAAGATGACCCCGATCCGACATTTCCTTTTCGCTCTATTTGCCGCGGGATTTTTTCTCGCCGGCGCCTGCTCCGGCCGCGCCGACGCCGCGGTTGAAACCATGCGCCGGCTGTACGACTTCACGCCGGTGGGGCCGGACAATCCGGTGCTGGCGAAAGTGCCGGAGTGCGCGATCGAAATTCCCGCGAGCGAATTCCGTGCCTACCTCGCGGGCGAGGTGGCGGACAAAGCCGCCCGGGCGGCGCTGTCGCTGGCCGACAAGCGCCGTTATCTCAACAACCTGCTCGACGAGCACTTTCTGCTCTGGAACGGCTATGAACAGAAGGCGGACCAGACCGAGGGCGTGGCCGGGATGCTGAAGGCGACCGAAGGCATGCTCCTGGAAGAGGCCGTCACCGACCAGGAACTCAAGGCCCCGGGCAACGCCTCGCAGGGCCGCGACCAAGTGCTCGGAAAATTTCGCGACCAGTTGTTTGCAAAGACCGACATTGTCGTGTCCAACGAAGCCTATGCCAAGCTCAGGGCGGAGGCAAAGCGCCTCGACCGCACGACCGGCGCGCTGGCGCTGCTGGGCAAACCGGGAGAGGCCCAAACGGACGAATCCCCTCCGCCCGCCGTCTCCGCCGACGTGCGCGACCTGCCGCTGGCGCGCTGCAAATTGGGGATCATCACCGTCGGCGACTTTTTGCAGACCTACACCCGCCTGCCACTGCCGGAGCGGCCGAACCTCGACCAGCAGGAGGGCGTCATCGCCGTCCTCAAGCGGATGCTGGCGTCCGGCCTCATGGTCGCGGAAGCGCGCGCGCGCGGCCTGGAAAAATCGCCGATGGTGCGCGAGAAAATGCAGCTCAACCGCAACGTGCTCACGCGCCTTTATGCCCTGGACCAGCTGACGGCCAAGGCCGTCGCCCAGATGAAAAGTCCGGACATCGACGCCCGCCTCAAGGAATGGTATCAGGCCAACTTGAAAAAGCTTTACACCGAGCGGGGCGGCGACGGCAAGGACCAGGTTCTCCCGTTCGCGGCCAACCGGGACCGCATCGCCGACGATTATTTCCAGGATCAACAGGACCGCATCCGGACGGAGCAGGTCCGCGCCTGGCGCCACGCGCACAAAATCGAGATTGATGAGGCGGCGCTGGCCAAAACGACCTTGTAGGCGTACGCTTTGCATTCGCATCGATGAAGGCGAAACCGCGCATGCTTTGGGCCGCGCTCGCGACCGGTGGAATGACGGTCGCGGCCATTTTTTTCCTCCGCCCGGCGAAGCCTTCCGTGCCGCCGCCACCCGCCGTGGCCCGGGCGCAGGTCTCCGCGCCGGCCGGCGTTCCTCCGGCCGCGTCCCCGCCGCCCGCGGCCGGACCGCGGCTGGACCGGGATTATCGCGCGGAAGTCGCGGCGCTGCGGAGCCGCGGTCTGACGGAGGCGAGTATCCGCGAAATCATTACAGGTGAACTTCTGCATTACCGGCAACGGGAGCAATACCGGGCGGAATTGCTGATCGAGCAGGGCCGCTATGCGCCGCATTACTGGGAGCTGCCGCCGGCCATTGAAACGATCGGCGAGCTGGAGCGGCTGCGGCAGAACGAGCTGGCCCGGCTCGACCAGGAGGTGAACGGCGAGCTGAAGGATCTTTTTGGATCTGCCGCCGCGCCGCCGCCCGTCGCCCGCCCGCTTTTCGGCCCGGATAGCCCCGGCCCCAAGATCGATTTTCTGCCGCCGGCTTCACAGCAACGGCTGGCGGAGGCGTTGTTCAACCAGGACCCCGACGCCAAAATGTCGTCGGTGGACCGGATGGACTTCGTCCGCCAGCTGCTCGCGCCCGACGAATTCGACCTTTATGCGAAGTGGAATTCGCCGGCCGCGGTCTCCCTCGGATCCGAGCTGGTGGGTTTCGGTGCCAACCAGGCGGAATTTGACGCGATCTACCAGTGGCAGTCGGTCGCGGACAGCGAGCAGGGTTTCCCCAGCGGGGAGACCAGGGTGGAGGCAGACAATCAGTTGAAGGCCGCGCTCGGGCCGGACCGGTACGCGGCCTTCGAGCACCTGCAGGATCCGGCCTACCAGACGGTCGCGCAAATGCTCAATCGTTGGGGTCTCCCGTCCACGTCCGCCGACAAGGTTCTGGCGCTGCGTCAGTCGGCCATGTCGGCGATGGACGCGATCTGGCAGGACTCAACCCTCTCCGATGAGGAGAAGGCCGCGCGGGTGGAAAAAACCCGGCAGCAATTCCGCCAGCAGATCACCGCCCAGCTTGGCCTGCCGCCCGGACTCGTGCCGGACGACGATCTGTTGTAAGCCGGTCCGCTTTCGACCGGAGTCCCGCCTTGCGGCCGGACGGCGCGGGAGGCGGCACCCGCTTCGCCTTCCGCCGTCCGGGGGTGGACGGAGATTTCCACGGAAACGGCGGGGATGGCCTCGGTCGCGCCGCGGCGCGCAGAAGCCGGGCGCATATTAATCGTGCAACCGGTGGACCTAGGCGTAACACTTCCGCGTCGATTATTTATGCGCAGGCTGGCGATCGCTCTCGGGATTTTTTCGTTCGGGGCCATCCTGGCGGCCCACCATGTTGCCGATGGCGATCTGTGGGGCAAACTCGCCATCGGGGCGCACGTTTGGAAGTACGGCACGGTGCCGGCGCATGACATGTTCGCCTTCACGCCGGTACTGCCGCAGTACATCGAACATGAATGGGGCGCGGGAACGATTTTTTTCGGGGTGCTCAAGTTTTTCGGGCCGGCGGGATTGATGATCCTCAAAATTTTTCTCGCCTTCGCCGCGCTGGGGGCGGCCGCGGCCGTCGCGCGGAAGATCGGCTGCCCCTGGGAAGCCCTGCTCCTGCTCGCGATCCCCGCGGCGGCCTGTCTGCAGCTCGGCTACATTCCTGTCATTCGCAGCCACGCCTTCACCTACGCTTTTTTCGCCTTCACGCTGTTCGGTCTGGAATCGATCCGTGCGGGCGAAAAATGGCCGGCGTTTGTTTTGCCGGCGGTCATGCTCGTCTGGTCGAATGTCCACGGCGGGTTTGTCGCCGGCCTGGGCGCCATGGCGGTCTATGCCGTCTTTTCCCTGCCGCTCCGCCCGCCGGCCAGACTCATGTCGGCCACCTTGGGTGCCAGTGCCTTGGCCACGTTGATCAACATTTACGGCTTTAGATTCTGGCCGTATCTGCTTTCGGCCTTGCTCAACCGCCGCCCGCACATCGTCGAATGGCAGCCTTTGCCCTTGTGGGCCAACGATGTGTTTTTCAGCTTCCGGATTTTGTTCCTGCTGGTCGTTCTCGTGGTGGGTCTGGCCTGGCGGCACACGGAGAAAAAAAGCTGGCCGGGCCTGGCCATGCTGGCCATCACCGCGGCTCTGGCCTGGCACAGCCGGCGGCATGCGCCGTTCTTCGGTGTGACCGCGCTGGCCTTTGCCGGTCCGTTTGTCCATGCCATGCTGGCGGGCGGCTTCCGGCGGCTGCCTTTGCGCTGGCGAAACGCATTCCGCCCGGTGCTCGCGACGACGGTCGTCTACGGCGCCCTGGCGGTTGGCGTGGCGGCCCGCGTTCTGCCCGGCGCTTCATTGGAGGTGCTGGCTCCGGTGGGCCATGATCCCGTGCGCGAGGTGGACATTCTTTCCCGCGCCCAGGCGGCGGGAAATCTCGCCACGCCCTTCGAATGGGGCTGCTATTGCTCCTGGCGGCTCTATCCGTGCATCAAGATCTCGATGGATGGCCGTTATGAAACGACTTTTCCGGAGTCCACGTTCGATTTGAATTACAACTTCTATCAAAAGCTCGGCCCCGACTGGGACCGGCTGATTCGCGATTATGCGGTGGATTATGTTATTCTCGAGCTGGCGCGGGAAAGGCTGCGTCCGGAGGATTTGGAGGCGCGCGGTTATGTTTTGATCTGGCTCGACCGCGGCCATTCGGCGCTCCTGGCCTCGCCGGGCCAGGCGGGAAAGCTTCAGCGTATCGCCGCCGCGCTTCCGCCCGTGACCATCGATCCGCTGGATGCCACCATCCCGGATCGCTGGTGGAAACCCTGAGCGCGGCCTTCAGCCGGGCGATGCAGCGAGCATGAATTTCCGGACGGCGCGGTGCACGGCGCCGGCGGGCGCGAATTCGCTGGCCATGAGGTAAAACGCATCCACCGGCCACGCCGGTCCGGCGAAGTCGCGGTGCCGCTTCAGCCAGTGCGCCACCGCCACTGGCGGCGCCTCGCGGCAGCGCGCCAGCGTGAAATGCGGCACGAACGGTTTCAGCTCCAGGTCGGTCCCGCAGGCGAGCAGCCGGTCGTCCACCTGCTGGCGCAACTGGTGCAGGAACGGGTGGCTGCGCGCGCCGGCCCACAGCACCTGCGGGTGCCCGCGCGGCGGAAAGCCGCCCACGCCTTCCAGCTCGAGAAGAAATGGCCGGACGCGCACGCCGGCGAGAGCGGCCTCGATTTTTTGCGCCTGCTCTGCCGCCACCCCGCCGATGAAGCGCAGGGTGAGGTGGAATTGCTCCCGCGGCGTCCAGGACACGCCGGCGATGCCGGCCGCCAGCTCTGCCAGGGCCGCGCGCGCCGGCTCCGATGGCTGCAACGCCACGAAGAGCCGCAAGGAGGATGAAGTCGTCATGGTTTGTCGTTTTGGCGCGAACCGGCGTCTGGTAATCACAATCATGGGCGGAAACCAACTGTGGAATCCGGAAAAATTAGACGGCAGCCGGCCGTCTCTGACATTGACCCGCCGGTGCCGGCTGGGTTTTGCTGACCGTTTGCATGCTCACTCTGGCCGACGTTTCCAAGTCCTACGGTCCCCGCACGCTGTTCGGGGGGGTGTCCCTCTTCGTCTCGCGCACCGACCGCTACGGGCTCGTCGGCCCCAACGGCGCCGGCAAGACCACGCTCTTCAATCTCATCCTCGGCGAGGAGTCGCCCGATGAGGGGACCATCACCTGGGAGCGCGGTGCCGATTTTGGTTTTCTTTCCCAGGAGAGCGCGCCGGCCGGCGACGAAACCATCCTGCAGATCGCCACGGGCCGGACCGGGCTCCCCCCTCCGCCCGGCGCCGATCACGACGTCGATTACACGCTCGAGCCGCGTGCGAAAAAAATCCTCGCCGGCCTCGGCTTTCGCGAGACCGACCACGAGCGCCGCGCAGACGCGTTTTCCGGCGGCTGGGTCATGCGCGCCCATCTCGCCCGCCTGCTGGTGGCCGAACCCGCGCTGCTGCTTCTCGACGAACCGACCAACCATCTCGATCTCGAGGCGCTGCTCTGGTTCCAGGACTATCTTACACGCTATCCCGGCGGCCTGCTCGTCATTTCGCACGACCGCGCCTTCCTCAACACGCTTTGCACCGGCATCCTCGAACTGCGCGGCGGCACGCTCAACCGCTACACCGGCAACTACGACGATTTCATCCAGGAAAAGGAGAACCGCCACGCCCAGCAGCTCGCCCGGTTCAAGAACCAGCAGCGCGAGATTGCCCATCTCCAGCGTTTCGTCGACCGCTTCGGCGCCAAGGCCACGCTCGCTTCGCGCGCCAAGTCGAAGGAAAAACAGATCGAGCGCCTGCAGGAGGCCGCGGTCGACGAGCCCGAGGAGGACCTGCGCCGCGTCAATTTCAAGTTTCCCCAGCCGCCGCGTTCCGGCCGCAAGGTCATCACGCTCGAGCACGTGCAACAGGCCTACGGCGACCACGTCGTCTACCGGGACCTCAATTTCACCGCCGAGCGCGGCCAGCGCATCGTGCTCGTCGGTCCCAACGGCGCCGGCAAGTCCACCCTCCTCAAAATTCTCGCCGGGATCGTCCCCCTCCAGGCCGGCGTGCGCGAACCCGGCAGCAACATCATCCCCGGCTATTTCGCCCAGAACCGCCTCGATAACCTCGACCCGCGGCACACGGTGATGGAGGAGGCGATGGAGATGCGCAACGTCAACCGCGACGTCACCGAGCAGATGGCCCGCGCCATCCTCGGCGGCCTGCTTTTCCGCAAGGACGACGTCTTCAAAAAGGTTTCCGTCCTTTCCGGCGGTGAAAAATCGCGCCTCGCCCTGGCGAAGCTCCTGCTCGCTCCGCCCAACCTCCTGCTCATGGACGAGCCCACCACGCATCTCGACATTCCGTCGATCGACGCGCTGATCAATGCGCTCAAGGCCTACGAGGGCACGCTGATTTTCATCAGCCATGACGTTTACTTCATCCGGCAGATCGCGCAAAGCGTCCTGCACGTCCACGCCGGCCGACTCACGCCCTACGCCGGCAACTACGATTATTACCTCGAGAAATCCCGCGCCACCAACGAACGCGCCGCGCTCACCGCCGGATTCACCGACGCGCGGCCCGTGCAGGACAAGGCGGCGGATGCCTCCGCCGCGGTCCCGGCTGCCCGGACCGGCGCGAAAACCAGGGAGCAAAAGCGCGCCGAGGCCGAGGCTCGCGCCGCGAAGTCCGCCGATGTCAGGCGGCTGCGCGCGGCCATGACGGCGCTGGAAAAAGAAATTTCTGAACTCGAAAAGACCCAGTCCGAGCTCGCCGCCGCGCTCGAGGCGCCGGAAACCTACCAGCAGCCCGGCAAGGCGCAGCAACTCAACCGGGAGTTGAGCGCCATCGTTGACCGCCTGCAGGCCGCGACGGCCGAATGGGAAGCGGCGGGAATGGAGCTGACGGAGCTGGAAAAATAGCACCCGGGAAAAAGGCCGGTGTCATGGCTTGTCTGCACCGGGCCCGGCGTTTAATCACGGAGGACACATGACTGCGCCAAACCGAAAAATCCGCTGGGGCGTGCTCGGCTACGCCCGCATCGCGCGCGAGAGCGTCATCCCGGCGATCGTGCAGGCGGCCAACTCGGAGTTTCATGCGCTCGCCTCGTGCGACGAAGCGAAGCTCGCCGAGGGCCGCGCCCGGTTTCCCGGCCTGGTAAAAACCTATCGCGGCTATGAGGAGCTGCTGCGCGATCCCGCGATCGATGCGGTTTACATCCCGCTGCCAAATTCGCTCCACCGTGAATGGACGGTCAAGGCCGCCGAACACGGCAAGCACATCCTTTGCGAGAAGCCGCTCGCGCTCAACGCCGCGGAATGCCGCGAGATGACCGCCGCCTGCGCCGCGCACAACGTCGTGCTCATGGAGGCCTTCATGTACCGCTACACCGACCGGACGCGCCAGGTGCTCGGCGTGCTCCGCAGCGGAGTGCTCGGGGAAATCAAATGCCTCAGCTCAACCTTCCGCTTTCCGCTGACCAATGCGGCCTCGATCAAGTGGAAACCCGAACTGGGCGGCGGCTCGCTCTACGATGTCGGCTGCTATCCGGTGAATTTCATCGGCCTGGTGGTGGATGAAATTGCCCGCGCCGCGCCGGGCACGGTCCGCCCCGAGTCCGTTTCCGCCGAATGCGTGCGCACCGGCGGCGTCGACCTGATTTTTTCCGCGGCGATGAAATACTCCTCCGGCATCGTCGCGGCGCTGGGCAGCGGCTTCAACGCCCACCGGCGCGTGTTCTCCGAGATCGTCGGCACAAAGGGCGTGCTGGAAATTCCCGAGACGTTTTTCGGCCAGGCGGGCGCGCTGGTGCTGACGACCGGCGACGAACGCCGCGAAATTCCGGTGGCGGCGAGCGACCGCTACCTGCTCGAGGTCGAGGATTTCGCCGACGCGGTACTGGGCGGCCGTCCGCCGCAGCTTGGCCTGGCCGAAACGCTGCGCAACACCGAGGTCATCGACCGGCTGCTGGGGGCGACAGCCGCGTGATTGGAGCGGAGCGTCCGGCCGGCGCGTCTGGTTTCACGTCAGCGGCGCGGGCGGAGCGACGCCGAGTTTCTGCGCCCAGGGTGCAAGCGCAGGCAGAATTCCCGGATGCAGCTCGACGCCGTTTTTCAACTGGGCTTCCCGGCGGCGCAGCCCGCTTTCGCCGGGCAGGCGGACGCGGTCGAAACCCGGCCGCGGCGGCGTGTCGTGGCAGGCGGTGGAGAGCCAGGCGGTCTGCCGCAAAAAATTTTCCGCGCCGCCGAAGAGCGCGGGATCGATCACCTGGAGAAAAACATTGGCGGTCCATTTCGTTTGTGGATCGGCCCGGCCGCGGCCGGCCAGTCCGCTGGTGAGCGTCTCGACGAGCAGGCCGAGCGCGTAGCCCTTGTGGCCGTGATCAAGCCCGCCGATCGGCAGGAGCGCGCCCGGCGGCTGGGTGAAGGCCGCCGCCGGATCGTCGGTCGGGTTTCCCTCGTGGTCGATGAGCCACGGTCCGGGCAGCCGGCGGCCCTCCGCCCGGCAGCGGTTGACGAAGCCGTTGGAGGTGATGGAAAGCGAAACGTCGAGCATCACCGGGTCGGAGCCGGTCGGCCAGGCGGCGGCGATGGGATTGGGCGTGTAAAGCGGGCGCCGGCCGCCGTGCGGGGCGACGCTGGCCGGGCGCGGATCGGAGCAGGAGAGAAGCACCATCAGGTTCTGGTCGGTCACGCGCTTGAGATAGGCGGCGAGGCAGGCGATGTGATGGCTGCTCCGGATGACCACCGTGCACATGCCGTTGGTTTTCGCGCGGTCCGCCGCCAGCCCGATGGCCTGCAGCACGAGCCACGGTCCGGGAAGATGCCGGCCGTCCCAGGTTATCGCGGCGGGAAAATCCGCCAGCACCAGCGGCGCCCCTGTTTTGGTCATGTGGCCGTTTTCGAGATCGATGAGATAGGGCGCGAGCAGCTGCAAGCCGTGCGTGGTATGACCGAGCAGATCGCCCTCGGCGAGAATTTCCGCCACGGCGGAGGATTTTTCCGCCTCAAGACCGCCGTGCCGCAGCAGATCGGAGGCAAAGCGGATCAGGTCGGGAGCGCCGTAGCGAAAAGCCATGCACAGACGCATATGACTCCGGCCCGCCGTGGCAACAGGCATGGTGAGATTTTGGCGACGGACGCGGGTCGGAGATTTGCCGGCCCGCGCCGCAACTTTGGCCCCGGCCATCCGTCAATTGCCTGTGACCTCGTCGGGCGCCGGCGCCAGTTTGGCGCTGACACGACCGGCGCAACCCGGCTGCATCCATCCGTGAAAATCATTCCCGTTTCCCTGCTTTGTTTCGCGCTCGGCCTTGGCGGCTCGGCGCAAGTTCTCGCCGTGACGGCGGAAAATCTCCGCAGCTTCGAGGGCATCGAGGAGCCCGAGCTGCGCTACGTCATTGCGACGGGAAAATTCGTCTATGATCCGTATCTCAACATCACCGATGCCGGCGCACACACCGTGCGCATGACGCTGCGTTACAACCGCGACTGGTGGGACAGCGATCGCGACCGGGTGGACACCACCCGGCAGCGCGCCGAGGTCAAGGGACTCGGCCCGCATCAGAAGCCGGGCGAGACGTTCGAGTACGCCACAACCTGGCGCACCGATCCGGATTTTCACGGCAGCGACCGGTTTTGCCACGTCTTCCAGCTCA
>DATJYF010000117.1:0-17534 GCA_035499715.1 Opitutaceae bacterium | reverse complement strand
CTGATTCTCCAGACCGCGGTAACCGGCCTGCGGCGTCGGCTCGCACGGGCAGTCGCCCGAACCCGGGTTGGTGCGGGCCCAGAGCCTGCCGGTCCCTGGCGTCCGGACCTTTTTGTACATATCCGAGCAGCAGGCGCCCGGCTGGGTGTTCGCGTTGGCCGCTGCAACCGGCTCCGCCACGACGCGCCAGACGGTCTGCAGGCGCGCCGTGGTGTCGGCGTGGCCGATCGCCGGTTCGCGCAGGCAGGAATCATCCAGAACGGTGACCAGCCGTTGCCAGACCTCGAGATAGAGCTGCAGGGCGTAGGCCGAACCGCTGCTGAGCTGCTGGAGCAACTCGGCGTCGGTCGTGCCCGGATTGATGAGGTAGGGCTGGCTGGAATAATCCTGCTTTTTGTCGCTCTCGCAGAGGATGCCTTCGACATAATACCGGCCGCGACCGATCATGATGGTATTGGCGTCCGGCACGGTGATCTTGAAACCCTCGTCGCCTTTCGGGCCGCCAAAGGGGCCGATGATGTCGGTGATCTCCGTGTCACGGATGTGCTGGTCGATGGCCTGCTGCTCGTTGGCATCGGCGTCCAGCGCGACGCGCCCCTGTTGTTGCAGCACCGCGGTGTAGTGCTTGTTCAGGTTGAGCCGGATGCGGCTGAAATCGCCTTTCATGTTAGTGCCTTGTTTTTAGGGGGTTGGAATTTAAATGAGGTGGGCGCCAAGTCCGAGATGCGCGAGTTCGTCGGCGTCGGCATCGCATGGCCCGCCGTGGCGCAGGCCATAGCCGTAGCCGTAAAGGCGGCGTTCGCGCGGCTTGACGATGGGCTGGGAAGGTTCGAGGAAAATGCCTGACTCCAATTCGACGGGAAGAAATTCCGGGGCGACCAGCTGGACGTTGCGGATGCCGAGCGTCTCTTTGCTGCCGTGGAAGGCGCCCATTTCGGCGCCGTCGTCCGCACCGGTCCAGACGGCCATGGCCACGTAGCCGCTGAGCATGGCGTAGGACGGCTGGCCGTATTGCAGCGTGATGAAATTCGGCCAGAGCTCGGATTCCTGGCCGGGATCGTCGGGAATGCAGCGGTATTTCTTCGGCGTGATATTGTCGGTCGGAACGAAGCAGAACCGGACGCAGCCAACCTGGACGCGACTGGACCAGACGGCAGCCTTCCACGGATCGTAGCGCGGGCGGCGCGCCACGAAAATCGTGTTGGAGGCGAGCTGCATCGTGCGGGTCCAGAGTTTTCCGATGACGGTGCAATCCTCGATGCGCAGATCGGCGCCGTCGGAAGCGAGGTCCGCGCCGGCGTAGGCGACGTTGCCCGGACAGCCGCTGTCGATGATGCTCGAGCTGATGCAGGCACTGCCGCCGGCCGCGATGCCGATTGGTCCGCTGATGCAGTTCGAGAGGGTGAGGGAAACGCCGATGGCGGAAGCCACGAGGCTCGGTTCGCCCGGCTCGGTCGGTTTGCCGTCGCGCGTCAGCGCGATTCCCGGCACGAGCGTGCAGTCCATCAGGTTGACGCTACAGGCATCGCCAATGATCTCAATGGCACCGGAGATCCAGAGTCCGCTGACGAAAAGTTGTCCAAGTGGAAGAACCTTGCCGCCCGGACCCGGAAGCTGGATTCCCTGCACGGCGACATTTCCACTCAGCGTGGTGCAGGAGCCGTCGAAGCTGGGCGCGCCGCCGGCGTGAATCTCCGCGGCCAGAATCCAGAGCTGGCTGGTGGACGGAATCTGGATGGCCGCGGCGCCGGTGAGGTCCGCGCTGAGCGACTGATAGCCCGGTAAAAGAATCAGGCCGACGGCACCCGGTGCGAGCGCGTTCCAGGCGGCGACCGCCGACTCGAGGGTGGGGGTGGAGGCGGTTCCAACCTGCGCGACAAAGGTCGGGGTGGCGGGCGGGTTGACCGTGCGGGCGTAGGCGCCGCCGCCGATGTATCCTCCGGATCCATACGTGTAGGAGACCGTCAGCTGCCTCGGAACCGCGACGTTGGCGGCAAACTGGATGCGGCCCAGCATCGGGTCGATGGCGATCTTTCCCGGCATGGTGCAGCCCCAGTCGCCCGACGGCCCGTCCGAGAGATCCCGGCAGCAAATGTGCGAAGCCGGAATCGGGGTTCCGTTGGCCTTGAGCATGAAGCTCGGGCCGTAGAAGGCGGAGATGTGCTTATAAAACTCGCGGCGGCGGATCGGCTGGGGCACGTCGAGCCGCGTCGTGAGCGAGGCAAAGGACTCGCGCTCCGGTACCACCGTAAACAGCGGCATATTCTGGCCCAGCGGGCTGAACATGTAGCGCTGCGCGTCGACCTTGAAGGGCGCCGCGTCGGTCACGGTCAGGTTCTTGGCCCAGCGCCAGAGGTAAATTCCGATGTCCGGAATATTGAAGCGGCCGCCGCCGTGCAGGTCGATGTCCAGCGGCGTGGGATCGGGATCGGCGGCCTGGCGCCAGCGCGGGGCGATGCGCCGGACGTCGATCGTGCGGTTGAGCGTGTCGAAGGCGGAATCGATTTTGTCCAGCTGTCCGCCGTGGCGCAGGTCGACAGTGGCGAGATTGTGCAGGCGGAGGTGACGCATGCTCTGCGTCGTGATCAGCCGCTTGAAAAATTCGACGCCGACCGCCGGCAGGCCGGACACGTCCATCGAAACCTGCTCAAGGTCGATCAGGGTGCCCTTGCGCCGGCGATAGCCGATGGTGTTGGCGACGTAGGCCCGCTGTCCGATCCCGGCCGCGAGCTCGTAAATCAAGTCCGCGCCGACCAGATCACCGATGTAGGGAACGGCCCAGGAGGCGCAGGTCTCGATGAATTCGTCGGCGTAAAGCTGGCGGATGTTGCCCTGCAGGACATCGACCTGGGTGGCGATCACGCCGAGCAGCGCCTTCAACGGCTCGCCGTTCTCCGCGTCGCGCGTGCGATAGATCGCGGGCAGCAGCTCGTAAATCTGTTCGGGGGTGAAGCTCATGAAGATTGGACGATCAGGCCCTGGCAGGCCGGATCGAGCGTAAGCAGTTCAGCCGCGAGCATGATTCCTTCCGGGCCGGGCAGGGGCGAGGCGGCGCGCAGGACCGTCGGCAGCGGCGTGGAGGGCCCGAGGTCGGAGCGATAAAACGTGGTGATCTCGACACCGATCACGCCGGGCACCTGCTGGATCACGGCAATGACTTCGCTTTGCGCCACGCCCTGGCCGAAATCCCGCTCATCGAAACTGAAGGCGGCGGTCAGCGACGTCCAGACTTGGGCGAGGACCAGCTTTGGATCGTAGTCGTTGGTGTCGATTTGAATGTTGGCTCCGAGCTCGAACAGCCGCGGCGTGTAAGTCTGGACAAAGATTGGAACGTAAGGATTGCCGATATTGTGAAGCGCCGCGATGAGGTTGTCGGTCGTGGGGCTTTCGATTTCGGCGCCTTCCGGGCCGGCCACGGTCAGGAAAACGCCCTGCACGTCGCCGAACCATGTCAGCGTGGCCAGCGCCTTGGCGATGCCGCCGAAGACGAGGCAATAATTTTGATAATCCTCGAGCGAAACCACGCGATCGAGCGTCAGCACATGCAGGGGCGCGCTGGTGCGCGCCGTCTCGGCCGTGTCGGGGTCGCTCGCGCCGGTGGCCGGCGCGGGGTTGATCGAGCTTTTCAACCCCTGCGGACGATCCAGCGGCAGGGTGAGCTGGCCGGCCTGCACCATCCCGCCGAGTCCGATGCCCACGCGATAAACGGCGCGGATGTTCATCTGCCCGGTGGGCGTGCGCGCGCCGTTGACGCCGTCGCCGAACTGAACAGTCACGGTCCCGTCCTCGTTCATGACCGTGGTGAAGACGCGGTCGCTCGGGTCGGAGGAGAGGAAGTTGCCGACCTCGTGCCATTGCAGATTGTTGACCCACACCTGCAGCGTGGAGGCGACGCCGAGGCCGGTCGATGAACTCAGGTAGGTGAGGGGCTTTTGCTTGAGCGTGAATTGCAACCCGGCGTTGGTCGCGTCGCCGTTGCCCAGGATCTCGTTCACGGTCTGGCCGTTCGTGGCGAGCGCGACATTGGCGTTAACCGTGACCGTGCTGCGGTCGTAGATGTTGGCGAGCGTCTGCTCGAAAGTCAGAAGCGTGGCCGGGCCGTTGGGCGCGGCGGAAGTGAGGATCATGGCTTCACTCACGACCGGATCCTTGGGATCGGCCGGCACAAGCAGGAAACCGCCGGTATTCTGCAGCGTGCCCGCGACTCCGCTGGTGGTGATGACCTGCCATTCCTTCGCCGTGGGCGGAAACGCAGCGATGATGAAGACCTGTCCCTGCGTCACCTGCTGCCCGGCCGAGGCGCCTTCGGGAACGAAGCCGGAGGAATTGGCCGTGAGCGCCTGCAGTCGTAACCGCTGTCCGAATACGCCGACGGCTTGTCCGACGTTGAGTTCCTGGACATCGGCGATGCTCAAGGTATTGCCCTCGACCGGCACAAGCAGGCCGGCCTGCCGGTTGTAGGTGGAATCGAAAGCCCACGTTTCGATGTAGGGCGGATCGGCCGGCGTGAGTTCGGAGCTTTGGACGTAAACGGCTTCGCTGCGGGTGTGGCCGACGATCTCGCTGAGGAGCGAAGTCGGGGCGGGGCTGACGACACGGGGCAAATCGTAAAGCCGCTGCTCATTGGCCAGCGTCACGCGGGTGGTCTTGGTCGTGACGGTGAAGTGCATCGGCGCGAGCTCGTCCGCCGCGGTGATCTGATACAGCACCGGCTCGTTCTTGTAGAGAAACACGAGCCACTGCGGATCGCCGCTCGCGTCCGGCGCCAGACCGGCGTAAGTCGCATCGAGGCAGATCTGGTTGCTGTTCGAGCCGAAATTATCCAAGGCAAAATTCCAGTCCGGACCGCCGGTGTAGTCTGGCGCCTTCATGATCGGAATGTTGGTTGAAAGCGTGCGCGGATCGGGCGACTGCGCGCCGTAGATCAGGCCCTTTTTGCGGAACGCGTAGACGGCGACGTTCGTTCCGCTGATCGCGCTGGAGAGCCCCTGGTCCCAGGCGACATAGGTGTTGCCCGAGGTCGCATCGACCGTGACGGCGGTGATGAAATGAAAATCGGCGAATTGCTGGGTCGGATCGCTGGAGATGCAGACGAAAAGAATGGAATCGCCGACCTGGAGATTGTTGGCCGTACCGGCCAGCCACATCGAGGTGTCACCGGGATTGAAGCTCCAAGGCAGCGTCGTCTGGGCCGGAATCGCGTTGTATTCGATGAGCGCCTGGAGGTCGGCGGACGTCTCGAACACCTGGGGCTTCTGGCCCGGTCCGGGCACGCTTTGCACGCGGCTGCCGGCGGCGATGAGCACGCTTTCCGGCGAACCGGGCGCATTGTTGAGCGTGAAGGCGATGTAGGCCGAGGCGGCGGCGCCGGGCGCCGGTTTGTAGCCGACCAGCGCGGCCAGATCGAAGACCGAGCGCTGGTCCACCGCGGTGCGAAGGTAGAGCTCGTTGGCGATCCGCTCCTGATAAAAGCTGAGGATGTCCGACACCGTCGCCCAGGCATCGAGCAGCGCGATGGAAAAATCCGTGTCGAGCCGCGTGCGGAGGCCGGAGAGGGCCGGCCATTGCGGATCGGAAAGCAGGCCAAGCATGCTGGCCTTGAATTCCGGCTGCAAGCCGACGCGGTAGGCGATGGCCGGCAGCCGCGGGCGATTCGTGATCGGCTGCGGCGTGTGCTCGGTGATGCCCTGGCAGCAGCCGCACATTTTGTCCGAGGTCTGGCAGTCTCCGTTCATTTGCCTCCCGCCATGTTCAAGGTTAAAATGCCATGATCGATCCGGTTGGGATCGTTGTCGCAACGCGCAATCTCCAACCGTCCCATCGTCAGCCAGCCCTGCGCCGCGCCGTCAATGGACGGGTCGTCCATGCGCTGGAAGACGGTGAGCGTGACCGAGGCGACGCCTTCCACGCCCTGCACCGCGGCGATCAGCGGGCTGGCATAGATGGTCTGGCCGAAGGTGAAGTTGTCGGCATTGAGGATGCCGGCCTGGCCGTCGCACTGGTTGCCGGTGATGAGCAATTTTTCGATCGCCGCCTCGACGTCGCCCTGGAAGTGGTCCGAATCCACGCAGACGTCCATTTCGATGCGCAGGCCGACGATCCAGGCGGCTTCGGCATCGAGGTCCGTACCCATCATCCGCAGGAGGTTGAGGCGCTTTTCCGTGCGCTTGACCAGCGCCGGGGTCAGGTTTTCGGCCACGGATTCGATCGAGACGAAGGCGGTGTACCAGCTTCCGGTCCAGCGCAGCGTGCCGCGAGCGGCGCGAATGGCCGGATCTTGTTCGGCCATGGTGCCATAATCGTCCTCGGTCACGGCGCGCAGCTGCTGGAGAAAGGCAAAAGGCGCAGTCTGCTGGATGTGCTGCATGGTTTCCGGATCCACGCCGCCAGCCGCGGCCAGCGGATTGCGAATCAGCGCGATGCCGGCCACGGAAGTGAGGGCGTGCGCGAGGACATCGCGACCGATGTTGCCGACGGAACCGTTGCCCACGCGGTAGTAGGCCTGAAATGATGCGCCGGACGGAGGCGCCGTGCCGTACTGGCCGTCGCCGAAGCGCAGAAAAACGGTGCTGTTGTATTCAATTTCCACGACGCAGCCCTTCTGGTTTTCGTCCAGGGAAAGCAGATCGTCCAGCACGGGCCAGTTGTTGCCGAGGTCGTCCGTCACGGTGATCTGGGGCGCGGGACTCGCGGCGCCGAAGGTCGGCGGATTGAGGAAGACGGAAGCGGCGGAGTTGTCGAACGGCCGGGCGAAGGTGAGCGGCGAATTGGCCAGCTGCGGATAATAATACGGCCGCGGCGGATCGACCGGGCTGGTGCCGCCGCAGGCGCAGGTGTCCTCCACCGCCAGCGGGATCACCGCCGCGGGAACCTCGCCGAGATTTTCCGGCGCCGGTATCCACAGGCCCTGGTCGGCCGGCACGATGTTGCCGCGGGCGACGCTGACGTTGGCCACGGGCTTCGTTCCGTGCTCGGCGTCGGTGGTTGAGGAAATGCAAAGCGGAAACGGCAGGGCGTCGGCGTCGGCCCAGGTGATCTCGGTGATGGCCGTGCCGGTGAGTGGATCGACGAGCGTTCCGCCCTTGTAATTTTTGGTTTGCACGTCCGTCAGCATCACGGCCCAGCGATTGGCCGGATTGGCATCGTCCGGATCGCCGGTTTCCGGACCGATGACCTCTTCGAAGATCAGCACGGTCCCGGGCTTCAGCGACGTGAGCGTCCCGACCAGGGTCGCCTGCGTGCTGCCGGGCCCCAGGCAGCAATTGCTGTCGCTCCAGGTGTAGAACAGCATCTCGTTCTGCTCGTGGTAGAGCGTCGCGGGGCTCATCGTGCTGAAGGCCGGGGCGCTCTGCAGGAGCTGGCGCAAAAGATGGAGCTGGGCGGGATTGCTGCCGTCCAGTGTCGGCGGCAGGCCGGGAACGCGCGGAAAAATTTGCGTGAGCGCGGGAAGGACAGTGCCGTCCGCGGCGGTGACAGCCAGTTGCAGGTAGAGCCAGGCGCGGGCGTTGCAGCCTTCGCCGATGCGGTAATCCACCAGGCGGCCGTGCCGGCGAAGCGAGATCCGGCTCCGCGCCGTCCCGATATAAGCCTCCGTCCCGACCGCGTCCTGCTGGTAGCTGAGATGATCCGCGACATAAGCGAGGAGCTCGACCAGCATGATGCCGATGTCGGCCTCGTGCGTTTCCCGCCATGCGCTGGTCAGCACGGCCATGCGATCGAGCATGACCTGCCGGAAGCCGAGATAATCCTTTGCCAGATAATTGATGTCGGGTTCGGGCGGAAGATCGGGCGGGCAGCAGGCGTCGTCCAGGCAGTCGCCGATCGAGGGGCAGCCGGCCTTGAAAGAGAACGTCACCTCGCTGAGCGCCGGATCGATTCCGTCCGGCGGGTCGTCGGTGCCGGGCTGGGCGATGAGGCGGAGCGTGTAGGGCGAGAAATCGCCGGACTGATCGAGCTCGATGGTGATGACGAACGGCGCGTCGTTGGTGCCGGGGGAAACCGAGACCGGATGCACCTGCGCGTCGGATGCGCCGCCGGTGATCACGATCTGCGTCACGCCCAGACTCAGCGTGCGGGCGTCGTGCAGCATGGTCAGAAGCAGCTGCTTGCCCGCGCCGATCGGGCCGCCGACCTCGAGATAGTCGATGCCATTCAGCGTCGGGCTTTTCAGCACGAGCGCGCGGCGGACCTTGTTGGTGCAGAAATACATCATGAGGACGGCGCTCCGAAGATGAACTGCTGCGTCTGCTGCTGCTGGCTTTGGATGATCGTGTAGGCGACGGTGACCTGGAGGGTCGCGTCCTCGGCCTCGACTTCGACCGACTGCACCTTGATCAGATCGGATAGCCACATCTGCAGGGCGGCCTGGACGGCCTGCTGCTGCGCGGCGGCGAGAGCGTCGCTGTTGGGCTTGAACACGAGCGTCGCGGTGCCGCTGCCGAAGGTCGGCAGGTTGACGCGTTCGCCGGGACTGGTCAGCAGGATCTGCTCGACCATGTCGCGGATGTGGTCGGACAGGTTATCCTGCGCCGTCGCGCCGGTGGAGTCGAAACCGTAGGGAAATTTGACGTTCATGTTTTCAGGTGGCGATGACGCGCGTTTGGGAAACAACCGGCAGCAGGGGCGTGCCGCTCGGCGCGCAGACGGCGACGCCGGTCTGGATGACCAGCGGCTGGCCGGTGGAAGTCACGCGCACGGTGCCGACGGTCCACTGTCCGGTGACGCACGGTCCCGGCGCCGGCGGAACCAGCGGGCAGCCGGCCACGGCCCAGGGCGCCGAGAGCGTGGCGGTGGGCTGGCCGCTGACGGTCACGCGAGGATTGGGCACGGTCGGCATCGCCTGCCCGCCGTGCGAGCAAGTGACCGTGGCGCCAACGTGGAGTAAAAAGCCGGGCATAGGAGGGCGGGTTAGGTGACCATGAGCGCGCCGTTGTTGATCGTGACACTCGGGCCGATGAGCGTGATGGTGGCGCCCTGGCCGTTGGAGATGGTGATGCCGACGGAGTTGATCGAAATCATCGCTCCGGTGCTGCTCTTCAACAGCAGGCCGCCGGTCGGCCCGGGCGTGTCGCTCAGCATGAGCGCGTTCTGGCCGGTCGACTGGAGGACGATCTGCTGCAGTCCCGGCGGCCCGGCCAGCGCGAGGGGCGGCACCTCCGCGGCCGATCCCCAAAAGCAGCCGGACCAGACCGGGTAGTCGGGGTTACCATGTTCAAACTCGACCCAGACCGACGATCCGGGCGCGGGAACATGAAACGCGCCGGACTGGGTTCCGCCGAACGGAGCGCACGGCATGGCCCAACTCGTCGGCAGGACATTGGCCACGTCGGGGACCTGGACGGTGATGCGCCCCATCTGCATCGGATCGATGTTGTTGATCACGGTGCCGCGGTATTTGCCGAAAAATTGTCCGGAATTGCCCATGGATTAATACGGTCGGGTTGGCACGAGAGGCGTGGTTGAAATCAGGCCGTTGCGCTTGAGCGAGAAGCTCTGCTTGTAGGAACCCTTCTTGAGCGTGTGCGTCGTGCTATCGACGTAGTAGAGGCCGTCAAAAGCGATGCCGGCCCCGCGTACGCCGACGAGCTGGCGCGAATTCAGCATCTGCCCGTAGCGCAGCACGTCGATCGTGCCGCTTCCCGTGACCACGTCTCCGGTCTGGACCGCCTTGGCGATGCCTTGCGCCAGCGCCTGCGAGGGCGTCAGGTTCGCGGCGGTCGTCATCTGTTCGGTCCGTTGCGGGATTGGAATCGCCAGCCCCATCGGGGGACTGAGCGGATTGACCGACGGAATCGGCATCGGTATGGTCGCGCCGCTGGTCTCGTCCTGGATGTTGACGATGGGCGTGACGGCGGTGTCCGGCGCGTAGCGAAAATTCAGGCTCTCGACGTTTGTCCAGGAATCCATGTTCACGTTGAGCGCCGGCTGCGGAATGCCGATGCGGATTTCCGGGCCCCAATACGCCTGGCTGGTGCCGGGCAATGGTCCGGGAGTCAGATAAAAAACATAGCCGTTTTCCTGCGCGAGCTGGTTGATGTAGGCAAAATCGGTTCCCTGTTGCGCGGGAATCTGCTGCGTTGGAACGGGAACATCCGGCTCCAGGACCGGCGTCACCATCGGCAGCACGCCGAAAGCGGCGTATTTTCCCAGGATGGTCAGCACGCGCACGTCCGGGCTCATGGCGGGGAAGGGCAACCCTTGGAATTGCTGCAAATCCATCAGCGCGCTCAGATCCTTGCCGGTGACGATCAGCTTGGCCGAGCCGGTCATCGCGTCCGGCTGCACCTCGTGATGCTGGACGATGCCATCCATCACGACCTGGGGCAGGCCGCTGATGGTCACCATGATCACGACGCGCCAGGTTTGCAGCGGCGTGTTGCCGATCAGCAGCATCAAGGTCTGCAGCGGGGAACGGTCGGCGAGGGTGAACGTGAGCTGGAATCCGCTCTGCTGGCCGGACGCCACCGTGACGGTCGCCTCGGTGAACGCGTCCATCAGCACCTTGGGCGCGGGCAGCGGCACCATGGGTCCCATCAACAACGTCAGGTATAGGCCGCTAGCCATTGCGCGCTCCCGGCGGAACGGCCGCCGCCACCGGAATGAGGATGGTCCGACCGACCTGGTTGGTTAAGGATTCCGGATCGCTGACGCCGTTGGCATCGCAAATCATCCAGAACAAAAGCGGGTCGCCGAGGAACTTGAAGGCGAGATTGTCCAGCCGGTCGCCGTCGATCACCACATAGTTCTGCACCGACGTGTAGATTTGCATCTGCGGAATGATGCGGCGTTGCAGGTAGGCCACCTGCGTGCCGTCCGGCTTGGTGAGCATTTCAATCGGCGCATTCAGATAGCGGCTGTTCGGAGCGGTCGGGCCGCCGGTGCCGGCCGCCGCCTTGATCATGGCCTGTAATGCGTCGCTCATCGATATTTCCCGGTTGGTCGTTTATTGCGTGGCGAGCTGGACCACGGACTCGACGTTCGAGAGCAGCCCGAGCACTTCCTTTTCGATCTGGTAGATCATGTAGAGCGCGCCGGCCGGCGTGAGGAAGCCGACGTCATTGACGTTGAGCACGCGCATCCCGAGCTGAACCGTGGCATGGATCGGGTTCAGTTGTGGGTCGAAGAAATTCTCCGTGATGCTCAGCTCGGTGATGCGCACGGGCAGGATCCGCGTCTTGCTCCAGACAAAGAGCGTCAGGGCCGACTCCATCGGTACGATCTCGATCGTGCCGAGCAGCGACATCGCCTCGTTGAGGATCAGGTCGACGCTGGAGGGATAGACCAGCAGCTCGAGCGCGGACAATTGCGGCTGGATGCCAAACTCCATCGAGATCGGATCGCCGATCGCCAGCATGTTGGTCGCGTCGATCTCCGCCGTGCACTTGATCGTTTCGATCGGCGGCCCTTTCAAGCGCAGGATCTCGGTGCGGTCCGGCTCGTCTCCGATGGTCTGGGGCTGGAGCGAGCGGGTGATGGATTCGGGATTGTATTGCAGCGGAATGATCCCGAGGGGAATGCCCGTATCCGGATCGAGCGACACGATCGCGCCTTTCAAAAGGAAGGGGGAGATGGCCATGGTTATTTCCTCGGTGGATTGCCGGCGTGACAGGACATGCTCATTTCAGGCGGGTGAAGATTTGCGCGGCCAGATGCTCGCCGAGCTGTTCCGGCTTGGTTCCGGGCCGGATCGTGCCGCCGTCCAGCCGGTCGATGGCGGACAGATGCCGCCAGTCGCGCCGCGCCGCCTGACCGGCCAGGGTGGCGAGTTTTTTTTTCATCGCCGCCACGACCCGCGCCGAATCGGCGCGCGACATGTGGGGAAGGGTCAGATGATCGATTTGAAAGCTCAGGCTGACGCCACCCGCCGGACGGCCGGCTGCCCTGCCGCCGGGGCTTCCGCTCTGCGGCCGGAAATTTTGCGGCGCATGTTGTGCGGTTGTCCCTTTCATGACCAGCCTCCTGTTTCCGGCCCCGTCAGCGACTTGTCCATTTTCGCATACTCGACCCTGGCCGCGCGGAGAATGTGATTCATGTCGATCGGGCTGTCTTCCTCGGCTGCGAGGAAGGCCGCATGCATCGCGATGTTGCGGATGACGCCGCCCGAAATGTTCATCTGCGCCAGGCGGCGAAAATCCAATTCGCGCAACGGCGCCTGCGACGGGAAGACCTTTTGCCAGATGGCCTGGCGCTGTTCCGCCTCGGGAAAGGGGAACTGGACGATGAAGCGCAGGCGCCGCAGGAAGGCCGTGTCCAGCGCGTGCTTCATGTTGGTCGTCAGGATGGCGACGCCCTCGTACGATTCCATGCGCTGCAGCAGATAGCTGATTTCCAGGTTCGCGTAGCGGTCGTGGCTGTCCTTGATTTCGCTGCGCTTGCCGAAAAGGGCGTCGGCCTCGTTGAAAAGCAGGACGGCGGCGCTTTCGTCGGCCGCATCGAAGATCCGCCGCAGATTTTTTTCGGTCTCGCCGATGTACTTGCTCACGATCGAGGCCAGGTCGATCTGGTAGACGTCGCGCTCGAGTTCGACGGAGATGATTTCCGCCGCCATGGTCTTTCCGGTGCCGCTGCCGCCGGCGAACAAGGCGGCGACGCCCAGGCCGCGGGCGTATTTTTTTGCGAAGCCCCAGCGGTCATGGACCATCGGACGGTGGCGGACATGGGCGACGATCTGCCGGAGAATGTCGATCTGGAGCGGCGGCAGCACCAGGTCTTCCCAGCGGCATTTCGGCTCGATGCGCTGGGCCAGATTGTCGAGCGACTTGCGTGCGTGCGTCCGGCAGACCTGCCAGGCGACTCGTCCCGGCTCGGGACTTTCCGCCGCGGTGTCACGCACGACGGCGCTGGCGATCCGAATTGCCGGCGCATCGAAATTGAAGCCCTCGGCGATGCGATCGAGCTCGCCGTTCATGCTCGCGGCAAATTCGCCCAGATTTTCCATCCACAGCGCCTTTCGCTCCGTGTAATTCAAGGTGGACACGCTGATGCGCAGCCCTTCGAGCTGCTCCAACGGGGAGTTTTCGCGGACCTCGACGGCCACCGGCATGCGAATCTGCGAAAGGAAGGCCGACACGTGCCGCACGTTCTCGGCATTGTCCTGGTCGCCGGACTGGAGATAAAGGCCCCAGGCATCGAGCACCAGTTCGCGATTGCAGAGCCGCGCGAGCAGCTCCCTTTCCGCCGCATTGGCGGGTATGTCCGACACCCGCATGGTGTAAGGTTGAAGTCCGATGGAGCGGAAGGCCTCCTGCGCGACCAACTGCTGCTCAAAACTGCGCTTTCCGACGAGCAGCACGGGCCGCCGCTGGCGCGGATCGTCGAACGGTCCGGACCAATAGCGCGACGCCAGCCGGGCGCTTTGCGTCTGCGCTGGCGACAGCGCCGACTTGTGCTCGGGCAGCGGGCGGATCGTCGGCTCCAGCCGCTCGTCGATGCAGGGCAGCCCGATCAGAAAATGCAGCACGCGTTCGTCGATCCGCAGCGGGCTGTTGACCAGGCGGTCGCCGGTCCCGACTTCGATGAAATGCCAGTAGCGGAGCGGGCGGTTGCGCGCCATTGCGCTCCAATGCGCCTCAGCCAGCGCGCCCATGGCCAGGCCGAAGGTCGGCTGCGACAGGCGCGGGTCGTTGTGGGCCGAGGCGCAGGCCTGGCCGAAGCGGCTTTCCAGTTCCGAACCGAGGCAGAGCAAAAGCAGGTCGCACTCGAACGGGCTCAGGCCGAAGCCGCGGCGGAGATGATCGAGCGGCGTGGCGGCGGCGCCAGGCGCGGGGTCGGGACGCGGCGGCGTTTCTTTCTCGCCGGTCGCGCCGGCGGTGATCGCGAGGTAGATCCGATCCAGCGTTTCCGCCAGCCAGGCCTGCTGTGGTTCGAGGGTGCGCGGCTTCATGGCGTTATGGTCGCCTGGGGCAGAAATTGTCCGTAAGTCGGGCTGCCCGTGGTTTGATCCAGCGTCAGCTTGCTTTGCGCGCCATCAACCTGGATGCGCAAGGGCAGGGCCGCCGGTGGCGTGCGATAGGGGAAATCAGCCGGAATGGGGAAATTCAGCGTGGATGAAAAATCGGGGGCGGTCGGCGGCCGGGCCGGCAGCGGTGCGGCGTAGTCGCCGACCATCAGCGCCACCTGCTGTTCGCGCCCGACCGGCGGCGTCACGGCAAGCGAGAGCGTGGTGTTGACGGCGGCGGTGATGGGCGGCGCCGTGGTGATGGTCGGGACGAAGAAAAACTGCAGCGAATTCGACGAGTAGCCGGCGTGAGGATCGGTGGACACACCGAAACTCACCCGCCGGACGACCCGAACGCTACGCACGCCGGCGGGCAGGGTGGCCGGCATCTTTACGCGCACGCAGGAATCCTGCACAGAGGCCGCCGGCACGAGCGGCAGCACGTCGTCGAACTGCACCATGGTGTCGGAGGCCTTGTCGCCCAAAAAATACGAACCGGTCAGCGTGAGCATGTCGCCCACGGCGGGATTGGCCGGCGAGATGCTCTTCAAAACCGGCGGCCGCTGGGCCAAAGCCAGAACGTTCCGGGACTGCACCGGCAGATTCGACTTCACCGTCGACGTATCCTGGATCAACACCACCGTCACCTGGTAGGAGGTGGTCGTACGGTAGTGGGTCTGGAAAGCCATCCACAGCCGGGCAATCTCCTCGTTGGAGAGCGACTCCGGCGTGACCTTGATCGACTCAACCTGGGTGGCGAGCGTGGTCTGGATCAAAAGCTGGACTTCCGGCACGCTGCTTCCGGACATTTCCGCCAGGAGGTTGTTGATATCGTTCTGGTTGTAGATGGGGTTGTCGTGAAAGACCTTCATGGCCCAACCGAGGATGATCTCGGCATCGAACTCGTTCTTCCCATAGGCGCTGATCAAATAATGAAGATTCAGCGCCAGCGGCGGATTGGTGAGCTTGTTGCCCTGGCTGTCGACGGATGGAAGGCACAAATTCCGGAACGCCGCATTGTGGCTGGCGTAATACATGAAGAGGTTCAGCTGCACCAATTCCTCGGTGCCGGTGGTGACGAGATCGGGTGGGCCGACCGTCACGGGCGTGGCCATGTCGAGGATCGAGCTGGGGCCATTAAGGGCCAGGGCATCGATCAAAGTCTGCTTTAGGATCGCGCTGATGCCCGCGACGGCGAGGTAGTCGCTCATCGCGGACCTCCGTAGTGCGGATGTTTGAGGAATTCTTCCAGGGTCACGCGCGGACGCGGCGGCGCTCTCCGCGGCGCGGGTGGGGTGGGCGCGGCGGATTTCACTTCGATGTGCCCGATCGAAACGTTCACTTCAACGGCCGAGATCGAATCATCGCTGGAGGATGGCTTTTGGGCCGGCCTTTCCATGGGCCGGGTCGAGAAAGGGTCCCGGCTGGCCGGCGAGGCAAAGCCGCCTTCGCGGCTCTCGCGCCGGGAATCAGTGCCGGCGGGATCAAGCGGTCGGGAGGTTTTGGCCCGGACCGGTGCCTCGGGGGGCACCGGGGCGTCGCTCCGGGACGCCTGTGCCGCCGTCCCTGCCGTTGAAGGGGCCGGCTGCTCGCCGCCGATCCATTTCATCGTGGCGGAAAGCATGGCCTTGGCCCGGGTGAGCTTGGCCGCCTTTTCCTGTTCTGCCGGCAAGGCGGCCTTGGCCACCGGCGGTGATGCCGGCGCATGGGGCTTGAGTGCCGGCGGCAGCGCTTCCGCCTCCTGGCGAAGGGGGCGGTCGGATGGCAACCCTTCGGAAGGGAGCGGCGTCTCGCTGACCGCGGGCGCAACCGGTTCACCGATTTTGTGTGCGGTCCTGGAGGCAAAATTGCGCGGGACAAACGTCTTTATGACGGGGCCCGGCTCCCTGTTTTTTTGGCGGACGCCGGACCTGCGCGCCGGCGGCAACGCCGCGTTGCCTTGCATCGGCGAAGATTCTTCGGCGGCTGTCGGGGGCAGACCGGTGTCCTTTCCGTGCGATGCGGAACTTGGCTCCGTCTGCGCAAGCCGGTCCGGGGTGGGCGTTGCCGGACGCACCATGCTCTGTGATTCGGACCCAGCCGGATCGGTGACAGCCGGCTGTCCGCGGCCGGGCGGCGGGGGTGTTTGAGCGGGCTGCGACTGAAAAGGAACGGGGGCGGTGATTGATTCCGTTATTTCAGGCATCGGTTCGGACTCGATTTCAGAGCGGGCCGCTGGCGCATAGACTGAAGGCATGACCGGCTGAATGGCCGAGAGCGGCGCGCGGGTCCGGTCGATCAAGCGTTGGAGCAGGTTGCTCATGACTGGATCATCTCGAGATAGCGCGCACGCCGGGGCGCCGGCATGTTGAGAATGGCCTCTTCCGACCAGCCGTAGGCGGCCGCCAATTCATGTACCTCATGAAACAACCGGCCGACACGATGCCGCACCTCGGTCCAAAGAAAACGCGCCATGTCCAGATCGGTTTCTTCAGAATGACCGCATTCGACGCAGGCCACATGAAAGGTGATTTCCGCGCCTTGATGAAGCTGGGTGAAAATTTCCATCGCCCGGGTTTCAGAGGCGCGCAATGCGGCGGCGTCATTCTCAGTCGAAATCGGCCGGCCGTTAATTTGCGTGCATCGCCGCAAAAGCACCCATTGCGCATCTTCCCGGTCGGCCTGGGCGCCGGCCTCCGCCAAGTCCTGCCGGTTGATGGTCCGCATGGAAAACCGGTCGCCGCCGCATGTCCAGTCCACCGCGGTCTCGGTTGAGAGCGTTTCAAGCCGCGAAATGATCTGCGCTAGGTCGATCTCAAACTCGAGACGGGCGCCGCACTTGGAGCACGGCAGATAGGCGGTGAGGCCGGAGCCAAAACTCAACTGCCGCAAACGGGCAAGCTGAAGAACCACCTCGGGCAGGCCGACCGTGTCCCATTCCTCGGCGCTGCTTTCCGGGCACGCCGCGGACAACAACGCGGAGGCGCGGCCGAAATCGCCCGCCGACGAAGATCGTTCCCAAGCCTCCAGCAAAAGCCCATCGTGAAGGGGTTTCAGGCCTCCAGAGCTGGGCACAGTTGTCCGCATGGAAGATGGTAGGGGCAGCGTACTTCTGTCCGGTTGGGACAGCCTGCATGTCACGCTTTACGCGTGGGTTGAATTGTAGCTTTTTTCGACCGGCTCGGTCACGGACGTGTCGCGATCCCAGCCTTCGTTCTCCAGCTTGAGGTGCTGAATGGCGACGGCGTTGGCATTCGCGTCCAGATCCGGCAACGCCTGGTAGTCGGACACCCACGCGCGATAAATATTGTAGGTGTAGGCGAGCTGGCCGGCCTCGTTGTAGAAATCGAGAATGACGTCCTTGCGGAAATCGAGCAGGGAGACCTCCGAGCCGAGGCTGGCATGGATCTGCCAGACTTTGGCCGCCCAGGCTTCAAACTCCTGGTCATAGGTGACACCGCGCTCAAGCGTGATCGCCTCGTATTCGGTCCGGCCCGGCGACTTGCGGCTCGTGCTGGGATCGCCGCCCTCGCGGTGCTTGACGACCTCGGTCGTCCGCTTCAGCGCGGTGCACTTGCTGATGCCGGCGACGTAACGTCCGTCCCACTTGAGGCGGAAC
>DATJYF010000116.1:0-2321 GCA_035499715.1 Opitutaceae bacterium | reverse complement strand
TCAAGCCCCCGACCGAGACCGGATAGACCTGGTCGTGGAAGAACAGCGCGCCGTCGCCGCCCGAGGCGCCGATGAACCAGCCGCCCTTGAGCACGGCGAAGCGGATGGTGCCGCTGTCGGCGCGCGCCGCGCCGCCGGCCGCGACGAGGCCGGCGAGCACGGTCAAAGCGAGCGCAGCCGCCCGCAGCCGATGGGAAAGACGCATGATGCCGCCCCCTTATTGCATCGTCACCGCGAGGCCGTTGAGATCGGCGGCGACGATCAGCCCGGCCTCGTGGCCGGTGAGCGTGAGCACCGCGCCCTTCTGGTTGGTGAGCACGATGGCGTGGGCGCCGGCGCCGACCGCCGCGCCGACGCCGCCCGCGGCATAGACGCCGGCGACGTCGGAGGCACGGTGGATGTTGGAGACCCGGCCGTTGAAGCGGATCGCGGAGGCGCCGAAGGTGAAGCCGTAGCTGATGCCGCCGATCGACAGCCCGTAAGAGCGGCCCTGGAAATGCAGCACGCCCGAGCCGGCGGAACCGCCGATGACGAAGCCGGCCTTGATGATCTTGAAGCTGATGCTGCCTTCTTCGGCGCGCGCGGCGCTGGTCGCGAAAACGCCCGCGAGCAAGGTCAGAGCGATAAAGGCCGCGCGAAGTCCGGATGAAAGGCGCATGGAGATCCTCCTTGATATGTGCAGGCGTTGGCCCCTGCCCGTCCCAGCGCGCCGATCATGGGCCGCCGCGACGCAGACGGCAACCGGCGGCGGTGTCTTATCCCTGCTCCGCGAGCGGTCATTTCCAGCCGCGCGTCGCCGCGCCAGCGGGGACCCAGGGCCGCACAAGGCGCACTGCCGTGGTTTGCCATTCGTATTCGTTCATCACGACGAATTACGTTTCGTTCAACACCGGCCCCGGCTTGCTGCCCTCGTACTTAAACACTTGAAATTCTTTCGGGAAATATTGGCGTTGCAGTCCGTCGATGATTTCGTGCGGGCGGATGATCAGACCCATTTTTGGCCAAGATTCCCCTACCCCCTCAACGGTCACGGCGACGACGATTTCCCAATTGGGAAACTGGGCGAGACTCGCCTGCAGCGACTTTACGATCGCCGGCGCCAGCATGCGGAGATTGCTGACGTAGAGCTTTTGCTGGCGGCAGCCCCAATTGTCATCGACCAGCCAATAATCGGCTTCCCCAAAAGCATCCGATTTGCCGACTGGGGCTAGAATTTCCGCAAGGCGAACGTAGAGGTCCTCCCATTCCTGCTCTTGTCCGGCCGCATCGCTGCTGTTTTTCATGCCATCGACCTCACTCGGTTCCGCGGCCGCGGCGCATGTAAAACCGAAGCTCGCGCATAATAATTCTCCAATTGAAAAGCCTGATGCGGGGATCGCTCGATCCCCGAATTTCATCGACGAACCGTCTTGCCTGCTCGACGGTCATGTCTTCGGACCTGAGAATACCGTTCCCGGCTTTGAAGCGATCAAAGGCATCGCGGACCGCCTTATTATACTCCGGATGGCCTTCGCCGTTGTTGTGAACCTGCGCTCGGAGCGGCCCGATCGTCGCCTCCTCGAACACGTCCCGTACTTCCGGCCGGAATGGCTCATTGAGATAGATTTCTTTGGTCACGAGGTGATGACCTGGCGATCTTGGTTTTGCTCTACTGACGCCGGACGCCGCCGTTCCAGCACCGCCCGACCACCGCCCACCGAGCTGGCCGCTATTTCTTGGCCACCGCGGCTGGTCCGATCTAAATCCCGCCTTCCGGGACACATAATCACGCCGAAGCAGCGCGATTTCAAAGCGCAGTGCGGCCAGTTGGTACTTGATTGCGAGGCAATCCCTTTCCCAATTTCTCCGCTCGAGGATCGGCCCCAACTCGCCAATTTGGCCGCGGATTCGGCTGACGCCGTATTTCAACTCAGCTTGGCCGATAAATGAAGTTTTTTGGAGCATGGCAGAAAATCCGTGTAAGGTATATGTTCCTATCAGCAGCCTGCGCTGGTTGTCAAGAATTAGTTCCTATGCCTGCTTGACATTTCCAACGTTAGGATTATAGTCACGTTTGTCTCCTCCGCTTCAGAGGGCGCTCTCATGAGGCGTCATGCGGGCGGGAGGAGATGCGGCGCCCGCGGGCGTGGTTCGCAAGCCACGCACCCGGGCGGCGCCGGGGCTCCGCCCGGGGTCACTACGGACCCCTGCCAGGAGCTGGCTGACGGCGGTCGGCTCGGCCGGCCGAGTAGGTGGAAAGCGCGACAAGCCGCTGAGGCGAACTGGCGCCGACCACCGAAAGGCACGCCAGGAGCTTGAGCCGAAAGCGCGGCCCGGCGCCG
>DATJYF010000115.1:0-7052 GCA_035499715.1 Opitutaceae bacterium | reverse complement strand
GTCCAGCAGCACCTGCCGGGTTTTTTCCCATTCCTGCTTGAGGCGGCCGGAATCCTTCGCACCGATCCAGGCATAGACCTGCTCCGCGTCCGATGCCGGCTTCCAGCCGAGTTTCGCCAGCGCCGAGACCAGGCCGGCGTTGAGGTCCCAGTCGGGCAGGGCCTGGCTCAACGGTGCTATCGCCCGTTTGTCGCCCAAGTCACCCAGCGTTTCGACCGCGCCCTGGCGCACATCCAGGTTGTCGTCCGACAGGCATGCGGTCAACGGCCCGAAGGCGGCCGGGCCCATTTTGGCCAACTGGCCCCAGGCCTGAAGCGCGATGAGATAGGTGACATTGTCTTCCGCCTGCGCCGGCTGATAGTGCAGCTTGTCCAGGGCCTGGGCGGCCGCCTGGCGCACGCCGGCGTCCCCGTCCTTGAGGCCTTCGATCAAGGGTGAAACCGCCTGATCGTCACCGAGCGCGCCGAGCGCCTCGGCCGCCGCCACTTTTATTTGCACCTCGTCATTCTTGAAGATGTTGATCAACGGCCCGACGGCGCGTTTGTCGCCCAACTGGCCGAGCGCCCTGGCCGCGCTCTGCCGCACTTCGAGAATGTCGTCCTGAAGGCAGCCGATCAACGGCCCGACGGCGCGCTTGTCGTTCAGCTCGCCCAGCGCCTCCGCGGCTCCCTGCCGCTGGCCGGAGTCCTCGTCCTTGAGACAATCCACCAGCGGCGCGACCGCCGGCGCGCCCAGCTTGACCAATTGATTCCACGACTGACGCAGGATGAAAAAGGCGATTTTTCCGTCAACGTCCGCCGGCTGATAATGCAGCTTGTCGAGCACTTCCGCGGCGTCCCGCCGCACATGGACGTCTTTGTTCTCCAGACAGGCCGCGAGGGGCTTGATCGCCGCGTCGCCGAAATTGGGCAGGGCGTCGAGCAGCGACTGGCGCACGTTCACGCCCTCGGCGTTTTCCTCGTCGGTCGTGTCTTTTCCCGCCAGCCCGATCAGGGCGGAGATCAAGGGCTGGAGGGCGCGGGCGTCGCGAAGCTGGCCGAGCGCGGTGGCGGCCAGGCTGCGCACGGACGGATCCTGCTCCTGCAGACAGGAAATCAACGGCTCGACCGCCGCCGCGCCCAGTTGACCCAAGGCTTCGGCGGCTTTTTGCCGGACTTGCAGATTGTCGTCGGCGGGCGAGGGCGCCGACGCCGCATCCGCCTTGTTCTCGTCCGTCGTTTTGTCGTTGGCGGTGTTTTCCGGCGGACTTTCCATCGTCTCCGGAGCGGGATGTTTCAGGCAGTCGATCAACGGCGGCACGGCGCGCGTGTCGCCCGTCTGGCCGAGGGCTTGCGCGGCCAATCCCCGGATGCGGGCTTTCGGATCTTTCAGGCGGACGATGAGCGGCGCGACCGCCGGCGGGCCGATCCGGCCGAGGGCATCGGCGGTCGCGCCGGAAACGTCCTCGTTCTCGTCAGCCAGGCGGGGCATGAGTGCATCGACCGCACGCGGGTCGCGGAGCGTCCCCAAGGCCTCGATCACGGCGATGGTCCGGGCGGCGTCGGCGTTTTTGTCCGGCAGGAGGGAAAGCAGGCGTTCGCTGGCGCGGGCGTGGTCGAGTTTTTCCAGCGCGGAGATGATCACTTTGCGCAATTCCGGATCGTTCCCCGGCAGGCGGGCGGTGAGCGGTTCGATCGCCCGGTTGTCACCGAGCGCGCCCAAAGCCCCGAACGCCGCCATGCGCACGTCCATGTCCTGGTCATCGAGGCAGGCGATGAGCGGCTCGAACGCGCGGGGGTCGTGCTGGGCGCCCAGGGTGTTGATGGCCTCGAGGCGTGCGGTCGCCGCCGGATCTTTCAGCTTTTTCAACGCCATCTCGACCGGATCGGGGCGCATGCAGCCGGCCAACCCGGCCAGGAGAAGGCAGACAAACCCACGGAAGGGGAAGCGGGAGACCATGGTGTTTTCGCGGCGGCGGGCCCGGCAGGCCGGGAAATGATCCCGCCAGCCGGGGAAAACTATCAGGCGGCGGCCGCGGCACAAGGGCGGATTTGGACGAACCTGAAAACATAGGCTGGATTTTTCAGTCCTTCGGTCCTTCAGTCTTTCCGCTTTTCCATGTCCACCGCCTACCAGGTCATCGCCCGCAAATGGCGGCCGCAGACGTTTGACGACGTCGTCGGCCAGGACCATGTGGTGCGCACGCTGAAAAACGCCATCGCGCGAAACCGCATCGCCCACGCCTACCTCCTGGTCGGCCCGCGCGGCACGGGCAAGACGAGCCTGGCGCGCATCTTCGCCAAGGCGCTCAACTGTCCGGGCGGGCCGAAGGCGGATTTCGATGCCGATGACCCGGTCTGCCGCGCCATCGCCGAGGGAACGTTTCTCGACGTGATCGAAATCGACGGCGCCTCCAACAATGGCGTCGAGCAGGTCCGCGAGCTCCGCGACACCGCGCGCTACGCGCCGGCGCAGGGCCGGTTCAAGGTCTACATCATCGACGAGGTGCACATGCTCTCGACCGCGGCGTTCAACGCCCTGCTCAAGACCCTGGAGGAGCCGCCGCCGCACGTTAAATTCGTCTTTGCCACGACCGATCCGCAAAAAGTGCTGCCGACCATCGTCTCGCGCTGCCAGCGCTTCGACCTCAAGCCGATTCCGGACGAACTCATCGTCGAACGGCTGAAAAAGGTTGCCACCGCGGAAAAGATCAAGGCGGCGGATTCGGCCCTGGCCTGCATTGCCCGCCTGGCCGACGGCGGCATGCGCGATGCCCAGTCGATCTTCGACCAGATGATTTCCTTCTGCGGCAACGAAGTGGCCGAGGCCGACGTCCTCGACGTCTATGGCCTGGTCGCGGCGGAAAAGATCGCGGCGTTGGCGGCCGCGCTCGCCGCGGGCGACCACAAGAAGATCGTCGAAATCGTCGACGATTGCGATGCCAACGGCCGCGATCTGGTGCGACTGCTGGCCGATCTGCAGGCGGTGGTGCGCGCGGCGCTGATCGACTCGATCGCGCAGGGCGGGCAGAGCGGGCAGCTCGGCGGCACCGTCCTCACCACCGAGCAGCTCACGCGCATGCTCGACGCGTTGCGCGAAGGCGAGAGCAGCGTGAAGCTGGGGCTGGCGGAAAAAATCAATTTTGAGGTCGCGCTGCTCAAGGCGGTGGAGGCGAGCCGCGCCCGCGCCATCGACAGCCTGATCAAGGAGCTTTCCGCGCTGGCCGCGGAGGCGCCGGCCGCCGATGGCGGTGAAAAAAAAAAGACCTGATCACGGCACTTGAGGAGAGGCTGGCGGCGGCGCGTGGTGCGCAGAGGCCGGAGGCCGGAAGCCAGAATTCAGAATTCAGAGGTCAGAGGTCAGAAATACCGACGGCGCAAACTGAAGTTGGGGAGGAAGCGGCGCTGTTGAGGGCGGAACCGTCCGCCGAGGGAAATTTCTGGCCGGGCGAAGCCGAGGAGGTGGCGTTCCTGGCCGAACAGCGCGCGCAGGGCGGCGCCGAACCGCCGGCCGCACCCGCGGGCAACGGAATCGAGGCGCAGCCGCTGCCGCCCTTGGACGAACTCGTACAGCGGATTCCGGCGGAGACGCGGGCGGCGCTCGACGATTTGTTTCGCGCGAAATTCACCGGCGTCCGCCGTGTGCCGAAGACCGCGCTAAAGAATTGAACCGCGAACCGCGGTCAATAAAACTGTTCGGTAATGAAGGAAGATATTGCTATCGACCTGAGCGCTCTAGCACTTGCGCTTGCGTTTCGTTCGATCGGCTACGCCGTGTTTGCGGTGGTGATGGGTTTTGTGGTATTCGTGATCGGGAATGCTACAGGATTTAATTTTCCAACTGATCAGCAGATTTGGATTATTGCAGTAGTGATATGGAGTCTCTTGGAAATCAAAATCATATTGAGACTTCAGCGCTTATCGCGATTGAAGCCGCAGATTCGCAATGGTACGCATACCCTACACGGCTTCGAACTATGTTGTGCGAGCTTTCTCGCCCTTTATTCACTCGCTCTGCCTTACCTCACTGACTCTGACGCTTCGGCTTATCCGGATTTGAAAGTTTTTTTCGAATTATTTATCGCGTTGCTTGTGATTACACACAGTTTGGTTTTAGTGTTTCTTCGAAAGAAGCCGGACCGTTGGGATACCTTGACATTCGTGGCTTCTGTAATTGGCGTAGCAGTTAGCTTAAGATGAGAAAGAGTCCGACCAGTCGCAACATCCAACGCACGCCGGCATCGTTGATCTTTCTGGTTTTATCTTAACGTTTGTCAGATGCCTAAAAACAATCTGCATATCTACCGATGCTTTGGTCCGCCCTGTTTGATCTGTGCTGCCAATGTAACTCGAGCTATTTTTTTTAGGCCCTCCGACGGAATCTCGGATTCGCGCTTACAAATGAGTCCCCAAATGTTTCGCGTTAGTTGAATGGGGGTAATAATAAGGCCAAAGGGAAATCCCCACCAACCGAATAACAGCGAAGCGGTGGTGGCCTTTATTTTTGCTTTATTTCCACAGGACAAGCACGAGATTTCCGGATGACTTTCCCATCGAGTGATGATGATTGCCGACCATACGGAATATGAAGTATATAAATCCACCGGTCCAGCACGTTGGCATTTTGGACAAGGTCCTCTGTGTATCTCAGCTGCATATTGAGTCACAACGTCATCAGGGATATTTGGAGCGACAACTAAGGCTGCTCCCTTTTCCCTGCATCTGCGACTGCAAAACGAAACGCCATTTTCTTTGATGCCTCCAAAAAGGATTGTTTTCCTACATATTGCGCAGGTTGCCATAGCTGGAATTCGGTTATTTTTAGGAGAGCTCTAAAATAACTGATTAACTCAATATGTTACTTGGATTCAGATGTCCATGAAAATGATGATGAACTCGTGCAATGGATTTCGATGGCGACGCGCGTCGCTTGCCCAAGACCACGCTCAAGAATTGAACTCACTACTGCAAGTGATAATATTATTCGGCAAAAGATGAAAAAATTTGCGGATGTGTGGTGTTGCTGTGCGCTACAGCAATAGTCCGCTTTAAAAGCAGAAAGCTGGTGGCGTGATTTACCGGATTTGCCATTCTGCTAATGGCTGCCGTCATCACTCAATTTCCCCTGCGGATGGCGAGAAAGAACAGCCCAACCAGTTGCCACTGCTAACTGGACGCCCGCGCAGCACATCCCTAACAAAAAGCCGGCCCTCGGTGGAGCCGGCTTTGAGATTCTGGGCCGGGTGGGGCAGCCCCGGCCGCAATCTCAATTTTATTGTCCGACGAAGGTGAACTTGTCGGCAGAGAGTTGGTAGGAACTCGACTTGGAGTTCTTGCCCGTGACGGTCAGCCGGACGGTGTGGTTGCCGGCCGAGGCGAAGGTCACGTTGCCGAAGGTGGTGGTCGGATAGGTCTGGCCCGAGGCGTACTGGTCGAGCGTCGGCCCGAGGTTGGCGCCGTCGACCGAGAGCTGGAGGATGCCGCGGGTGTTGTTGCCCTTCCATTCCATCTTCAGCTGGTAGGTGCCGGCCGGAACGTTCGGCACGGTGAAGTCGATGTGGTCGCCCACGCTGTTGCCGGCCAGTTCGACCCATTTGCCGCCGCTGGAATTCTTGTCGGTCTGGACCGAAGTCGTGGCGCCGCTGCCGGTGTAGCTCAGGCTTTCCGCTTCGAAGTTGAGCGTGGGGGTGCCGCCGGTGGTGATGGTGTAGAGACCGATGGTAACGGGGCTGGTGACGGTGCCGGTATAGGCGACCGCTTTCAAGGTGGTGGGGGTATTGATCAGTACCGGCGCAGAGTAGATCGTGCCGTTGGTGGCGGTCGGCGTGCTGCCGTCGGTCGTGTAGCGGATAAAAGCGCCGCTCGTGGCATCGGCGATGACGACCGTCTGGGTCGACGCATAAGTGCCGGACGGCGGATTGAACTGCGGCGCCGCCACGGTCTGCGAAGAGCCGGACAGCGCAAGAATGAGCTGCGCGCCGAGAGGGCTGCCCAGGCCGGTGACGAGATCATAGCGGGAGCCGGCGGAATGACCGTTGCTGCCCGAGGTGATGTCGCGGAAATAGCCGGTGTAATTGGCATTCGCGAGCGAGTAAATCGCGCTGGGCGCCGAGCTGATCGACGACGAACGCAGGGAATTTGCCAGCGCGCAAAGCGCGGCCCACTGCGGCGCGCTCATGCTTGTGCCGCCAAATTGCTGCCAGCCGGCGCCGGTTTGATAAACGGGCACGCCCGTGGCCGGGTCGGCATCATAGGCCACGTCGGGAACGCCGCGCTTGGAGCTGCTCAGCCAGCCGGATTGAAAGCCGGGAATCGACTCATACGCGCTGGTGCCGCCGCCGCTGCCCGACCAGGCCGTTTCCGAGGAAATCGTGTTCGACGAGGTGAGATGCAGCGTGGTGCCGCCGACGCCAACCACGTAGGGCGAAGCCGCCGGATACTCCACGCCGGCGCCGTTGTCGCCGGATGAGGCGAAAAAGGCCACGCCGGGAACGTTGAAATGGTAGTCAGAGGACGATTCGGTGGAAAATTCCGAGCCGCCCCAGCTCATCGAGACCTGTTTGGCGCCGAGGCTCACGGCGAAGTCGACCGCCCCGAGGAGATCGCTGGTCGACGAGGATTTGGCATCGACGACGACGATCGTGGCGTAGGGCGCGATGGCGTGGGCCCACTCGACGTCGAGCGAGGTCTCGCTTCCCCACCCGCTGTTGACCGGCGGCTGGCCTTGCGGATTGTAGACCAGGACGGTGGTGCTGGCGATGCCAAACGCGGCGCAAAACGTATCAAGATCGGACTGGATGGTAGGACTGCCGTAGGCGTCGACTATGGCGATGATCTGGCCGGAGCCCGTTGCGCCGAGCTGGTCGAAACCATAGGCGTGTCGCAACTGCTGCGGCGTGTAGCCGGTGGGACCCGACGAAGCAAACGGCCTGATCGCGATGTGCAGCGGCGGATGCATCTGGTGGCCAGCGGGGATTCTTTCGTTGCGCCGATCGGTTTCGCGGTCGGCCCGAAGCAAGGTGGCGGTGGACAAAACAAAAAAGCTGAAAGACAGAAAACGCAGAAGGGTGTTTT
>DATJYF010000114.1:0-8215 GCA_035499715.1 Opitutaceae bacterium | reverse complement strand
TTCGGGAATTTCCGCGAGTTCCGGCCAAGTGGGCAGGCGGTTGATTTCCGATGCGAGGGTGGCGCCGTGGCGTTTGGCGAGCAACGCGCTCATCTGTTTGATTTGCACGATCTGCTTGGTGGCGCTGCAGAGGAAATGGAGCAGAGTTTCGCCGAGCGGCTGGCGCAGGATGCGCAGGCCGGGGAAGGCGGCCAGGCAGCGCGCCAGGTGCGCGTCGCTGCGCCATGGCAGCGCATCGGTCAGCTCCTGCCAGTTTTTGTCGGTGGCAAAATAATCGCGCAGCGCCGGGCCGGTCTGCGGCGCGAACGAGAGCGGCGCGCGCCAGCGAAGTCCGTCGCCGGAAATTTTCAGCTCCGCGATGCACTCCGCCCACGCGCCGCGCCAGGCGCCGTCCGCCTGTCGGTGCCAGCGGAAAGCCTGGCCGCCGTCGAGGATTTCGGCGAGCGTGGCGGCGGAGGGCGCGGAATTCAGTTCCAGCGGCTGCCAGTCGGACCAGGCGGGCGTCATGACTGTGACGCTGACCGGCGTGCGGCGCGGAAGCAATCGCGGCCTATCCGCTCAGGCTAATTCCCCAAGCAAAGCAGAAACCTACTTGCACAATTTGTAACGTATTATATTACAAATATTCAATCCCAACATGAATTCCATCCCGCTTCATCCCCGACTTACGCTGCCGGCCGCACTGGCTGCAGGTTTGCTCACTGTCGCCGCGCTCGCGGCCCGCAAAACCGCCCGTGGTGCGGTTAGTCACCAGTTCCAACGCCGTGGCTTCACTTTGCGACCGGGGCCGGACACACCGATATGGAACGAGCTTGTCCGGCAGGCGGGGCCGTTACTGCGCAAGCGTGGGAGCAAGGCGCACTTGGCGAGGATTCTTGGCGTACCGCGCCAGCGTTTGCAGGACTGCCTGAAGGCCCGCGTGGCCTGTCTCGATGGCGAGCGGACGCTGCTTTTGCTCTGCTGGGTCGCAGCCCGGCAGCAAGGGCGCGAACTGACAGCCTGAGGTCAGGCTGAATTTGTAACATAATACGTTACAAATCGCAGGTGCACCCGAAAGCTTTAAGACGAGTCAGCGTGGGCGTTGGCGGCTGCCAGTCGGACCAGGCGGGCATCATGCCGTCACGCTGGTCGACCCGGCGGCGCGGAAGCAACTGTGCCCTCCGGCACGTCTCTTCTGCAGATAGTCTCCGCTTTCTACAGTCTTATGCTTGCTTTTGATTTCGTTCACGAGTGGTGCGTAGAAAATACTCACCGAGTGCTTCTGTAAGCTGATGCACCCATGGCACAGAAGATGCAGAATCCTGCATGATCTCGGTAAAACGGCTATCGAAATATTCTTTCTGGAAGTGAAACGCACCATTTCGGTACCGACGTAAATTCTCGACATGAGGGCTAACAAGAAACGGATCAATCATCGGATCAGACAGGCCGAGCTCTCGCCAACCTTCGATCACGACATACAAGCTGCCATACCAGAGGGCCATGAATATTCCAACATCGTCGATATTTGCTCGAATCCACCAACGTAGCTTTTCTTCGGTCCCTTGAGGCGGTGGGTTTCGTGCAAGCGATTCAACAAAGTAGGTGCGTAGCCGATTTGCCGCGATAAAGTAACGGTGCAGGCAGACTTCAGGTGTAAGGATATCTTCCATGGGTATCAGTGGGCAAACGGCCAACATTCATTCTTGAATCTTTTCCTCCCTTTGAACGAACCCGCTGGGCTGCAAATATCCTTTGGAGAACCTATAAATCGGTTGTTTCCATCGAACTATGCTAGGCCCGCTGTCTAATGTCTCGATTTCTACCTCATCGACCTGCCGCGCGACGACCCACGGATTGAATCCGCACCATAGGCTTGAGGCGTCCTCCTTTTGCATCTTGCGCCTTAGTTCGGGGCTAAGAGCAAATGACAATTTTTCTCGGGGTAAAAGTTCATTCGATGAAAGATAGATGGCAAAAATCATGTCACGAATAGCCGCACGTGATCTCCTGTAATCGATAAAAGCTAGGAACCGTGAGCCTCGAATTCCTGCGAGTCTGTCGTCGGTCGAGGCTTCCCACGCGAAAAGCCATGCATGCTTCTTTTTTGTCATTCTGCCTAACAATGTCATCTGCCTCAACCGAGTTAAGCTTTGGGATTACGCCGAGTTCATGGCATAATCGGCTTGGGTTCAAGCATGGAGCCGGTTGCTCACCACTTGTGCGCGCCGGCGGTGGGGTAGGTGATGAAGACGTTCTGCACGGCTTCGTGGATTTCCGAAACCTTGAGCTGAAGCTGGTCGAGATATTCGTGCAGGCCATCGGCAAGGACATCGCGGATGACGATCTGCTCGAGTTCGGCGCGCAAGTCGGCGATGAGCGTGGTGGCGGCGTTCTCGGCGATGTGCGGCGTGTCGGCGGTGATCTGGGCGAGGGCGTGCTCGGCCTCGCGCACGGAAAAATAGACGCTGCGGGGAAAGGCATCGTCAAGCATGAGATAGTCGACCACGCGCTCGAGGTTGAGCTGGCCGCGGCGGCTTTTGCGGAAGGCCTCGAAGCCGGAGCAGGAGCGCAGGACCGAGGCCCACTGGATGATGTCGAGGGCGGAGCCGACGGCGTCGAGCGCGGGCAGGAGCATGAAATATTTCACGTCGAGGATGCGCGAGACATTGTCGGCGCGCTCGAGGAAGCGGCCGAGCTCGAAGAACCACCAGGCCTGGTTGCGCGGCAGCATGGATTCGGCGATCCCGTAGAGAAGCTGGCTCTGGGTCTTGACGCGGCTGAGATACTCGGACGATCCGAGCTGGGCATAGCGCGCGTAGTCGTCGTCGCGCAGCTTGAGGTAGAAGGTGTTGATCTGCTCCCAGACCTCGCTGGCGATCTGGTCGCGGATGCAGCGGGCGTTTTCGCGCGCCTGGCTGACACAGGAGAAGATCGAGCCGGGGTTGCGTTTCTCAAAGAGCATGAACTCGACGACGGTGCGCTCGGAGACCTCGTCGTAGAGCTGGTCGAACAGCTCTTCGCCGCCGGAGACGTAGATGAGCGACTCCCAGGATTTCGGGTCGTCGGCGTCGCGGCGCGACTGGAGGTCAACGACGAGCGCGGCGTTGACGTCGACGATGCGCGCGGTGTTTTCGGCGCGCTCGAGATAGCGCGCCATCCAGTAGACGAGATTGGCGACCCGGGAGAGCATGGTCAGACGGCGATTTTTTCCGGACCGGGGGCCGGCGGATGGGTGCCAGCGCTGGCGCTGAGCACCCAGGTGTCCTTGGAGCCGCCGCCCTGGGAGGAGTTGACGACAAGCGAGCCCTTGCGGAGGGCGACGCGGGTGAGGCCGCCGGGCATGATCTTGACGGTCTCGCCATTGAGAATGTAGGGCCGCAGGTCGATATGGCGGCCTTCGATGCTGTCACCGCAGACGGCGGGGCAGCGCGACAGGCCGAGCGTGGGCTGGGCGATGAAATTGCGGGGGTTCGCGGTGATTTTGACGCGGAATTCCTCGATCTGTGCGCGGGTGGAGTGGGGCCCGACGAGCATCCCGTAGCCGCCGGCCTCGTTGACGCTTTTGACCACGAGCCGGGGCAGGTTTTCCAGAATAAATTTCAGGTCGTCCGGATCGGAGGAGAGGTGGGTTTCCACGTTCGGCAGGATGGGCTCCTCGCCGAGATAGAATTTGATCATGCGCGGGACGTAGTAATACATCGCCTTGTCGTCGGCTACGCCGGTGCCGATGGGATTGCAGAGGGCGACATTGCCGGCGCGATAGGCCCTGACGAGGCCGGGCACGCCGAGGAGCGAATCCTCGCGGAAAACGGTGGGGTCGAGGAAATCGTCGTCGAGGCGGCGGTAGATGACGTGGACGGGCGCGAGGCCGCCGGTGCGGCGCATGTAAACGCGGTCGTCCTCGACGACGAGGTCGGAGCCTTCGACGATCTCGATGCCCATCTGGCGGGCGAGAAAGGCGTGCTCGAAATAGGCGGAGTTGTAGATGCCGGGCGTGAGCAGCACGACGGTCGGCTCGGGCACGTGCTCGGGCGCGAGATGGAGCAGCAGCGCGAGCAGGTCGTTGGGGTAGAGCTCGACCGGACGCACGCGGTAGTCGCGGATCAGGCCGGGGAAAACGCGCTTCATGATCTGGCGGTTTTCCAGGACGTAGCTGACGCCGCTCGGGGTGCGGAGGTTGTCCTCGAGCACGCGGTAGTCGCCGTGCTCGTCGCGCACGAGGTCGGTGCCGTTGATGTGAACGTAGAGGCCGCGCGGCACGGCGAAGCCGACCATTTCGGGGCGGAAGTTTTTCGACGAGCCGACCATCTCACGCGGGACGACGCCTTCGCGCAGGATGCGCTGCGGGCCGTAGATGTCGGCGAGGAAGAGGTTGAGCGCGGTCATGCGCTGGGTGAGACCGGCCTCGAGGTGCGCCCATTCGTGTGCGGGAATGATGCGCGGGATGAGGTCGAACGGGAAAATCTTTTCCGTGCCGCGGTCGTCGCTGTAGACGGTGAAGGTCACGCCGCGGCTGAGGAACGTCTGATCGGCGCGTTTCTGACGCTCGAGCAGCTCGCCCATGTTCTCCATCTGGGTGAAGCGGGCGGAGAGCCGCTCGTAGTGCGGATGCGGCCGGCCGGGCGCGGCGAACATCTCGTCGTAGAAGCCGTCGAGGGCGTAGTTTTGAAAAAGGTCGGCCATGCGGCGGGGCGTCGCGATCAATTCTCCCCCGGCGGTTTTTCCCACAGATAACTTTGCCGGTGCACGAGTTCGGCGCCGCCGGGCGCGAGCACCGCGAGCTTCCAGGCGACGGGCTGGGCGTTGGCGTCCGGCCAGTCGGCGCCGGTGAGGCCGAGGTTGAAAACGTGTTCGCCAGCGGGCAGGTCGGCGGTGAAAGTGACGGTGCGCGGCGTGGCCGACGCGGGCGTGATGACGTCGAGCTGGAAGGTGGCGCCGGCGACGGCGGGGCCGGCATTCTTAAGCCGGGCCAGGAAGTAAAACCCGGCGCGTTCGGCCGGCCGCGAGCGCAGCACGATCTGGCCGCCGGTGTTTTCCCCGCCGGTCAGATACTCCGAGATGCGCTCGAAGGATTCGGCGGAGCGGTAGCCGGGCCAGACGCGGACGAAGCTCACGTCCGCGGCGCGGGCGGGGACAAGGCCGAGGAGAAGCGGAAGCGAGGCGAGGACAAGGCGAGGGAGGATGGCACGCATGGGTCTGCGATACTCCAGCCCGTAGCAGGCGGCAAGCCAGCTTCTGGCCGCGGGCTATTTTTCCAGGTCGATGAACTGGTAGCGGTGGATGCCGAGCAGCGAAGGAGCCCAGCCCTTGACGGCGGGCTGGATGAGATAGGTGCGCGTGCCGTAATAGACCGGCGCGATCGGCGCCTGGTCGAGCAGCAGCGCCTCGGCCTGCTGCAGGAGTGCGTTGCGCCGGGCGGGGTCGCGCGCGCGGTCGGCCTCGTCGTTGAGGCGGTCGTAGTCGGGGTTGGCCCAGCCGGTCTCGTTGTTGCCGCTGTCGCTTTTGAACATGTAAAGGAAAGTGGTCGGATCGTCGTAATCGCCGACCCAGCGCGCGCTGCTGACCTGAAAGCTCAAGGTCTGCCAGTTGGCCAGCCAGGTTTTCTGCTCGAGCGAGGCGATCTGCACGTTGATGCCCAGTTCGCGTCTCCATTTTTCCTGGATGGCTTCGAGGATGGAGCGCCAGGAGGTGTCGTTCTTGGTCTGGATTTCAAGGGTGGGAAAATTTTTTCCGCCGGGATACCCGGCTGCGGCGAGGAGGCGGCGGGCGGCGTCGAAGTCGGTGGGAACTTGGGCCGCGGAGGTGTAGCCGGCGGTGTCGGGCGGGACGAGCGAGTTTGCGGGCGCACGGCTGCCGTAGAGCACGTCGCGCGTGATGGCCACGCGGTCGATGGCGCGGGCCAGGGCCTGGCGGACGCGCGGGTCGTTGAGCGGGGGGCGCGTGACGTTGAAGCGCAGGAAAAAGGTTTCGCAGAACGGATCGATGCGCAGGGATTGCGGCGCCTGCTGGCGGTAGTGCGCGATGCGGTCGGGCAGCAGGTCGTAGGTGACGTGGACCTGGCCGGTGCGGAAATTGCTTTCGTCGGTCGCGATGTCGTCGGTGGGAAAGAAGACGACGGAGTCGAGGCGGTTGTGGGCGGCATCCCAGTAGAACGGATTTTTCACCACGACGATGCGGGCGTTGGGCGTCCATTCCTTGAGGGTGAACGGTCCGTTGCCGACGAGATTGCCGGGCCGCGTCCAGAGCGTGCCGGGCTGGTCCATTTTGCCGAATTTTTCGATGGTCGCACGGTGGACGGGGAACCACGACTGGTGCGCGGCCACCGCTGGCAGGAACGGGCAGGGATGCTCGAGCGTCACCTGCAGCGTGCGCGCGTCGAGCGCCTTCACGCCGACCCGGGAAAAATCGGAGATTTTCCCGTTGTTGAAGGCCTCGGCGTTTTTGATGAAATAAAGCATGTAAGCGTATTCGCTGGCCAGCCCGGGCGAGAGAATGCGGTGGAAGGAATAAACAAAATCGTCCGCCGTGACCGGGTCGCCGTTTGACCACCGGGCGTTGGCGCGCAGGTGGAAGGTGTACACCAGTCCGTCGGGCGAAATGTCCCACGACTCGGCGGTGCCGGGCACGGCCTGCGACGTTTTTTCGTCGATGCAGGTGAGGCCCTCGTAGAGCGCGATGAGAATGTTGTAATCGGTAAAGGCGTTGCAAATTTCCGGATCGAGGTCGCGCGGCTCGGCGCCGTTGCCGAGGAGGAGGGTCTTGGTGCGGATGCCGTCCTCGACCGGCGTGGCGTGACGGGCGCAGCCCACGGCGAGAAAAACCGCCAGCAGGCCGGCCAGGACGGACGAAAAACGCAAGCGCATGGCCCGACAGGAAAACGATGGCTCGCCCCGGAGGCAAAAAAGTTTTCTAAGAAATCCGGGCCCGGCGCGTTTAACCCAGCGAACACCTCACGTGAAACCCGCATCCGATCAACCGGAGGCCGAACATGCTCACGACACCGCCTGGGTCGAATCCATCGTCACGCGCCATCAGGCGCCGCTCACCCGCTACGCCGCGCGGATGCTCGGCGACGCGGACCGGGCGCGCGATGTTGTGCAGGACACGTTTGCGCGCCTCGTGGCTCAGCCGCGCACAGCGGTGGACGGCCACGCCGTCGAATGGCTTTTCACCGTCTGCCGCCATCGCGTGCTCGACGTCCTGCGCAAGGAGGGCCGCATGATGCGCTTCGAGGAAGGCGGCGACCAGCGGGTGACGGCCGACGAGCCGCGTCCCGGCCGCGCGCTGGAACACGCCGAGACGCACGCCGCGCTGCTGCGGCTGATCGACCGGCTGCCGCACAACCAGCAGGAGGTCATCCGCCTCAAATTCCAAAACGGCTTCAGCTATCAGGAAATCAGCCGCATCACCCGGCTCTCGGTCAGCAACGTCGGGTTCCTGATCCACACCGCGGTCGCCCGGCTGCGGCGGGAGTGGGCGGCCCAGCCGGAATGAAGGAGACACCGCCATGAACGAAACCAAACTTTCACCCGACGATCCGCGGCTCACCGCCTACGCGCTTGGCGAACTGGAGGCCGGCGAACGCGCCGCGGTCGAGGCCGCGCTGCAAACCGACCCGGCGGCGCGGGCCGCGGTCGAGGAGATTCGCGCCACCGCGCGGCGGCTGGAGGCGGCGCTGATCGCCGAGGCCGAGATGGAAACGAAGGAAAATCCGCCGGTGCCCGCGTCGCGCCACCTCGAGCCTTACATTCCGGCCCGCAAGCTCGTGCGTTTTCCCTACTGGCTGGTGGCCGGACTGGCCGCGGCCGGCTTTGCCGCGATGCTCGCGCTTTACCAGCCTCCACCCGAGCATGTCGCGCAGCAAAAAAACGAGGTGAAGGTGGCCTTGCCCGCCGCGGAGCAGCCGCCTCCCGGCTACGTCGAAGTGCCGCTGGCGCCGGTGGACAGTTCAAACCAGCTGGCCAAGCAATCGGAAGCTGATGCAAAAAAAACCGCGTCGATGGATTTAAGCTACGCCGCTCCCGCAGCCCAATCGCTGGCTCCGGATGAAGGCCGAATGGCCGAGGTCAGTGCTCCTGGTGCTGGGGCAGGCGCTCCATCGACCAAGAACGAAGGCAAGGTCGCCGAGCCCCCTGTTACCACCGAAAAGACTGCCTATAGTGGAGTCGCGACGAACGATCCGATGCGTGGATTTCTCTACAAAAACGATACTTTCAACGCCCCGAAAGACAAA
>DATJYF010000113.1:0-3132 GCA_035499715.1 Opitutaceae bacterium | reverse complement strand
GGCGTGAAGACCGCCATGCGAAGAATGAACCAGTTGAGCAGGTTGAAGGGAAAGTAAACCGGCCGGACGAAATCGACGAAGAGCACGACGCGCCAGTGGTCGGTCTCGTTCCAGACCTCGTGGTCGTAGCTGTCGTCGAAGATCAGCGCCTTGCCCTCATACCAGTGCGCGATCTCCGTGTTCACGCGGATGCGCACTTTTTCGTTGGGCTCGGGCACGATCATGCCGAGGTGGAGGCGGAGCACGCCGTTGTAGGGGCCGCGGTGCGCGGGAATGTGCTTGTTCGGCGCGAGAATGGAGAAAAAGCCCGTCTTCATGCCCGGGATTTTTTTCAGCGCGGCGACCGTGTCGGGGCACTGCCGGCAGTTCTCGTCCGCCCACACCCCATAGCCGCAAAACACGAAGGTCTTCCAGTTGTTGTCCGTCTGGATGGTCTTCACGTCGGTCGAGATGTCCTGGAAATTCGGCAGCTCGTCGCGGCGCTGCATCACCCGGTCAAGCTCGGCGCGGATTTTCGGGAACTCCGCCTCGATCGCCGCGACCCAGGGAAACTTGGCGTTGTCGAACACCGGCTGGTCGCCGACGATGGAGAACTTGTAGAACAGCCATTCGGCGGCATCGAGGACCTTCGCGGCCACCTTTCCGACGAATCCCGAGGGCGGCTTTAATGGTTTGCCTTCAATTTTTTTGACCATGCGGAAGCAATATTGGGGCGGAAATTTTCAATGCGGTTTGACGCGCGTGCGCAAGATTTGTTTCACGCACGTGACTTGTGGACCCAGGCGGCCCGGAAAAAACCGCACCCCCGGCCGCTCAAATATGCTTGGAGTCGGCCGCGTCTTTCTGCGCGTAGCCGCTGTCCTGCCGCTGGTGGTTGACCTGATTCTTTTTCACGTAGGCCTGGTAAACGTCCTCCGCGGTCATGCCCAGAGTCTGCGCCAGCGAGACGAGAAAGTGAAAGAGGTCGACAACCTCGACGCGCGCGTTCTGCTCGTCGAATTTCTGGTACTTGGCCCACCATTTCCATGGCACGCTGTCCACCAGCTCGGCCAGCTCCTGCTGCATGGCGCGGGTGTAGTTGAGAATCCACTTCGCCTTGTCCTCATCAGTCGGCGGCGGCAGGTCGACGCCGATGCGGCGGTTGAGCGCGTCTTGCATCCGGAAAATTTCCTCGAGCTTGTCCATGTCTTGTGGCTACGTCGCAGGAGGGCCGCTGGCAAGCCCGGCGTGCGCGGAGGCGGGCGGGGGCGCCCGCTAACCCGTTGCCGGCAGGAGGTTTTTTACAGTTGCCGAAACGGCCTAAATCGGCGATACTGTCAGGTTATAGCATGCGTCGAGCGCGTTTCCCGCGTTCCGCGTGCTTCTCATACACCCGGCTGCTCCCGTCTTGCGGTGAGCGCCGCTCACAAAAACAACACACACAACATGTCAGAACCTGAAACGTCCGGCGCGCCCCTGGCCAGCGCCGAGACCGTAAATCCGCCCGCTGCCTTCGGCAATTCGCGCGGCTCCGGCTTGGCCCGCGGCAAACGACCCGCCGCGCCCGCCGCAGCTTCCGCGCCCGCCGGCGCCGGCGAGTATCGTCCCACGGCCATCGAAGTCATCGCCACCAAGAGCGAATACCAGAATCCCTTTGCCGAGACCGCCCCCGCGGCGCCGGCCAGGGAAGAAGCCAAACCCGCTGCCGCCGCACCCGCGCCGGCGAGCGTTGAAATCAAGCCAACTCCCCCGGCCGCCATTGCCACCGCGCCGGTCGAATCCGAAATCAAGCCGCAACTCAACATCCTCCCGCCCGAGGAGCCCAAGCGCCCCTCCCTGAGCTGGGAAAACAGCCCGGCCGGCGGCGCCCCGGCCGACGCCGCGGCGAAACCCGACGCGCGCCCGCGCCGCGACGAACGGCCGGTCTTCCGGCCGGAACGCCGCGAGCAGAAACCGTTCGAACCGCGCGAACCGAGATCCTTCGAAGCACGCGAGCCACGCGAGCCGCGTCCCGAACAAAAGCCGTTTGAAGCCCGCGAACCGCGGGAGCCGCGGCGCGATGCTCCGGCGGAATCGCGCGACTTCCGGCGCGCGCCCGCCGCCGAAATTCCGCCGAAAAAATCCGGCGGTTTCTTCGGCTGGCTGAAGGACCTCTTCGGCGGCCAAAAGCCGGCCGAATCCAACGGCAATGGCCACGCCGCGCCCGACGGCGAACGCAGCCATGACGGCCATGAGGGCCATCGCGGCCATCGCCGGCGCCACCGCGGCGGTCGCGGACGCGGCGGTTTTCGCGACGGCGGCGCTCCGCGCGGCGAGAACCAGCCTCGTCACGAAGGCGGCGGCCACGAATCGAACGGCGAACGCCGTCCCGACGGCGGCGGTTATCGCCGCCGGCGCCGCGGCGGTCGCGGGCGGAACTTCCGCCACGGCGGTGAAGGCGGCGGCCGCAGCGGCCCGCCGGCCAGTTAATTCTTGCGCCACGCCCCCCGCCGGGAGCATCACAAAGGCGTCCGTTTCGACGGACGCCTTTTTTAATCGCCTCCTTCGCGCACGCCCATGTCCGACCTCATCGTCCACGGCGGCCAGCCGCTCTCCGGCACCATCGTTCCGTCCGGCAACAAGAACTCCGTCCTGCCCATCTTCTGCGCGACGCTCTTCACCGACGCGCCGGTCACGCTCAAAAACGTCCCTGATATCACCGACCTCGACAAGCTCGTCGCCTTCGTCCGCACCCAGGGCTCGCTCGTCGAATGGGACCGCGACGCCGGCGAGATGCGCCTCGACCATTCCGGTTTCAAGCCGGCGCTGGCCGGCGGCGAACTCCCTCAGGACATGCGTTCGACCGTCCTGCTCTACCCCGCCCTGCTCCACCGGCTGAAAAAAATCTCCGTGCCCTCCAACGCCAAGGGCTGCTCGCTCGGCGTGCGCGAAATCGATCCGCACCTCGATGTCCTTCGCGCCCTCGGCGCCGCGATCAACGACGGCGACACGCTCGTCATCCGCCTGCCGCACGGTTTCACCGGCGCCCGGCACTGGCTCGACTACATGTCCGTCACCGTCACGGAAAATTTCGCCATGGCCGCCGCCGTCGCCACCGGCCGGTCCACCCTGATCAATGCCGCCAGCGAACCGCACGTCCAGGATCTCTGCGCC
>DATJYF010000112.1:0-4309 GCA_035499715.1 Opitutaceae bacterium | reverse complement strand
CTCCACCGCCAGCAACACCCCCGTCGGCATCTTCCCGCTGACCATCACCGCCGCCGGCGGTGGCATTACCAATTCCAGTGCCGTCACCCTCATCGTCAGCAGCGGCACCGTCGCCCTGCCCGGCTCGCTCCTCTGGACCGGGGCCAGCGGTTCCGACACCAACTGGTCCACCGCCCAAAACTGGACCAACATTACCGCCGGCGGCTTCGGCCCGCCCGGCAGTTCCAATGACATCGTCTTCACCAATTTCGCCGTTGCGGCTTCGAGCAACCTCGTCAACAACTTCCTCAACAGCGATGTCGCCATCAAATCGTTCACCGACACTGCCACCAACGGTTTCCATGACACCCTCATCACGCCCGACGGCACCCTGACCGTGGCCGGCAAGTTCACCATCGGCACCGAATCCGATCTGGGCACCAATGCCGTGGTCTACGACGCCATCAGCGGCCCGGGCGCCACTCTGCTCGTCAGCAATGCCGCGGCGAACATCCTGGTCCGCCAATACACCGCCGGCGCTTCCGGCGGCAGCCAGCGCGCCACCCTCGACTTGTCCGGCCTGGACACCTTCAACGCCACCGTCAGCAGCCTGCAGATCGGCAACTTTGCCACCACCGGCACCGCCCGCTCCGCCGGCACCGTCTACCTGGCCCGCTCCAACACTCTCACCCTGCTCATGCCCGCCAAAAATGTCTCCACCAACGCCGGCATTGACCTGGCCGATAATCCCCTGGCCAACAGTTCCCAGACCAGCTTCCTCTATCTCGGCCAGCAAAACGTCCTCTACGCCGATGGCCTCACCGTCGGCGGCGGCCGCAACATCGGTTGGCTCGGCTTTAACCCCGCCTGGAACAACAGCTCGCTCTATTTGCGCGGCACCAACGGCGGCCGGATGTCCCGCTGGCTCGTCGGCGACAACTCCGGCGCCAGCAACACCGGCTCCAATAGCCGCGGCACCAATGATCTCACCGGCGGCACCCTCGACGCCCTGGTCGATCTCCTGATCCTGGGCAAAGGCGAAAGCCCCACCCTCGGCAGCGGCAACTCCACCGGCGTCGTTCTCTTCGCCCAGGGCACCCTCGACGTCAACACCCTCCAAATGGCCGTCCAATCCCCCGGCAGTTCCGGCGGCACCGGCGTCGGCACCACCGGCACCAATTATTACGGCGAGATCGACGTCAACGGCTCGGCCTCGCTCCTGGTCAACAGCAACCTCTGGCTCACCACCAGCAGCGGCGCCGCCGGCGCCTACCAGCTCTGGGGCGTGCTCAACGTCAACGGCGGCACCGTCCAGGCCAATGCCATCACCAACAACGGCGGCACCAGCCTCGTCACCCTCAACGCCGGCACCCTCATCCTGGGCGGCGCCCTGGGCTCGGCCAGCCGCCCCGTCACCGCGTTCAACCTCACCAACGCCAGCCTCCACCTCTCGCTCGACGCCCAGGCCCCCACCACCAATATCTTTACCGCCACGCTCACTGCCGGCGGCCTGACCACCCTCAACCTCGATGCCCTGGCCAATGCCTCGGGCACCAACCGGTTTTCCCTGATCAAATACTCCAACTTCAACGGCGCTATCTCCAATCTTGCCATCGGCTCCATCCCCTCCGGCCTCACCGCCAGCCTCAGTAACAATGTCGCCAGCCAAACCATCGACCTGCTCACCATGCCGCTGGTCAAGACCTCACCGGCCATCGTCGCATCCGTTTACTCGGCGATCGACCAGACGCTGACCCTCAGCGGCACCAACGGCACCCCGGGAGCCGCGTACTATGTCCTGGGTTCCACCAACCTCACCCTCCCGCTGACCAACTGGACCTTCATCGGCTCGGATAACTTCGACGCCAACGGCAACTTCATCTTCCCCATCAACCTCGATCCGAATTCGCCACGGCAGTTCTTCCTGTTGCAAGTCCCCTAACCACCCGTCAAAAAAACAGTTAATCCGTAAGAGACGAGCTCACAAGTCTCTTACTTTCCCGCGTTGCGGGACCGTCTCCGCCAATTCAACCGCTCTTTAACAAGCTGCCGAGCGGCGCAGCGGCCCTTGCAATCGAAACCGCAAAATGCTGGCGGCAAGATGCCGCCACCCCGCCGGTTTGCCCTTGCTTGATCGCGCCGCGTTTATCAGCAATCATCCGCCGATGCGTGCTCCGATCGTCACCGAAATGCAGGTCATCCCCGTCGCCGGACAGGACAGCATGCTGCTCAATCTCAGCGGCGCCCATGGTCCTTTCTTCACCCGGAACATTGTCCTGCTTAAGGATGCCTCCGGCCGGGTCGGGCTCGGCGAAGTTCCCGGCGGTGAACGCATCCGCCAGACCCTGGAAGAATCCCGCCCGCTGGTGATCGGGCAACCAGTCAGCTTCTATCATTCCGTGCTGAAAAATATCCGTGACCGGTTCGGCGAGCGCGATTCGGCCGGCCGCGGCATGCAAACGTACGATCTGCGGACGACCATTCATGTCCTCACCGCCGTTGAATCGGCGATGCTCGATTTGCTCGGCCAGTTTTTGGAATTACCGGTCGCCGCGCTGCTGGGCGAAGGACAACAGCGGTCAGCCGTGGAGGTGTTGGGCTACCTTTTTTACATTGGCGACCGGAAGCAAACGAACCTGCCTTATCCCGAGGAACCGGTGGCGAAGGACGACTGGCTGCGGCTGCGGCACGAGCCGGCGTTGACGGTGGACACCGTCGTTCGCCTGGCCGAAGCCGCGCAGGCGCGTTATGGATTCAACGATTTCAAATTGAAAGGCGGCGTGTTGGCGGGTGCGCAGGAAATGGAAGCCATTGTTGCGCTGGCCCAGCGTTTTCCCCGCGCGCGAATCACGCTTGATCCAAACGGCGCCTGGTCATTGGAAGAGGCCGTCGCGCTGTGTCGCGGGAAAAAGGGCGTGCTGGCGTATGCCGAAGATCCGTGCGGCGCCGAGCGCGGCTTGTCCGGGCGCCAGGTGATGTCCGAGTTCCGGCGCGCGACGGGAATTCCGACCGCCACGAACATGATTGCGACGGACTGGGCGCAGCTGGCCGATGCATTGCAACTCAAGGCGGTGGACATTCCGCTGGCCGATCCGCATTTCTGGACGATGCAAGGCTCGGTGCGCGTCGCGCAACTGTGCCGGGATTGGGGCGGGCTCACCTGGGGATCGCATTCGAACAATCACTTTGATATCTCGCTGGCGATGTTTACCCACGTGGCGGCGGCGGCGCCGGGGAACATCACGGCGATCGACACGCACTGGATTTGGCAGGATGGCCAGCGGCTGACGCAGGAGCCGTTGCAAATCGTCGGCGGGAAGATCGCGGTGCCGACGGGACCCGGGCTGGGGATCCAGGCCGACATGATTCAGATCGAAAAAGCTTATGGGCTCTACCAAAAAATGGGCCTGGGTGCCCGGGACGATGCCGCGGCCATGCAATTCCTGGTTCCCGGCTGGAAATTCGACCCGAAACGGCCTTGCCTGGTCCGGTAATCCCAGCCGCCGGACGCGGCGGGCTCAGCTCTCGCAATCCAGAATATGAACAGGCAACGGCAAGAGTGTCTGTTTCCAGAAATGGCGCAGCCGCCCCGCCGGATCGCGATATGCGAGAAAACGGGTGTTGGAACACTGCACAACGATGGGTTTCCGAGTCAGTTTATAGCGGATGGATTCGATCTGATTCGTTTTCATCGGCCCGGCTTGTTGCAAAAAGCGCGCCAACCTCTCCGGTTACCGGCTTTTTGGCCGCGGATTAACCCAAAGGCAACACAGCTCCGGAACGGATCGCTGCGCCGGCCGGCAAATGCCCGTGTCTTTTTGCACGATCTGCTCGGGATTATTCATCCGAAATTTCACACTCGGGCTACCGAAAGCGTTTTGTGAATCGATAGCCGGGTTGGTCCGAGACGACGTTGCGGGCAAATCGACGTGCGGCGCGGCCGAACGCAGTGGCCGGTGGCCAGACACACTTGGCCATCAAGCGAACGTGAGTGGACCGCCATTGTCCATCAAAAGTGACCTTGGGCCATGACGCGGACATATCCGGCGGTTCATTGCAGAATTTAGATTGAGAATTCGTCCGGGTGGGACCGGCGACGCGCGGGTAAACCAAAAACTGCGGTTGACTACCGGCCGGCGACAGACCGCTCGCGTGTGGGCACAAGCCAGACAATCAAGCCGGCCAGTGACGCCGGCCAGAACGCGCCCAATGCCACGGAGATCGCCGAGCCAAGAGTCGACGGCTGGTTGGGCCAGGCCATTCCGCGAAGATACGCGCCCAAAGCGTTCATGGCGATAATGGCCACGACCAGCAGAACACAGGCAGCCAT
>DATJYF010000111.1:0-3445 GCA_035499715.1 Opitutaceae bacterium | reverse complement strand
CCAATATTCCTCCGGCCAGACCTATCCGACCACGACCTTCGGCAACGTGACCTTCGCTTCGGCCGGCACCCACACCGTCCGCCTGACTGTCACGGGCAAGAACTCCAAGTCGAGCGGCGAATTCCTCTCCGCCGACAAGTTCACCTTCACCGGCCAGTAAGAAACGGCGCTTCCTTGCGATCCGATCCGATCGCCCTCGAAACCGCGGAGATTCGCCTCTCCGCGGTTTTTGTTTTCATGACCGTCCGCCGGCCCGCGGCGCCGCGCGACCGGTTTGCGGAATTTTTGGCTTGCGCGGCCGGTGAAAACACCCGCCGAACGGCCCGCCTTACCTGGCCGAGCCGGGTTTCCTGTAATCAGGAACCGGATACGCGTCGAGCTCCCTCGCATTCGCCTCGCAAAAGGCCAGGCCGAATTTATTGAGATAAATTATTCGGCGGACCTTGCCGATATTAACCAGGCCCTTTTTCAAAAGCGGCGCGCACCCTTTGAAGTTGGGGGCTTCCGGCCCGATCCTGAGTCCCCATACGCCGCCATTCGGCGGCGGCGCCAGATTCCGTTGCGCCCAAAGCATGGCGAGGATGTTCTTCTCCTCCACCGACAATTGGTCAAAATCGCTGGCGGCGGCCGGCGGATTCAAGGAGCGGCCGGGCTCAGGTGGCGGGCTGGGACGGACGGACGGGGACGGCGCAAAATCCGGCGCAGGCACTTCCGCCGGATTCGAAGCGGCATCGCCGGATTGGAGCGGAGCGGTTTTCGGCTGACTGGCCGGAGCCAATGGCGCGGCGGCCGGCGACGGCGGTTCGAGCGAATAAAAGGCGAGGCTGGCGGCGCCGATGACCACGGCCGTTGCCGCCCAGGGAACGAACGAAGATGACTTCGCCGCCTGGACCAGCCGGACGGCCAGGGAGACGACGGCATGGGTGGCCCCGGCATCCCGGAGCGCATGGCTGGCGACCGCGAGGGCCAGTGGCGCCGGCGCCGCCAGCGTCGACTGGGCCGAGAGCGTCGCGGTCAGGATGGCGGCGCTGGAAGCGACGCCGCGCCGGGCAAGCTCGGCGCGCAGCCGTTCCAGCGCGCGGTTGACGCGCATGCGGGCGGCATCGGCGCTGAGCGAAAGAACCGCGCCGATTTCGGCGAACGTGCGACCTTCAAAAAAATGGAGCAAGACCGCATGGCGATCCCGCTCATCCAAAAGATCCAGGACCTCGTCGAGGAACGGTTCGAGACGGTCGGTCGAAACGGGCGGGGGCGAGTCAAATTCATTCATGGTGTGTGCCTCCTCTTCGTGGGCGCGCCGCCGCCGCTCGGTGCGCACGGCTTGGGCCGCGGCAAAGCGCGTCCCGGTATAAAGCCAGCCGACAAGGCTGGGATGCCCACGCAGCGAACGCGCCTTGCGCGCCAGATCGGTGAAGACGGCCTGCGTGACATCCTCGGCCGCGTGGGCATTGCGACCGACGCGGCGCAGGGCCGCGAGATAAACCATGCTGACGTGACGCTGCACCAGTTCAGTGAAGGCGTCTTCGGAGCCTTCCTCGACATAACACCGGAGCAGTTCGCCGTCGGAGAGCATGGATGCCAGATAACAGCCGGCCACAGCCCGAAGCGAACGAGCGGTGTGGAGCAACGTCGTCTTACCTTACAGATGGGCTGATATCAAATAGTAACAGATTCGAACAAAGGTAAAACTTCTGATTTGAATGGGTGTTCGATTTCGCATCTGCTGGCTGCTTTTAGACCCCAGGCGTCATGAACACAAGAGTTGGCCGGGTCCGCTTTTCATTATGAATGCCCTCGCTTATATCCATCGCCTCAACGCTTCATTGTTCCTCGCTTCAGCTGTTGTCGCACTCTTTTCCTCCTGCACCAACATGCCGGCGACCGCGGAAAATTCCGCGCCGATCGGTTTCTGCCGCGCCGTCGTCCGCCCGAGCGACAGCCATTATTTGGAAAAATTGGCCGTTGCCCGTCCATCGCGGTCATCGCCTAATTTAGGCTACAGTGCAGGTTCGGATTCGGCATTGGGCCGGGTTGGGGACTTTCAAGACAGTCATATAGAGCAGGCCATTCAATATGAACCGGCGGAAGGCATGCCGGACAACGTGAAGATCGAGCGGTTGACGCCGGCGGACAAGGATCGGCTGGAGGCAAAATACCGCGATCGTCCGGAGCCACGATTGATTATCTTCCCGCCGGCGCCCCCGGACTTGCTGGCGGCGTTAAACATCGCCGGCGAGGCCACCGTTTACCTCATCGTTGGCACCGACGGAAACGTGAGTGACATCTATCTGGCTGATTGCACCAATGAACACCTTGCCCAGGCCGTGGCCCTGCGGCTGAGCTCAACCCATTTCGGGCCGCTGGCGCAGGAATGCATGATTAAACTTCAATATCGGGCGTGGCCATTGGATGTAAAATCGCCGCGCGGAGAAATCAGGCCGATGGTACAGGAGAGCATCATGCCAGACCGCGGTTCGGTCACGGGCCGGCCGATCACCTCATCGCCGTTAAGCATGGCCTCCGTCGCGGCGCCGCCGCCGACACCGGCCGAGATCAGCCAATCCGAAAAGGAGCATTGGAAGTCTGCCAATCTGCCCGGTCTGAAAATTTTCTCCACCGCTTCGAACGATGACTCCGAACGGATGCTGCACGATTTTCTTTTGTTTTACCGGGCTGTTGGGACGCTCTGGCCGGCTCAGGCCGGTAATTGCCCGCCATTAATCCTGATTTTCTGCGCACACTACCCGGAATACGCCGAATTCGATTTCCACAGTAATCCACAAACCAGGGCCATGTCCTGGTTCGCTGCGGCTGAACCGATGGCGATCGTCAATCTCGATATTCAAATGGGGGACAACTCCATGGCCAACGATGCGAGCGCGCCCACCCTCGGCAACTCCATGACCGACGATTCGGTCGCGCATGCCCTGCAAGGTTTTTTTGCGCGGGCTTTCCTCGGTCACATGGGCGGGCGCATGCCGCCCTGGCTCAACCAGGGCCTCGGCCGAGCCTTGCGGGGAATGGTTTGCACCGAGGATGCAATCTGCTTCCCCGCGCTCACGACCGATGTGACGCTGAAGGTGCGTGAGGCTGGCTCCGAAGACGACCTGCAGGCGGCGCTTAAGGACGGAACCTTCCTGCCCTTTGATCAACTTTTTTCCGGGACAGCCCATCCGCATACCGTTGGCAGCCCGGTCATCGTTCCTCCCGGCGGCGCCCGTTATGCCTGGTTGAACCTTGAACCCACCGGCACTTGGGAGGACGAATGTTATGAATTCGTGTATCTCTGCCTCTTCGGTGCCGGGGGAAAATACCGGCAGCCGTTTTTCAAGTTTGTCCAGCTGACGTCGGCAAATCCACCGGATGAGGCGATGTTTGAGAGCGCGTTTGGTGTGGATTATCACACCATGCTGCTGGAACTCTGGCGTTACACCGCCGTGGGAAC
>DATJYF010000110.1:0-9641 GCA_035499715.1 Opitutaceae bacterium | reverse complement strand
TCGACCCGCAGCCCGGGAAATTGCGCCTCCGCCGCCGCGGCGGCGAAATCGGCGGCGAGGCCGGACTGGTCCCAGACCCGCAGCGCGCCGACGCGGTCCGAGCCGAGCCAGCTGACCACGCGACGCCCGGCCACGCCGCTGCCGCAGCCCCAGTCGAGCACGGCGGTGTCCGCCGGCGGCGCCCAGCCGCGGAGGCGCAGTTCGCGCAAGACGGCATCCCATTTCCAGCCGATGCGCTCGCCGTAGGTCGCGTCGTAGGCGGAGAGGTCGCGGCGCGACCGCCAGTACGGTCCGGACGCCGCGCCGCCGCCGAGAAATCCCCCGCGCAAACGGTCGAGCGCGGTCCAGTCGAGCGTTTCCCAATTCATGCCGGATCAACGGGCGTCCTCCCGCAGCGAAATCGGCGGGAGATAAAAATCGGACACGGTCCGGCGCCACCATTGGCCGGTTTGGGCGCGGGCGGCGCGATCGGTAAAGTGGTAATCGTAGAGCACGGCGCGAATGTAACGCGGCGGGTGTTCCGGGAAGGGGTTGGGGCCGAGCAAGGCCAGGACCTGCGGGGTGCCGCGCAGGAGATGAGCGCAAAGACTGACCACCCACCGGTTCTGGTCGACACCCTCGAAGGCGGCAAACCACATCTGCCAGTCAAGGCGAGGCTGGTAGGGCGCGGCCCAGCCGGGCGCGCGGGTAAGACGGCCCGGTTTCCAACGAAATTCATACGGACGCCAGGCCTGGCCGTCGTCACTGCCTTCGATGATAATCTCGGGGCGCGTGGTGGTCATAACGGCGAACAGGCCGTAATTGTTGAGCGAGCGGAACGGACCGACCGCGTCGAGCCCGGCCTCGATCGGACCGGGCAGGCGCACGGAAAAATCAAGCGAGGCCAGCAGGGCGGTGAGGAGAAAAACCAAGCCGGCGAAAATCCGCAGCGGCCAGGCCGGCGCGAACCGCAGGCCGGATCCGTCGGCGGGAGCGGGGATTTTTCCGGCCGGAGGAAATTTCGCGGCGATGCGCTGCAACCAGGCGTCGTCGAAGCACGGCAGGCAGAGCGCGATCGTGAGCAGATTGAAGAAGGCGTAGTTGCCGGTGAGGGCGATGAGAAACTGCAGGCCGATGAGCAGCAGCACCGCCATGTGGCGCCAGCACCGCGGTGCGAAAAGCGCAAACGGGGCCACCAGTTCGACGAAGAACATCACGGCGCACGAAACGCGTTGGAACCAGGCCGGCAGGTGGCAGGCGTACCAGGCCAGCGGCGTGGGCAGCGGCTGGGTTTCGTAATGAAACGTGAGCGCGGTGAGGTGCCGCCAGGTTGGATCGCCGCTGGTCAGCTTGACGATGCCGGAGAGAAACATGAGCCGGAAGAGCAGCCACCAGACCAGCCAGCGCGCGAGGCGCGGCGGCTCCGCACGGCGCCAGAGCGGCAGCCACGACCAGGGCGCGAAGAAGACGGCCAGCAGCGTGGTCTCGAGCAGCAGGGCGTCCCACTGGAATTCATAGAAAATCTGCCCGGCGCAGACGAGCGAGAGGTAGGCGGTCCAGAGCAGCACGAGGCAGGGCGCGGGCGCGACTCCGGCGAAAAGCAGGAGCGAGAGGACGACGCCTGCGGCGCAGAGCACGTGGAGAAAGGTCTGCGCGCCGAACAGCCAGCAGAGCGACGGCAGCTGGGCGTAGGCCACGGCGCCGAAGTGCTCGTGCGCGGCGTGGAAGAAATCCGCGGCGGGCAGCACGCCGTGCGGGCCGACCAGGCCGCCGAGCTGCACCCAGAACGAGACGAAGGCACAGAGATGAACGAGCGCGAGCAGCCGCAAAAAGAGCCACGGGCCCAGGGTGAAGCGGTTGCGACCATCAGGTGGGTTGTCGACCATAAGGTGAAGGACGCGGGAATCTGGCCGGGGGTTGCGCCGTCAGACACGGATATTTTCCATCCTCCGCGTGATTCCAGGCGTCAAGCCGGGAAGTCAGGGCAAAAATTCCGTGGTCATGGCTTCGTCGACGGTGACTTTGCCTTTGGGGAGGATGCCGAGGTCCTCGAGCTGCCGGATTTGCTCGGCGAAACGGGCCGGATCGAGCCGGCCGATTTGCGCGGGGCCGCCGTCCGGACCACGGCCGGTGACCAGCTTTTCGTCGATGATCATCTTGCGCGAAAAAGCCATGAAGTCGTCGGTGTTGTTCGGGTTGGCCCTTTTCATCGCCTCGTTGGCGGGGGTGGGATCGCCCTCGAGGTAGTCGCGCCAGCCGCGGATGTAGGCGCGCAGGAAGGCGCGGAGCTCGGCCGGGTGCTCGCGGGCGAACCTCCGGCTGGTGATGAGCACGGCGTAGGCGCGGAAACCCGCCTCCCAGGTCGAGAGAAAACGCGGCATCTGGCCGCCGGCGTGGACGATGTGGTAGGGCTCGGCGATGTAATAACCCTGCTGGATCGCCTCATGGTTGCCGAGAAACGCCGCGACAGAGAAGTTCTGCGGCACGACGTTGAAGCTGAGGTGGTATTTTTTTCTCAAATACGCGAGAAAAGCCCACTCGGGCCGCGCGATGATGGTCTTGCCCTGCAGGTCTTCGAAGCGGCGGACCGAGCTGGCGGGATGCACGAGCAGGCCGGACGGATCGTCCTGGAAGACTGCGCCGACCTGGAGCAGCGGCACGCCCTCGGCGATCTGCAGGAGGGTGTTGGTGCTGTCGGCCTGGCCGATGTCGGCCTGGCCGGTGGCGATCTTGGGCATGACGAAGGCGTTGGGCCCGCCGGGAATGATCGTGACGTCGAGGCCCTCGTCGCGGAAAAATCCGCGCGCCCGGGCCTGGTAGAAACCGCCGTGCTCGGGCTCCGCGACCCAGTCGAGCTGCACGGTGAGCTTGAACAGCTTGTCCGGCGCGGCCGATGCGGAGGCGGCAGCGATGAGCGCGAGGGAAAGGAGAACGGTTTTCATGGCGAAAGATAATCAGACATCGGTGCGTTCAAACGAATCATGCCATTTGTGAAGCGCGAGCCAGCTCAGGGCGAGCACGGCCATGACAAAGGCGAAGCCGAGCACGCAGGTGACGGCCGCAGTGGCGAAAAGCGCCGGATATTTCGCCTGGCTGCTGTAAATGATGGTTTGAAAGCCCAGGCCGCCGCCGTCGCCGGCCGAGCTGCCGGCGGTGTAGTCCCCGACCAGCGCGCCGATCGGCGCCAGCACGGCCGCGATGCGCAAGCCGGTGAAAAAGTACGGCATTGCGGCGGGCACGCGCAGGAGAAAAATCTCCTGCCATCGGGCGGCCTTGTACATGCGGAAAAGATCCACGAGGTTGCGGTCGGTGGAAAGCAGGCCCTGCGTGGTGTTCACCACGACCGGAAAAAAGCAGATGAGAAAGGTGATGATGGTGACGCTCTTCAACCCCGGTCCCACCCAGAGGACGAGGACGGGCGCGAACACGATCACCGGCGTCATCTGCAGGATCATGAGATAAGGATAGAGGCTCACGCGCACCGGCGACGAAAGGGACAGCCCGAGGGCGAGCGCGAAGCTCACCGCCGCGGAAAGGCAGAAACCGAGCAGCGCGCCCTCGGCGGTGTTGAGTGTGGCGCGGGCGAGAACGGCCTGGTTGTCCCGCAAAGCGGCCAGAACCGCGCCGGGCGCGGGCAGGAGAAAGCGATTGTCGGCCGACAAGGCAAACCACACGGCGTACCAGGCGGCGATGAAAAGCGCGCCGGTGGCGGCAGGGAGGAGGAAGGCAAGCAATCGGCGCGGCATGTTCAGGCGGTGGTTTCGACGGAGCGCAGGAGGCGGGAAATCTCGGCGACGAGCTGCTGGTAGTCGCGTGACTGGCGGGTTTCGGACGTGCGCGGGTAGGGCAGATCGATGCGCACCTCGCGGTGCAGCCGGCCGGGATTGGCGGCGAGCACGAGGAGGCGGTTGGAGAGAAACACGGCCTCGGCCACGGAATGGGTGACGAAGAAGGCGGTCCAGGCCTGCTGCTGGCGGATGGCGAGCAATTCCTCGTTGAGGTGCTCGCGGGTGATCTCGTCGAGCGCGCCGAAGGGCTCGTCGAGCAGGAGGATTTTCGGCGCGAACGAAAGCGCGCGGGCGATGGAGACGCGCATTTTTTGCCCGCCGGAAAGCTGGCGCGGATAGAAATTTTCGCGGCCGGAGAGCCGGACGAGGGCGAGGGCGGCGCGGCGGGCCTGCGCGCGTTGCGCGGCGGGGGCGCGACGGAGGCGGAGCGGGACCTCGACGTTTTTCGCCGCCGTGAGCCAGGGCAGCAGCGTGGGCTCCTGGAAGATGAAGGCGAGTTCGCCGGCGGCGGTTTCCGGCGCGAGTCCGTCCACGGTGATGGCGCCGGCGGTGAGCGGGCTGAGCCCGGCGATGAGCCGGAGCAGGGTGGACTTGCCGCAGCCGCTGGGCCCGATCAGCCCGACGAAGTCGCCCGGCTGCACGACGAAGCTGATGCGTTCGAAGACGGGCGGGCCGTGGCCGTAGCGTTTGGCGACGTCGCGAAATTCAACCAGGGGCGGCGCAGACATGAAAAAATTCAGCCGGGCAACACCGCCGACAGCAAGCGCGTTGCTGCGGCGGACCGGGCGGGCTAGCGGAGTTTGGCGAGAGCGCGGGCCGCGAGGGCGAACCTGGGATCCTGCGCGAGCGCGGCCTGGTATTCGGCGCGGGCGTCGTCGGGCTTTTTTTCGCGCTCGTAAATGTTGCCGAGCCGGAGGTGGGCGTAGGCCAGGCTGGGCTGGGTGTCGCCGGGCGTGTGGGCAAGGTAGGCCTTGAGCGCGGCCTCGCCGCGGTCGAGCCGCAGTCCGGTGGTGGCGGAGATGAAGCCGATTTGATAGAGCGCCGCAATTTGATCGGGATGCTCTTTCAGCAGGGTTTCGAACGCGGCAAACGCGTCGTCGTATTTTTTCTCGGAGATGCAGATCTCGGCCTCGGCCATCGCGCCGAGGAGCGGGTCGCGTTTTTTAATCTCCGCGGCCTGGGCATGGGCCTTGGCCAGGCTGCCGCCGACGAAAAACGGCGCCTGCCGGTAAAAGGTGACGAGCGCCTCGCGGGCCTCGAGGTTGTCGGGATTGAGCTCGACGGCCTTGAGGAGGGCGGTGCGGCAGTGGGAAGCCTTGAAGAGGGAGTGCGCTTCGCGGGCCGCGATGCCGTAGGCGCTGCCCAGCCAGAAAAAATAGTCGGAATTTTTCGGATCGAGGGCGGCGGCTTTCTCGAGCTCGGCGTCGGCGGTTTCCGCGTCGTCGCGGTAGAGGGCGATGCGGCCGAGGTAGTAATGCGCGGCGGCGTTCTGCGGAGCGGCGGCGGCGATTTTTTCAAAGGCGGCGCGGGCGTCGGGATAGCGCTGGGCCTGAAAAAGCGCGACGGCCGCGTCGAGATCCGCGGCCGCGGCGGGGCCGGCGCCAAATCCGAAGCCAAGGAGGAGGGCAAGGATTGGCGTCAGCCGGCGGAGGGACGGGACGCGCATAGGGGTTGAGTCTTGCACAAACCGCGCGGGTTCCAAGCGCAACCGGCCGCCGCGGGCAAGCCTTTCCTGCATCCGGGCGATCATTCGTAGCGCAAGGCGTCGATCGGATCGAGCTTTGCCGCCTTGCTCGCGGGATAATAACCGAAGCAGATGCCGACCGCGCCGCTGAAGACGAAGGCGGCGACGATGGCCACGGTCGAGACCAGTACCGGCCAGCGATAAAAGTAGGAGAAAAACTGCGACGCGCCAATGCCGAACAGGATGCCGAGGATGCCGCCCATCAAGCTGAGCACGACCGCCTCGATGAGGAACTGCATGCGGATGTCGCTGCCATGGGCGCCGACGGCCATGCGGATGCCGATCTCACGCGTCCTCTCGGTGACCGAGACGAGCATGATGTTCATGATGCCGATGCCGCCCACGACCAGCGAGACGCCGGCGATGGCGCCGAGCAGAAGCGTCATGGTCCGATTGGCGGCGTTGCGCGCCTCGGCGATCTCCCTTTGATCCTGCACCGCAAAGTCGTCATCCCGGCCCTGGGTGATGTGGTGGCGGTCGCGCAGAAGGCCGGCGATGTCCTGTTCAACATTCGCCATGCGATCGGCCGAGGCGGATTGGACATCGATGACCGGAAGAAAAGTCTGCCTGGAAAAACGTTTCATCGCGCTGGTGTAGGGAATGATGACGATGTCATCCTGGTCGGTGCCCTGCAGGTTGAAACCTTTTGAGGCGAGGACGCCAATGACGGTGAAGGGGAGGTTGCGGATGCGGATGCTCTTGCCGACGGGATCGCCGTCGGGAAAAAGATTGGTCACGATGGTCTGGCCGATGATGCAGACCTTGCCGGCGCTGCGCACGTCCTGCTCGGTGAAATCGACGCCGGCCGAAAGGGGCCACTGGCGCATGGTGAGGTAGTCTTCGCTTTCGCCCGCGATCCCGGTGAACCAGTTCAGGCCGTTGGCCAGGACCTGGGCCCGGCCGCGGACTTCCGGGCTGACGGCAGTGACATCGCGAACCTGGCTTTTGATGGCCAGGGCGTCGTCGACGGTGAGCGAACCGGCGCCGCCGTAGCCGCTGCGGGCGCCGCCGGCGTTGATGCTGCCGGCGAAGACGAGGATGATGTTCTGGCCCAGGCTGGCGATCTGGGCCTCGACCTGGGCCTGCGCACCGTTGCCGATGCTGACCATGGCGATGACGGCGCCGACGCCGATGATGATGCCGAGCGCGGTGAGGATCGAGCGCATCTTGTTGCGGCGGAGGGCGCGCAGGGCGACAAGGATGGTGGAGAAAAAGCGCATCGGATCGGGGCTCAGGTGGTGAGTTTCACCGCCGCCTCGGCCTCGCGCAAGCGCTGCAGCTCGCGCTCGGCGATCAGACGTTCGGCGACCCGCACGTCATTGACGAGCAGGCCGTCGCGGATGATGAGGTTGCGCTTGCAGTAGCGGGCGATGTCGAGCTCGTGCGTGACCATGAGAATGGTGATGCCGGCGTCGTTGAGTTTTTGAAAAACGCCCATGACCTCGACGGAGGTCTTGCTGTCGAGGTTGCCGGTGGGCTCGTCGGCCAGCAGCACCTGCGGCTCGTTGACCAGGCTGCGGGCGATGGCGACGCGCTGCTGCTGACCGCCGGAAAGCTGGCTGGGAAAATGGTCGGCGCGGTTGGAGAGGCCCACCACCTCCAGGCACTGCAGTGCGCGCTCGCGCATTTCCCGGCGGGAGCTGCGCCGGCCGGTGTAGAGCATGGGCAGCTCGACGTTTTCCAGCGCGGTGGTGCGCGAAAGCAGGTTGAAGCCCTGGAAAATGAAACCGATCTTTTTATTGCGGATGTCGGCCAGCTCGTTGCGGTCGAGGCCGGAAACGTCGGTGCCGTCGAGGAGGTATCTTCCCTCCGTGGGCCGGTCGAGGCAGCCGAGGAGATTCATCAGGGTGGATTTGCCCGAGCCGCTCGCGCCCATGATGGCGACAAATTCGCCGGTCTGGATGTCGATGGAGATGCCGCGCACGGCGTGCACCTTCACCTCGCCGGAGTCATAGACCTTGTGGATGTTTTCCAGTTTGACGACAGTGCTCATGACGCGGGAGGCGAACGCGCATGGCGATCAGAAGCGGCGGCCGCCGCCGAAGGGACCGCCGGTCGGTCCGGCCGGTTGCGCGGCAAGGGGCTGGCTCAGGCCGGTGATGATCACGTCGCCCTCGTTCAGGCCGGCGAGAATTTCGGTGTTGGACCCGTCGGTGATGCCGACTTTGACGCGGACCTTTTCCGGTTTGGCGGAAGCGTTCCCGCCCGGCAGGCGGAAAACGTCGCGGAAAACGGGCGCGTCGGGTCCGCCGCGGCGGCCGCCGCCGCCGGTCAAAAAGGCCATCATCCGCTCGGGAATCTCGACGCCGCGCTGCTTGGCCAGATCCTGGATTTTTTGGATCATCTCCGGCGTGGCCGGCGTGCCGCGTTGAAAGCCGGCTTCCTGGAAAATCTCGCGCATGGCCTGGCGCTGCTCGTCCTGGCTGAGCTTCTTGACCGGCGCGGCCGGGGCCGGGGCGCTTTCGGCCGGTTTTTCGCCGGCCTTGGCCGGGTCGGGCGCGGTCGTCGTCTCAATATTGTCCGGCATGCGGAAGCGCAGGGCGCCGTTGGTCACCAGCAGCGCGTCGGCGCGGCGGGCGACGGTAATCAGGGCGTTGGCGGTCATGCCGGGCTTGAGCTTGAGATCGCCGTTGTCCACACTGATCATGACATCATAAATGACGACGTTCTGCTGGGTCTCCGGCGCGTTGCGGATCTGGAAGACCTTGCCGCGAAAAGTGCGATTGGGATAGGCGTCGACGGAGAAACTGACATCCTGGCCCTCGGCGATGTTGCCGATGTCGGCCTCGGCCACGGAGGCGTCGATTTGCATTTTCGTGAGGTCGTTGGCGATTTCAAAAAGGGTGGGGGAATTGAGGCTGGCGGAAACCGAGTTGCCGATGTCGACGGCGCGCTTGATCACGATGCCGTCGATGGGCGAGCGGATTTCGGTGTAGGAAAGATTGGCGCGGGCGGTCTCGACGGAGGCGGTCTTGATCTGGACCTGCGCGGTGGCCTGTTCGAAGAGCGCCGCCGCCTGGTCGTAATCGGATTGGGCGATGAGATTCTTGTCCAGGAGCTGCTTGCTCCGGTCCACATTCACCTTTTGCAGGTCGTAATTGGCCTTGGCGTTGGCCAGATCGCCCTCGGCCGATTTGAGCGCCGCCTGGTAGTTCGTCGGCAGCAGCGTGCAGAGAAGGTCGCCTTTCTTGACCTTGGAATTGAAGTCCGCCGACAGGCTGTTGATGTAGCCGGAAATCTGGCTGCTCACCAGCACGTCCAGCACGGGCTGGATCACGCCGGTGGCGGTGACTTTTTGCTCGAGGTCGCCACGGGCGACCTTGGTGGTGTAATATTCCGGCGCCTTATCGCTGTTTTTGTTCCAATAATACCATCCGCCGCTTCCGGCGAGGAGAAGAAGGATGATGATGACGATCCAGCGGCCTGAACTTCCGGGTTTGGACATAAAAAATGAAATGGTAAAATAGAATTCCGGTGCGCTCGCAAATCTGCATTGAAGCCGTGTCCTGCGATGCCTCGGTGTGAGCCTGACGCGGCGCGGCCGGAAAAGTCACGGGAATTTTGGCGCCGGCCCGGTCTTGAAAGTGCCTTGCGGGCGCGGCCGGTCAGCCGGCAAACACCTTTTTCAGTTCGCCGGCGACGTTGGGCGGCACGAAATGCGACACGTCGCCGCCGTATTTGGCGACCTGCTTGACCAGATTCGAGCTGGTGTAGCTGTAGAGCTCCTTGGGCATGACGAAGATCGTTTCGATCACCGGATCCAGATGCCGGTTCATCAGGGCCATGTTGAATTCGAACTCGAAGTCCGAGACAGCGCGCAGGCCGCGGATGATGGCGGAGGCGTGCTGCTGCCGGGCGAACTCGATCAGCAGGCCGTCGAAGACCGTGACGGTGACGTTGCCGAGCTTGGCGACGTTCGGCTGCAGCATGGCCAGCCGCTGCTCGGCGGAAAACAGCGGGCTTTTTTCAGGATTCCTGGCGATGGCGACCGTGACCCGGTCGAACAGCCGCGAGGCGCGTTCGAGCACGTCGAGATGGCCATAGGTCACGGGATCGAAGGTCCCCGGATAAATGCAGTGGCGCATGCCCCCCAAGCATGCGGGCGGCGGCGGCCGGGGCGAGACGCAAAT
>DATJYF010000109.1:0-5469 GCA_035499715.1 Opitutaceae bacterium | reverse complement strand
GCCCTGCCCAATGAGGCAGAGCTCGGGCCGGTGGATCGAGGTGCGGTCGCGTCCGCTCAAAACGAGGGAAACGAACACCTGCCGGCGCCGATCGTCCAGCCGCACATAAAGCTTGCGCGAAAATCCCGTGTCCGGCGGCAGGATGGTTCGCTCGACCGGTGTCACCGGCGTACCCTCGCCCATCCATTTGGTGCCGAGAAACGAGGGCAGCTCGGCGGGATTCACGCCGTCGGCGGCCAAACGCAGCCCGACGGACTCCGCCGGCGGCAGCGCATCGAGCCGCCGTGCGGCCCCGGCCACGCCGGCCGCAGCTGCGACGACAACGATCGCGGCGATCCAGGCCGCGCACCGCGCGCCGGAGGAATCCGGCGTTGGGTCGACCGGCGGGCAAGACGCAGTTTTTCCCCGGTCGAACCTCCGCAGCAGCGCCACCGCGGCGAGCACGAGGCAAAGGACGACGGCGAAAATGCCGTAATCCATGACCGCATGCGCCCGGTTGCCCCACGCCTGTCCGCCAATCTGCGCCGCGAAAATGATGGCTGCGATGCGCGCGATGTTGCCGATCAAAACCGCCGGCAGGGCCAGCGCCAGCACCGCGCCCCGCCGCCACCATGCGCGCAAGTTCAAATAGCCCGCGAGCAGCGACAACGCCAGCATGGCCATGAGCGAGCGCACGCCCGAGCAGGCCGCAGCCACGTCGTAATTGTAGCGTCCGTCCGAGGCAAAGAGCTGCGTGCCGTTGCGCACCACGCCGATGCCCGCGGCGTGCGCCAGCGCCGCGCTCGCCTCGCTGACCCACAGCCGCAGATAGAATCCCACCGTGTCCAAGAAATTCACCGGCACGGCGAAAAGCAGGAAGGCCAGTGGAAACGCCGCCGCCCTGCCCCACTGTCGCCCGCCCGCCAGCCGCAGCACGCCCCAGGTGAAAAGCAGCAACGCCGCGATGCTCACCCGTGCCTGCTGCACGGCGTAGCCCGCCGCGTGGAGCGCCAGCGCACCGAGCATGGCGGCCAATGCGGGGGCCGAGGAGTCGAGAAGCCGTAAGGACGAGAAACCCGGATTGGTCGGTGGTTCGCCGATCGAACCCTCGACATCTCGACCCTTGTTCGGATGCAGATTCCGCCAGAACAGCCATGCGCTCAACCCGAGGATGAGCCAGCCGTGTTGCGTCTCCGAGGACGGGTTCACCCACTGGAAACCCCACCAGTAAAACAGCGACGCCGTGTCGATGTAGCCGCGCGTGCTGTTGCCGAAAAACTGGAACACGGCTGCGCCCGCCAGCGCGCAGGCGAGCGCCGGCAGCCAGCCGGCACGGGCATGTGGCGGCAGCGCAACGCCGGGCTGCGGGCTGCTTGTCATGACGGGGATTGAGAACTTAACTCCGGCCGCTTGGCAAAATCTTCGCAAGCCTCCGCTCCGCCGCGCCTCCTCGTCTTGGAACTCTGGGGCCTGGGCGACCTCGCCCTCGCCGTGCCGTTCCTGCGCGTCGCGGCGGCGCAGGCGCGCGTGACGCTCCTGGCCAAGCCGCATGCGGCGCCGCTGCTGGCCCGCTTCGCGCCGGGGGTCGAACTCGTGCCGTTCACCGCGCCGTGGACGGCCTTCCGGGACAAATACCGCCTGCATCGCTGGCCATGGCGCGAACTTGCCCGCGTGCGGCGCGAACTGCGCCGGCGCCGTTTTGATCTCGGCGTCTCCGCGCGGCTGGATCCGCGCGACCACGCGCTGCTCACCCTGGCCGGGGCGCGGCGACGGCTCGGTTTTCCCCGCGCCGGTTCGCACCTGCTGCTTACGCAGCCGTTGCCGCGCCCCGCGCGTCCGCATCGCGCGGAGCACTGGGCCGGTCTGGCCCATGCGCTCGGCTGGAGCCTGCCCATGCCGGAGCCCGGGGCTAAAGCCGACGGCCGGCGCATGGTGATCCACACCGGCGCGGGCCAGCCGGCGCGTCGGTGGCCGCGCGAACGGTTCGAGGGAATCGCCGGCCGGCTGCGCGCGGCCGGCTGGGACGTGACCCTGCTTGATGATTCGCTCCGCGACCTGGAGGTGCTGCTGTCCATCCTCGCCGGCGCCGACCGCTTCATCGGCAATGACTCCGGCCCCGGCCATCTCGCGGCATTGCTCGGTATGCCAACTTTCACCATTTTCGGGCCGTCCCTTCCGCAATATTTCGCGCCTCGCCATTCGCAGTCTGCTTGGATCGAGGGCGCATCCTGTCCTTATAAGCCATGCCGGGATTACTGTCGCTTTGCCGTGCCCCACTGCATTCAGGCCGTTTCGGTTGAGGACGCTTGGGGGGCGCTCGGTTCTTGGCTGGAAAACGACTTGAGGAAAACATAATAATCCTCCTCGCCCGCCAGTCGGCCGAGCGCGGCGCCGCGCCAAAACCCAGCCCAAGACTGGCCCAAAGCAGCTAACGAACGGCCGTGATTGCGCCAATAGCGGTAATGATTGCCCGGCAGATGCCGCAATATCCGCCGGCCATGCCGCAACCGCGTGCCGAGAAAGGCGTTGTTCTGCAAGGTCCAGAGATCCTTCATCCGCCGCTGCTCCGGCTGCTCCGGTGGCGGCAAGTGCCGGCACACCGCCGCCGGTGCCAGCACACAGGTGAAGAATCGCGACAAACGCAGCGTGTATTCAAGATCTGATGACTGAAACCAGAAATCCGCGCGCGGCACGCCCGCCGCCGCGACGGCCTCGCGCGTCACGAGCAGGCTCGGCCACGGCGACCAGCTCCAGCGCAGGGGCGCTCCGCCGCAGCGCGCGCGAAATTCCGCGGGTGTCACTCCGCTCCGGATGACATCCCACGCCGGCTGCGGGAGCGGTCCCGGAAACCACCGGACTGCGCCGCTTTCATCCGTTATGAGCGGCGTGACCGCCGCGGCCCCGACCGGCAGCACCGCGGCGAGCATGGCCTCGAGCGCGCCGGGCATGGCGTCCGCGTCGTCGTCCATGATCCAGGCGTGCGTCGCCGCGGCATCCTCCAGCGCGGCCTGCAAGCCCCGCGCCACACCGCCGCCGGTGCCGAGGTTCCGCTCCGGCGTCACGAGTCGGACCGCAATCGGTGCCTCGGCCGCGACCCGCGCCGTCTCGGCATCGCGGGAATTGTTGACCACCACCGCGCCGCCCAGCGCCGGCCCCTGCCCGTGCAGCGACAGGAGCGCCCGGCCGAGCCTCTCCGGCCGGCGAAAAGTCGCGATCACAACCAGCACGCGCGGCGTCATTTCATATGCCTCCCTCGCCGGTTCGCCCCAGGACGCTGAGGTAGATCGAACGCCAGGCCGCTGCGACTTCGGGTGCGCGCACGCGCGCCGGCAACAGCCCGCCTGCTTCCGCCCGTGACAAAAAATCCGTTTCCACCAGTTCCTGCAACACCGCAGCCAGCGACGCCGCGTCACCGGTCCGAAAGACAAGCGCATTGCGGCCCGGCGTGACGATGTCACCGAGGCCGCCACTGTCCGCCACGATCAGCGGCCGGCCGGCGGCGAGCGCCTCCAGTCCGGCCAGCGCCATCGGTTCGTTGACCGAAACGACGACCGCGACATCGGCGTCGGCCCAGAATTCCGCCATGTTCGCGCGCCAGCCGCACCACTTCACGCAGTCATTCAGGCCGAGCTCGACGGTCAAGCCCCGCAGTTCATCGGCATAGGCGCGCGACTCCCTCGAGTCGTCGGCCTCGCCCGCGTGCCGGAAAACAAGACGGGCCCGCACCGCGGAAGGGAGCCGGGCCAACGCCTGCGGGACGAGATGCCAGCCCTTCCAGCGGACGATGTTGCCCGCGCCGGCCAGAACGATTCGCTCATCCGGCAAGCGCCGAGGTAACTTCGCGACGGGCGGCAGCGGCTCTGGAATGCAACCGTCCCAGCCGGAACCGCCAACACCGTAATATTTCTTCATTGCCGGGCTGAGCCAGACCCAATGTTCGCCCAGACACAGCGCGGCCCACCGGTAAAACCACCGCTGTCGGCCGTAGGAATGCGGCTGGGTTACCACCGCATCCTGGCCGAGCAGCCAGAGCCACAAGGCCACGAGCAAGCCGGCGCGCGACTGCCCGTGCACCATTGCCCGACCCCGCTCCACCGCCGGCAGCAACCTCACCGTGGCCGGAAGACAGCGCAAGAAATTGCCCAGCGAAATCGTCTCGCAGACCACGCGCGGACCGCGCAGGGCCGCCAGCCGGGGAACGCGCCGCCAGCGGAATCCACGGTTGACCACGACGGCATGCCGGACTCCGCCCTGCGCCGCCAGCAGTCGGATGGCCGTGAGCACGCCGCCGGCATCCTGGTCGTAGCCAAGAAAATGAAGCACGGTCGGCTGGCGCATGGCAGGTGGCAGCGTGGCACGCGTGAGGCGAAAAAGGAATTTTTATTCTACAACCTGCAAAACCAGTCCGCGTCGCCGAAATTTTCAGCGTGCCGAGCCACAAGGGTCTGTGGTTACCTCCCCGCGTGCCCTCCCCTCCCATTCACAACACGTTCTGGCTGCTGGCGGAACGCGGGCTGCGGATGGTCGTCCTCGCCCTCGTCCTCGGACTGGTGGCCCGCTATCTTCAGCCGGCGGGCTTCGGCCAGTTGAATTTTGCCATCATTCTCTGCACGCTTTTCGCCGGCTCCGCCAACTTGGGACTCGACGGCTTGATTGTGGGCGAGATGGTGCAACGACCGGCGGAAGCCGGCGCGCTGCTGGGCACGGCGCTGCGGCTGCGGCTGGGCGCGGGGACACTGACGGCGGGCGGGCTCACCGCCGCGGCTTTTCTGATCCCGGCGCTGCGCACGAGCGCGCCGCTCATAGCGGCGGTCAGCCTCATGCTCGTCGCCCAGGCGGCAGAAGTGGTCGACCTGTGGTTTCAACGGCATCTGGAGTCGTGGCGCACGGCCCGGGCGCGTTTCATCACCTTGCTTTTTGGCGCCGGCACGCGCCTGGCACTGATCATGGCGGGCGCGCCTTTGTTTTGGTTCGCGGCGGCGCAGGCGCTCGATAGCCTGCTTTTTGCCACCGCGCTCTGGCTGTCCTATCGCGACAGTCCAAACCGGGCCGCGCCCTGGCGATGGGATGCGGGGATCGCACGCCATCTGCTGCGCCGCGGCGCGCCGCTGGCCGTCTCGACGGTGGTGGTGGCGGGGGTGCTGCGCCTCGACCAGTTTGTGGTCAAGGCGTGGCTGGGCACCGCCGCGGCCGGCGTCTATTTCGCGGCGGCGCGGCTGGTCGATATTGCCGTTTTCGTGGCCGGCGCATTCGGGACGAGCTTGTTTCCGGGTCTGGCGGCGGCACGAACGCAAGGCGAAGATGCTTTTCAGGCCCGGTTGCAGGCCGGCTTCGATCTGCTCTCGGCATTGGGGTGGCTGACGGCGGTGGGCGCGCTGCTTTTCGGTCCGTGGGGAGTGAAATTTCTTTACGGGCCGGCTTACGCGGGGGCCGCGCCGGCGCTGGTGGTGCTGGCGGCCAATACCATCATGCTTTGCAGCGGCCTGATGC
>DATJYF010000108.1:0-10506 GCA_035499715.1 Opitutaceae bacterium | reverse complement strand
CAAAGCCCGACCTATGGTCATTGCTAACCCCAACCTTGTTTTCAAACTATCTCAGTTCTGGCAACGATTTCGATGGGCTATTGATTGCGCGCCCACTCTCGCGCACGAGTAGCTCTAAGCGGCGGCGAACTCGCGTGGCTTAACCTCCCGGGCAATCCGCGCACTCAATTCACGGCGCGCTTTGCGCAGGTCGCAATCCGTCTGGAGCCTGACCCACCATCCTTCGGAAAGCCCGAAGTAGCGATCAAGACGCAGGCCGGTGTCGGCGGTGATGGCACGGGTGCCGGCGAGGATGGCCGAGATGCGGGTTTGTGGCACGCGAATGTCTTTCGCCAATTTATACGGCGTGATTGACATGGGCTTGAGGAACTCTTCGCGGAGCATTTCGCCGGCGGTTGGAAGTGGAAGTTTTTGTGTCATGGTTTTAGTGGTAATCTACGATCTCTGCGTTCTCGATGCCGCGGTCCGTCCAAATGAAACAGATACGGTATTTGTCATTGATGCGAATGGAGTGCTGGCCTTTGCGGTCACCCTTCAGCGGTTCCAGCCTGTTGCCCGGAGGAATCCGAAGATCGTCCAGTTTCTTTGCGATGTCGAGTTGTTGGAGTTTACGCAGGGCGACCTTTTGGATGTCGGCCGGCAAGTCAGGCGTTTTTTCGCCCCGGTGGATTTTTTCCGTGGCTTCGCAGCGAAAGGAAAGAATCATCTCTCAGAATAGATACGCAACACGATAGTAACGTCAAGCGTAATTATCTCTGCATGGAACGATTTCCAAGCGACCAGGTTATCGTGACAAGAACGGGGTATTTATTGCTTTTTCGCCGGCAGCGCGGGCGAGACGGTCGCGGTGCCGGCGGTCCAGTCCACGGTCACGGTCGTGCCGTCGGCAAAGGTCGTGCGTTCCTTCGTGCGGTCGGCGTCGAGAAATTCGTGGTTGGTCATCTCGAGCAGGGCGACGCGCTTGTGCAGCGCGGCCATTTGCTTGACCAAGACGAGATTTTTTTCCGCGTGGGGGCCCGCGCCGGGCGTGACCGGCAGCTCGGGCATACCGCCGCAGAGCAGGCCCATGAGCAGGCCCTTGTCGCCGTCCTCGCGGCTCGCGCCGTAGGAAATCAAAATCGCGTCGTGATAGACGAGCTGGTAGAGCGGGACGGGGATGCACTTGCCGTTGCCGCCGGACTGGTTGACGCAATCGGCGTAGGGCACGACCCAGTCGGAGCCGGCCTCGGTCGCGGTGAAGCCGAGGTTGGCGCGGGACCAGTTGAGCAGCGCGGCCTCGCCGCGCATGGCATCGCTGCGGGTCGTGGGATGCTCGGGATTGAAATCCTCGTCCGGCGGCACGTAGCCGATCACGTCGATGTAAATGCCGTCGGGGTGGATGCCATGGTCGAAAAACAGCTGGTAGTTCTTGCGCAGATGGCCGGCCTGGAAGCGGGCGTTGAGGTAGGACTGCTTGCCGCCGTCCCAGTGCCACATGATCGGCATTGTGCCGATTTTCGCATCGCCGAAGCGCGAGCCGGGAAAGATCGTGGCGGGCAGGGAGGCGTCCTCTTCGTGAATGGCGAACTGTTTGTTGAATGAAGGCGCGTCCAGGTAATAGTCGCGGTATTGGTCGTGGAAAATGAAGGGATAACCGAGGTCGCGGCAGGTGTCGGTCAGGCGCTTCAAGCCGTCCCAGCCGCCGGCGGCGGGCGCGGGTGGCAATGGATCGGGGTGCTGGCGGTCGTAGCCGAGGTTGGCCCAGCCGGAGATGAAAACCAGGGCGTGGTCGATGCCGCCGGCCTTGAGGTCGCACAGCTGCTTGGCCCGCTCGTCGAACGTGACGAGGCTATAGTGCGCGGCCGGGTCGTAGCGGTCGCTTTCCGGATTCATATTGTGAAGGATGCTGATGCGCGTCTGCGGCGTGCCGATCAGGCCGGCGAGGACGGGCGTGCGGGCGATCTTTTCCTTCAGCGAGACGAACAGGCCCGTATCCATGACGTAACGACGGTAGCGCTTGGCCAGGGTGACGTAGTTGCCCTCGTCGAAAAAACACAGGTGGGCGGTGCGCAGGTAGCCGAACCGGCCGAGCGTCTCGCGCCAGCGCGGGCCGATGACGGTCGGGCCGCCGGCCGGGTGCGAAAACTGGTAGGCGGCGTCGTCCGGCGTCTCGATGATCACCATCATGGCGGATTTTCCCTTTTCAAAGCCCCACCAGGACATGGACCAGGATTCGACGACGTGGCTTTGCAGCACGCTGTGGTCGTTCGGATAATGCGAATCGCCGCGAATCGGCGAGTATGGCTTCGGCCAGTGGCGGGGAAGGAGGTTGCCGCGGTTATTGGAGAGCACGCTGTAATCGACGTCGCTGGCGTCGAGCGCGGTCGGCCAGTCGAGTTGGTGCACGGCGGCGTCGCAGCTCTCCCCGGCCATGGTGTCGAAAACGAGATCCTCGGCGGCGCCCTCGAGGCAGACAGTGAGATAAAGCGTGAGGTCGAGCGGCGTCCCGGAATTTTCGCCCGGCCGGTGCCAGCCGCTGAGGGTGAGTTTGACGCCGGTCTTGAAGCCGGTGTCGTAAGGCTCGATGGCGATCTTGTCCGCGTCGGCCAGGCGGACGAAAAACTCACGCCCGCCGGCCTTGATCTGCATGTCCGTGGGAGCGGACGGCACCATGTCCCAGGCGGTCGGGCCGGCCTGGACGTGCAGGGCAAGCGTTTTGGCGTCGAGCGTGACCGTCTGGTGCCGGCCGGCAATGATCCAGGTGCTGCCGGATTGAGTGACGGCCACCGCGGGCATGCCGCGATCTTCACAGGAGATGGCAGGGGCGGCGGAATCGGCCGCCATGGCGCCGAGGCTGAACAAGAGGGAGAGAGCAACGAACGGGAGGATTTTCATGGAATTCCGAGGGGTTACGTTCCGCCGGTGCAGCCGGCCAAGCTCAATCGGTAGGGCATCGCCGCAAACGCGACAATGTTGTTTTCAGGCGGGCGAAGGATAAAGTTGCGTCCGGTTGCGTTTGTCGTCGTCCATTTGGAAAAATGTCCGAGCGCCTTCCTGTCATCATTCATCTCGACGCCGATGCGTTTTTCGTGTCGTGCGAGCAGGCGCGCGATCCCTCGCTGCGCGGAAAGATCTGCGCGGTCGGCGGGCGGGAACGCGGCATCATTTCGTCCGCGAGCTACGAGGCGCGGGCGCGCGGCGTCTACACGCCGATGCCGACGGCGCGGGCGTTGAAGGTCTGCCCGGAGTTGATTTTGATTCCGCACACGCCGGGGCTTTACGGCCGGGTCTCGCGGCGGATGTTCGATCTGTGCGAGACGCTGACCCCGCTGGTGCAGCGCAACTCCATCGACGAAGGCTACGTCGATCTCGGGCCGTGCGGATTCAAGGGCGCGGCTGAAGTCGAGACGGCGGTGCGCGGACTGCAGCGGCGCATCTGGGACGAGCTGCAAATCCCGGTCTCCTTCGGCCTCGCGAGCAACAAGCTGGTGGCGCAGATCGCCTCGAAGCTGCGCAAGCCGAACGGCTTTGTCGTCGTCCCGCCGGGAACGGAGGCCGCATTTCTCGCGCTGCTTCCGCTGGGAAAAATTCCCGGCATCGGGCCGAAAACCGAGGCGGCGCTGGCCCGCCACGGCTTGGTGCTGGTGAGCGATTTGCTGGCGCGCAACGAAACCGAACTGCAGGCCGTCATTGGCGACGGCTGGCGCGAACTGGCCGCCCTCGCGCGCGGCGAGGACGACCGGCCGGTCGAAACCGGGGAGGAGGACGCCAAGAGCTATTCGCAGCAGGAGACGTTCGCCGCTGACATCGGCGATTTCGCCGAAATCGAGCGCGTGGCGAAGCGGATGCTCGACGAACTCATGCCGAAAGTCCGCGCTGACCGGAAGCGGGTGCGCACGATCACGATCAAGGTGCGTTATCCGGATTTCTCGCAAGAGTCGCACGGGCGCAGCCTGGAATCGGCCGGCGACCTCGAGGCGCCGTTTTATCCGCTGGTGGCGCCGCTGCTGCGCGCCGCATGGAAGAAGCGCCGGCCGCTGCGGCTGGTGAGCGTGCGGCTGTCGAACGTCGAGGACGGACCCGAGCAGCTGGAGATGTTCTCCCGGCGCGAGGATGAAAAACGCCGCCGCCTGACGCAGGTGCTCGACCAGCTCAATGCCGGCGGACGAGCCGTGCGCGTGCAGCGCGGCCATCAACTTGCCAACCGGCCGCCGGCCGATTAGCTATTCGCGCCATGCCCATTTACGAATTCTACTGCCCGGACAACCACCGCATCTACCAGTTCTACGCGAAAACGCTGGCCCAGGGACGGGCCGTTCCCAAGTGTCCCGACAATCCGGCGTTCCGCATGGAAAAGCTGGTTTCGAGCTTCGCCGTCACCGGTTCGGGCAAAAGTGAAAAAGCAGACGCCGGAAACGAGGCGGCCGGCGGTCCAGCCGGTGGGGCGGACGATCCGCGGATGGAGGCGGCGATGCAGGCGATGGAAAGCGAATTTGCCAACGTCGATGAAAACGATCCGCGCGCGATGGGCCGCATGATGCGCCGCATGGCCGAGCTCACCGGCGAGAAGATCGACAGCGAAATGGAGGAGGTCATGCGCAAGCTCGAGGAAGGCGCCGATCCGGAGTCGATCGAGGAACAGTTTGGCGGAGCGGAGGGTAACGAGGGCGAATTGCCCGGCGGCGGTCCCGAGGGGACGCCGGGTGCGGAGACGAAGGAAGGCCGGCACCGGTTTCGCGTGCGCCGCGGCCCGCCGACGCGCGACCCGAAGCTTTACGACTACGAGTAGCCTTTGCCGCGCCGGCCGCGCCGCCGTTATTGAGTTGTCGCCCCGCGGCGATTGGCGTCAATTGGCGGATTCATGCCTTCATCCGAATTATCCGCCCGCATCGAGGCCGCCCAGCGCGCGGTCCTCGCCCAGACTGAATTGTTTCACCGCGAGTTCGGCCGCGCCGAAAGCCGCTGGAAAAGCGACGGCACGCGCGTCACGACGGCCGACGTGGCCATTTCCGAAAATATTTTTCGCGACCTCGGCGCGCAATTTCCCGGCGACCAGTTTTTCAGCGAAGAACTGGCGGACGCGCCCGCGCCCATTCCGGTGATGACGCGGTTCGCCTGGATGCTCGATCCGATCGACGGCACGAACAACTACGCGCTGGGCATGCCGCTGTGCGCGATCGCGCTGGCGCTGTTCGAGCAGGGCGAGCCGGTTTACGGCGTGGTCTACGATTTGTCGCGGCGGACGCTGATGCACGGCGGTCCGGGCTTCGGCGTGCATGACGGCGGACGCGCGGCGCAGGTGCGGACCGGACCGTTCAACGAGGAGAGCCTGGTCGGGATGCACAGCCCGGCGGAGAAATCGCTCGTGCCGCAGACCCAGCCGGTCCTGGCGCATTTCAAGATCCGTTCCTTTGGCAGCGCGACGCTGCACCTGGCCTACGTCGCGGCTGGGCTGATCGACGGCGCGGTCGACCACAACGTGAAAATCTGGGATTTGGCGGCGGCCATTCCGCTCTGCCGCGCCGCGGGCGGCGAGGTCCATTTCCTCAACGGCGAGCAGCTGCCGTTGCGGCAGTTCGACCTGAAGATGAAGCGCATCCATTACGTCGCCGGCAGCCGCGAGATGTGCGCGCGGCTGCGCGAGCTGTTGAAAGGGTGAGGCTTTCTCCGGCATCGCGGTCCAATCCGGAAATCGCGAGCGCGGTCAAAAAGCGCCCCGTCCAGGCGGATCAGCCGGGGACGGGGCGGCAAAGGCAAAACTTTTCCGTTTATTGGCCGGTGAAGGTGAACTTGTCGGCGGAGAGGAGTTCTCCTTTGGACTTGGAGTTCTTGCCCGTGACGGTCAGCCGCACATCATGGCTGCCGGCCGTGCTGAAGGTCACGTTGCCGAACGTGGTCGTCGGATAGGTCTGGCCCGAAGCATACTGGTCCAGGGTCGAGCCGAGGTTGGTGCCGTCGACGGAGAGCTGGAGGATGCCGCGGGTGTTGTTGCCCTTCCATTCCATCTTCAGCTGATAGGTGCCGGCCGGGACGTTGGGCACGGTGAAGTCGATGTGGTCGCCGGTGCTGTTGCCGGCGAGTTCGACCCATTTGCCGCCGCTGGAGTTCTTGTCGGTCTGGACCGAGGTCGTGGCGCCGCTGCCGGTGTAGCTGAGACTCTCGGCCTCGAAGTTGAAGGTCTGCGGCGAGCCGATGGTGTAGGCTGCGCTGGTGATCTCGCTGTCGTTGAAGCCGGCTTCGTACGCGATGGCTTTGAGGGTGAGGCTGCTGGCGATATTCACCGGGCCGGAATAGATCGTGCCGGCGGTCTCGCTGGGTGTGCTGCCGTCAGTGGTGTAGCGGATCGTGGCGCCACTCGTGGGGGAGGTGATGCTCACGGTCTGCGCCGTGGCATAGGTGCCGCCGGCGGGGCTGAAGACCGGTGCCGCGGCTTGCGTGTCTGAAGCGAAAGTATAGTCCGCGCTGGTCACGCTGCTGTCGCTGTCTCCGGCGGCAAAGGCGATGGCTTTGAGGGTGATGGTGGCATTCGTGGTGGAACTAACACTGACCGGGCCGGAATAAAGGGTGCCGGCGGTCTCGGTCGGCGTGCTGCCATCGGTGGTGTAGCGGATGGAGGCGCCACTGGTGGCGGAGGTCATGGTGACGGATACCATCTGGCCGAGCAGGAAGGTGCCGCCGTTCGGATTGAAGACGGGGGCGGCGGCTTGGGTGACCACGGTGCCGAGGCTCCAGGCGCGGAGATGGCCGCCCGCGCCGGAGAAGCCGCCGGAGTTGCCATCCGCCATGTAAAGGATGCCGTTGGCCAAGATCGGGCTGGCCCAGTGGAATTCGTCAATTGCGCCGGACCAGAGGACCTTGCCGGTGGTGGGATCGATCGCGCTTACCTCGTGAGTCGACTGGCTGCCGGTGTTTTCACCGCCGCCGCGCGCGGCATAGAGCACGTTGTTGGCGACGAAGGCCGAGGTGGTCCAATTGCCCGTTATTGTCCACTGCAGCGACAGGCTGGGATTGCCGGCCGAGCTGATCGCGACCTTGAAACCGGCGATGCCGTTGTTGCCGGGAACAAAAACCCAGACGTCGCTGTTTGCTGGATTGGGCCAGACGCAGCAATTGGCCCGCATCAGTCCCAAGGTGGACTCATTATAAATCGACAGTTCGCCGCCGAGATGGCCGGGACCGCCCTGGCCGCTCATGTCGGCGAGGTTGAGGATGCGGATGTTTTTATCCTTGCCGGGCGTGACGCCGAGATGCGGGTACTTGCTGCTGAGGCCGACGGGCAACAGACCCATGCCGCCGGTGCCGATGTCCTGGTCAGAGCCGACAAGCGACGACCAATTGGTGGGCGTGTAGCTGTCGACCGGCCAGCCGCCGGTGCTGTCGACGCGGGTGCTGCCGTCGGGGGCGAGGGCCAGCCAGCTCTCGCGCCAGACATGGCCGGCGACCCAGTTGGTGCCGCTGTTGTTGGCGGCCATGTAATAAACCCGGTCGAGCGACGGGTCATAGATGGTCGAGCGGGACCACGGACGGCAGCCGGTGGTGCTGGTGTTGGGCGAATAAGTGTCGGGCTGTTCGGAGGCGCAATTGTTGAAAATATGCTCGGAAGCGTTGGCGAGATCGATCACGGTTTCATGGCCAAGGCCGAAGAGGCCGGTGCCGGTGCCGAGATTGGCGCAATAGAGATAGGTGTGGCCGTTCGCCGCGGTGGCGATGGTGAGCTGCGGGCCGGCCTTGCCGCCGCCGGTGGAAGCGGGCCAGCCGCCGCTCGTGACCTCGGTGCCGTCGCCGACGTTGATCTTGTGGGCCATTCCGTCGTTGCCGCTGTAGTAGATGAACTGGCGGTTGGGGTCGATGGCCGGCGCGGTGTTGCCGTAGGACGTGCCGGTGATCGCGCCCCGGCTCCAAACCGTGGCGCCGGTGTGGGCATCGAACGCCGTCAAATGTCCGTGTTCGCCCTGAACAAAAACCAGATCCTTGACGCCGCTGGGCGTCGTGACGCCGGTCAGCAGCACGGGCGCGCCGTCGGGGTTGTCCGCGCCGGGGAGGGCGATGTCGAAGAGAAGCTTCAGGCCGGAAACATTGGAGGTATTGACGACGGACTCCGAGGTATTGTTGCCGGTCTTCTCGGGATTGAATTCAAATTGAAGCCAGTCGTAGGCGCGGGCCACCTGGCTGAGACTGCAGCTTGCGGACAGGAAAAGCAGCAGAGCTGCGGCACGGAAGGACAATCTGGGCGGGAGCGTTTTCATGACGAGGGGGATTGGAATTCGGAGAGATGTCGGATGAATCAAAAAGAGGGCCTATCCAGGCGAACCAAGCACGGGGCCAGCAGGCAGAAGAACCGGATAGAATGCGGGCACGGCTCACCGTCCTGGGCGGGACGGGGACGGCCAAGGGCGGCGCGCGAAAAGCGGCGGAAGGGCGGGATTTCAAGACGGGGGGCAACCGATCCGGAGCGAGGCGGGGTAGGCGCCGGAGGGTGAGGTATAAATTAAACTTATTTGCAATATTCGCATAGCTTTTGATGGTCAATGCAGCTGTTGGTTTCCACGTAAACCGCACGCAGTGGCGTCCCGCCATGAGGATTGAGGAGCCGCGAATCAGGGCGCCGCTGTGCCGGCCGGAGGCGTGGGCAGGACGTCGGCGGCAAAACGCAGGGTCAGCTTCGAGTGCGCCGGAGCGTCGGAGACGACAAGGATGGATTTGCGCACGGCGCCGGAAAAATCATTTTCCGGCGTGAACTCCGCCTCGATTTCCGTGCTCTCACCCGGCGCCAGATCCATTTTTCCCACGACGGTGGAGGTGCAGCCGCATATGGCCTTCACCTCCTTGAGGTGGAGCGTGGCCGTGCCGGTATTGGTGACTTTGAAACCATGGACAACGGTCTGTCCGTGGCGGACCTTGCCAAAGTTGAAGAACATTTGATCGAAGGTGATCACCGGAACCTGGGCGGACGCCGAAGACGGAACGGGTGTTTGCGCCAGGGCACCAAGGCAAAGCGAAGCGGCGGCGACCGGCCGGGCAGCCACAGCGGCTCGATGCAGGATGCGACGCAACGTCGGAGGAACCAGCGGTTTCATTAATCGAGAGATGTAATCCCGGGCAAAAGTCAGGGCCGATGAAAAAAATGCACCGTCTGGCAAGCCATCCCGCCAAACGGTGCATTGAGAGTTTGTTTTCCGGTGCGACTTAGAGGCCCCAGGTGCTGCCCAGCTGGTTCAGCGCCTTCTGGACCATCGCCTGGGCGTTGGCGTTCAGGGTGCTGTTGGTCCCGTGCACGACCCACTGCGAGCCGGAGAAGATCACGACGGTGACGCCGTTGTCCACGCCGCCGGTGGTGCCGCTGCTGGGAATCCCCAGGTTCATGGCCGATTTGACCGAGGCTTCGCCGAGTTCGCGCGAATCGTTGCTCGAAGTGGAGGTGTTATCGGTGCCCTGCGTGTCGCCGAAGACGGCGCCGGTGACCTTGCCATTGTAGAAAATCAGGGCGAACTGCAGGCCGGTGATGTTGTGCTCGGGATAATAGAAATGCGGGCAGGGATGAAAGTTGCCGCCTTGTTTTTTTTCATTGTCCCAGCAGTCGTCACCCAGCACATAGTAGGGCACGTGGTGGGCGCCGAGCTGGGCGCCATTGTCGTCCTGCCAGGTGGTTTGGTTCTGGTGGTCGGGATCGGGATCCGGGTCGCTGCCGTCGTCATCAATAGCCATGCTGGAGGTGTAGGCATAAACGCCGGTCGTGACCTGGTAGACGTTAACGTTCAGGGCGCGCGTCATGGTGTTGATGTGCGGCTTGGTGTTGACCTGGACGGACGACGTCATGTGCGATTGGACGGCGGCGATGATCTGTGCGGGGGTGTAGTTTCCGCCCCCGCCGGTGCTGATGGTGTAGGTGGCGGAGGTGACCGCGCTGTCGGTCATGCCGCTCTTGAAGGCGATCGCCTTAAGGGTGGCGGTGGCGCTGATGTTGACCGCGCTGGAATAAAGCGTGCCGGCCGTTTCCGAAGGCGTGCTGCCGTCGGTGGTGTAGCGAATGGAGGCGCCGCTCGTCGAGGTGGTGAGGGTGACGTTCTGTGCGCTGCCGTAGGTGCCGCTGGCCGGGCTGAAGCTCGGCGCCGAGACAGTGCCGCCTCCGCCGCCGGATTGAGCCAAGAAGGTGAACTTGTCGGCGGAGAGGATGTACCCGCTCGAGGACGCGTTTTTGCCGGTGACGGCCAGCTTGACGGTGTGCGTGCCGGTGGAGGCGAAGGTGACGTTGCCGAAGGTGGTCGTCGGATAGGTCTGGCCGGTGGCATACTGGTCGAGGGTGGAGCCGAGATTGGAGCCGTCGACCGAGAGCTGGAGGATGCCGCGGCTGGTCAGGCCCTTCCATTCCATTTGCAGCTGGTAGGTGCCGGCCGAAATGCTGCCGGTGGTGAAGGTGATGGAATCGCCGACGCTGTTGCCGGCGAGCTCGACCCACTTGCCGCCGCTAGAGTTGGTGTCGGTCTGGACCGAGGCGGTCGCGCCGCTGGGCGTATAGGCGAGATTTTC
>DATJYF010000107.1:0-18301 GCA_035499715.1 Opitutaceae bacterium | reverse complement strand
CAGGCCTGGCGCCGCGGGTAGGGCGCGGCCGGCTCGAGCCAGCCGCGCAGCGGGCCGGTCAAAACCGCATAGAGCCAGGCGAGCAGGATGAGCCCGCCGACAAGGTAGGGCTCGTTGTGCCAGTGGCGCCAGTCGATCATGGTGGAAAAACGAACGGCGGCCCGCGGGCCGCCGTTGGGTCAGAAAAAATCTCAGCCGGTCGCGGTCATGCCGTCCAGACCGTTTCCACGGCGGGCGTGGCGCGGTTGAAGCTCGAAGTCAGCGGCTTGCTGTCCGCCACGCTGAAAACCCGCAGCAGCACCCACATCGTGCCGCCGGCCAGGATCAGGCCGATGAAAAAGAGGATGGTGCAGAAGGCCTTGTCCCACCGCAGATGCATGAAATAAAAAATGACGCAGAGGAACTTCACCGCGGAGAGGATGACGAGGATGGAAAAGATCACCCCGTAGGCGAAGGGCAGATAGACCATGACGATCTCCACGCCGGTGATGACGGCGAGGATCATGGCGAGCTGGACGAAAATGTGGAATTTGCTCTCGCCGTGGGCATGGCCGCCGGCGGCGGTGGCGGGGGAGGCGGTGTCGCTCATGGTCAGATGTATTCGAGGAGATAGACGGCGGTGAAGATGACGATCCAGACGATGTCGACGAAATGCCAGTACAGGCCCATCGATTCGACATCGATGGCGTTGGCTTCATCGAAGCTTACCGGGCCGCGCGTCCGCGCCAGCAGGCCGAGCCCGACGTAGCTGACAAACGCGCCGGCGAGGAAGAGCGCATCGCGGCGGAAAAATCCCGACAGGGCGGCGGGCAGCGCCGCGGCCTGGACGCCATGCACGAAGTCGAGCACCAGGTACATGCTCAGGCCGATGGCCGCGGCAAAAAGCGCGATATGGAGCAGGTTCCGCAGAAACCAGGCGTTGCCCGAGGTGCCTTCGGCCGGCTGAAACGAGCGGATGTACATGAGCGTGAGCCAGAGGACGCCGACGGCGACGTGGCAGCCGTGCGTGCCGGTGAGGGTGAAGAAGGTCGAGCCGAGGATGCAGTTCGTGATCGTCATGTGTTTGTCGAACACGAAATCGCTGAACTCGTAGACCTGGCAGGTGAGGAAGATGCAGCCGAAGAAGATCGTGCCGAGCAGGGCGTGGCGCATGCTGCGGACGTTGCCGCGCTGGATGGCATTGACCGCGAGCGCCATGAGCAGCGACGACATGAGCAGGATGAAGGTCGAGAAGGAGGTGAGCGGCGGATTGAAGATTTCCCGTGGGTCGGGATTGCCGGGCGGCGGATGCAGCCGGTAGATCAGGTGAGTCGAGATCAGGCAGCCGAAAAACATGCAGTCCGAGGCGAGAAACGCCCACATGAGCAGTTTTTTGTTCGGAATGCCCGTCGACGTCGTGGCATCGTGGTGCGGATCAAGGGCGGCGGTGGCGGCGTCGCTCATCGGTGGCCCTCCTGCCGGCTGGGTTCGGCGTGCTCTTCGTGCGGATGGAGGTGGTAGCCGTCGGCGCCCTCCAGCGCCCAGAGGTAAATATTGACGAACATGAAGGCGAAGCCGGCGAAGACCATCCCGAGCTTGAGATGGATGCCGGGGGCCGGATTCGGATCGATCACGGCCACGCCGATGGCCCAGATGAGGATGCCGATCGCCGTGAGCAGCGGATAGATCGAGGGAAAGGGCATGTGGATGCCGCCGTGCGCAGCCTCGTCGCGGGCGTGCGCCGCCGTTTCTTTTTCCATCTCGTCCCGATGGTGCTTCTCATACCACCAGGCGTCGCGGGCGTGGATCGTCGGAATGACGGCGAAGTTGTACTCGGGCGGCGGATTGGGCAGAGACCACTCGAGCGTGCGGGCATCCCAAACGTCGCGGCCGACGCGCTCGCCCTTGAAGTAGGTATAGATCATCACGCTGAAATAAATTGCAATGCCCACGCCGAGGATGCAGGCGCCGATGGTCGAGATGAGGTTGCCGTCGTTCCAGCCCATGTTCGCGTCGTAGGTGAAGGTGCGGCGCGGCATGCCGTTGAGGCCGAGGAAGTGCATGGGGAAGAACGTCGTGTTGAAGCCGACGAAGATGACCCAGAAGGAGAGCTTGCCCCAGAACTCGCTGACCTTGCGGCCGAACATGAGCGGGAACCAGTAATGGATGCCGGCGAGGAGCGCGAAGAGCGAGCCGCCAATCAGCACGTAGTGGAAGTGGGCGACGACGAAATAGCTGTCGTGCTGCTGCGAGTCGGCCGGCGCGGCGGAGTGCATGATGCCGGAGAATCCGCCCATCATGAACAGCCAGACGAAACCGAGGGCGAACATCATGGGCGTGCGCATGCGCAGGCGGCCGCCCCAGAGCGTCCCGATCCAGTTGAAAATCTTCACGCCGGTCGGCACGGCAATGGCCATGGTGGCGAGGGCGAACGCCGCCGTCGTCACCGTGCCCAGGCCGGTGGTGAACATGTGATGGCTCCACACGCCGAAGCCGAGGAAGCCGATGCAGGCGCCGGAGAACACCACGATGGGATAGCCGAAGAGCGGCTTGCGCGAAAAGGTGGGCAGGATCTCCGAGATGATGCCCATCGCGGGCAGGATGAGGATGTAGACCTCGGGATGGCCGAAGACCCAGAAGAGGTGCTGCCAGAGGATGGGCATGCCGCCGTTCGAGACCTCAAAGAAATTCGTGCCGAAGAGGCGGTCCATCATCAGCTCGACCAGCGCGATGGTGATGGCGGGAAAGGCCAGGACGATGAGGAACGAGGTCACCAGCGTCATCCAGGTGAAGACCGGCAGGCGCATCATGGTCATGCCGGGCGCGCGCAGGTTGACGATCGTGACGATGAAGTTGAGCGAGGCCGCGATCGAGGCCACGCCGAGCAGTTGCAGACCCATGACCCACATGTCGATGGAGTGGCCGGGGATGAAGGTCTTGGTCGTGAGCGGTGTGTAGCCGAACCAGCCGCCGTTGGGCGGGCCGTCCTTCATGAACCAGCCGAGGTTGATGATGATCGCGCCGACGAGAAAGGTCCAGTAGGAGAAGGCGTTCAGCCGGGGAAAGGCGACGTCGCGCGCGCCGATCTGCAGCGGCATGATGAAATTGAAGAACGCGGCCGAGAGCGGCATGATGGCGAGGAAGATCATCGTCGTGCCGTGCATGGTGAACATGCGGTTGTACTGCTCGGCCGTGAGCAGGGTGTTGTTGGGCACCGCCAGCTGCAGGCGGATGAGGAGCGCCTCCACGCCGCCGACGAGGAAAAAGAAGAGCGCGGAAATCCCGTAGAGGAAGCCGATGCGCTTGTGGTCGACGGTGGTCAGCCAGCTGATAAGCCCGGTCTTGGCCGTCGGGCGCCAGAAGACGAGATGGCGGCCGGGCGCGTGCTTCTCCTCGGTGATGAAATCGGACTTAACCAGTGCGTCGTGCATGAGCGGGACTCATTTGAGGCTTTGGACGTAGGCCACGAGCGCGGCCACGTCGTCGGACGTGAGATGGATGTTGTTTTTAAGATAGCCGTCGGCCCACATCTTGTTGCCGGGCTTGACCGCGCCGGGATTGGTGATCCAGCGCGTCAGGTTCTCGGTGTTGTTCTCGAGCAGGCTGCCGGCGATGGTGGTACGGGCGCCGACGTGGGTGAGGTCGGGATAGGCGATGCCGACGCCTTCCTGGCCGCGGACGTTGTGGCAGCCGGCGCAGGTCTTGACTTGGAAGAGGTGCCGGCCCCGGGCGATGAGCGCCGGATCTTCGTCCTTTTCCGGAAACTGTTTCGCGCGCCAGGCGTCGAGCGGCGAGACATCGAGCTGGTCGCCGGTGGGGAACCCGGTCTGGTTGGGCTTCCAGGAGGCGAAGACGGGCCGCGCTTTTTCAATCTGCTCGCCCGCGGCCACCGGCACGACGCGGGCGTTCCTCTTCTGATTGGCCAGCCAGTCGGCAAATTCCTTCGCATCGAGCGCGATGACGCGGAAACGCATGACCGCATGCGAATCGCCGCAATATTGGGCGCACTGTCCCCAGTAATAGCCGGGATGATCCGCCTCGAGCCACATGTGATTGGCGCGGTTGGGCATCATGTCGACCTTGCCGGCGAGCTTCGGCACCCAGAAGCTGTGGATCACATCCATCGTGCGCAGCTCGATGCGGATGGGCCGGCCGGCGGGAATGACCATCTCGTTGGCCGTGGTGATCACGCTGCGGTTGCCGTTGCCGTCGGCGGCGGTCTGCTCGTTGGTGTACTCGAATTTCCACCACCACTGGAAGCCGGTGGCGGTGATCGGATAGGCGTTGGCCTTCTCCATCGCCGGCACGTCGTAGTCGTACCAGATGGCGTGGAGTGTCGGCACCGCGATGATGACGAGGGCGAAGACCGAGGCGGCGATGAGGCTGATCTCCACGAGCGGATTGCCGTGACCCTGCTCCGGCGGCGCGGCGTCCTCATCCGCTTTCGTCCGCGCCCGAAACTTGAAAGTGGCGTAGGCCAGGGTGCTTCCCACCAGCACGAAGATCACCAGCGTCACCCAGCAGGTGACATAAAACACCTGCAACTGGTCGCGCGCCACCGGCCCCTCGACATCGATGGTCGACTGGTGGCCGTTCATCTCCCACCAGCAGCCGGGGAGAAGGACCGTTCCCGCCAGGGCGAGCGCCAACGCGGCCCGGCGGGAAAAAGGAAAAGCAGACGGCGAAAACTTCATGAAGGCTTCGAAAATTTTTCTGCGGCCCGATGCGGCCACAGTTACGGCGAGAGCGTCAGCATATTTGCAGCCATTTCAAGTCATAAAACCATCACTTGTCGCTCGCTATGACAAAAAATAGCTAGCGATATTAAAAATTCTTTCGGCATCATAAGTTTATTGAAAGAGTGCGCGGATTTTGGCGTCAAAATTCGCAAAAAAGGGTGAGGCATGTTCGTTGCGGTATGCCCTTGAACCTGAAGCCCATCCTTGTCCCCGTCCTCTGTTTTCTCGCCCTGGCCGGCTGTTCCAGGCCGGAGCCCGCCGCGCAGGCTCCGGCGCCCTCCGGCCCGCGCACCGTCGCCCTCACCGCCGGCGACAACATGAAGTACAATCTCACCGAAATCGACGCCACCGCCGGCGAGCAACTCCATGTCACGCTCACCAACCAAGGCACCCTGCCGAAGGAGGCGATGGGCCACGACTGGATCCTGCTCAAGGCCGGCAGCGATGCCGAGGCCTATGATCGCGCCGCGCTCGCCGCCAAGGACAACGGCTACCAGCCGCCGGCCCTGGCTTCCGAGGTCCTGGCCGCCATTCCGCTGCTCGGTCCGAATCAGACGGGCGAGGTCACGTTCCAGGTTCCAGGCCAGCCGGGGCAGTATCCGTTTCTCTGCACCTTCCCTGCGCACTACCAGTCCGGCATGCACGGCGTTCTGGTGGTGAAGTAATACTTTTGTCCTCCGGATCGCGGCCTTCCCGCTTCGGGTCGCTGCCTCGGATCCCATTGATTTTTGAGATTTGTAATATAATACGTTACAAACATAGCGACCAGCACCTTGGCGATATTTGTAACGTATTATATTACAAAACCCATCGTCGCCCCCGGTCAGTCAAAATCAAACTGCGCTAGTGATAGGCCGCGAGCAACGCGTAGACGATCACGCCCGTGACCGAGACGTAGAGCCAGACGGGAAAGGTGAATCGCGCGAGCCGGCGATGGGCCGGAAAACGTCCGCTGAGCGAAAGGAAGAACGTGATCAGAATCATCGGCAGCGCGACGGCCGAAAGCACGATGTGGGAAATGAGCAGGGCGAAGTAGGCGGGCCTGATCGCGCCCCGGCCGTGGAAGTGCATGTCGCCGTGGAGGGCGTGATTGACGATGTAGCTCACCAGAAAAACGGTGGAGAAAACGAACGCGGTGAACATGGCCGCACGATGGGCGCCGATCCGGCCGGAGCGGATGTAACCGAAGCCGGCGACCAGGGCGGCGGATGAAAGCCCGTTGAGCAGCGCGTTGAGCGCGGGCAGGAAGGACAGGCGGCTGCCGGCGACGTCCGTCGGCGCGTGATAATAGACCAGCCAGCAGAGAAAAAGGCTGGCGGCGGCACTGAGCGCGATGATGGCCGCGACCACCGTTCCCGGGGTGCGGGCCGCCTCGGCCTTCAGGCCCGGCGCGGCGTGGGGGGACTCGCTCATAAACCCGTTGGCCGGCTTCGGCCGGGCCTCAGTGGAAAAGCAGCCGGTCGGCCACCAGCGCGCCGAGCAGCAGCGGCAGGTAGATGATCGACGCGAAAAACAACTTTCGCGCCGCCGCATCGCGCGTTGCCGGGCGGAGAAACGCCGCCGCCCGCGCCAGCAGCCACGCGCCCAGCGCCGCCGCCGCCGCCAGGTAGGCGCGGCCGCACCAGCCGGTCAGCGCCGGCAGCACGCTCACGCTCACAAGCAGAAGCGAATTGACGAACGACCACCGCGCCACCCGCCGGCCGCTTTCATCGATCACCGGCAGCAGGGGAAAATTCACCGCGGCATAATCGCGCCGGTAGGTCCACGCCACCGACATGAAGTGCGGGATCTGCCAGAAGAAAAGCACGCCGAAAAACATCCAGCCCAGCGGCGAGATGCCGTTGTCTGCCGCGGCCGCGCCGATGAGCGGCGGCAGCGCGCCCGCCACCGCGCCGATCTCGGTCGACCACTGCGACCACTTTTTTGCCGGTGTGTAGATCGCGAGATAAAACACGTAGGTCAGCAGCGCGAGCAGCGCGCACATGCCGTTGATTTTTCCGAAGAGCACGCCGAGGCCGCCCGAGCACATCAGCGCGCCCAGCACGAAGGCCGATCCGGTCGGCACCCGCCCGGTCGGAATCGGCCGGTCCGCCGTCCGCCGCATGCGCGCGTCGGTTTCGCTTTCCATCCACTGGTTGAGCACGGCCACGCCGCCGGCTGCCAGCGCGGTACCGAGCAGGAGGTAAAACGGCTCCCAAAAACTCCAGGGCGGCCGTGCCGCATAATACGCCATCAGCGCGGTGATGACAGAGAGCGTGCTCAGCCGCGGCTTCGTCAGCTCGAGATAGTCGCGCCATCCGGTCTGGGTGGCCGCCGACGTTTCCATGGCTTCTGATGTGATGGATCTCGCTTGCATGCTCAAACGTGGGCCAGCTCTTTCGTGCTGGGCGCCGGCGCGGGCGACTTCGCCTCAACCCATGCCTCCCGGTGCATCCACCAGGTCAGCCCGAAAGTCGTGGCCAGCGTGGCCGCGCCGACGATCACGTGCGCGGTGGTGAAAAGCGGCGCGCGCTGCGACCAGATGACCGAGGCGCCGAGGAAAATCTGCAGCGAGAGCAGCGCCATCAAGCCCGAGGCCGCGCCGCGTACCGCCGCCGTGGCCGCGCGCTCGGCGTAAATCTTTCCCGCCAGCGCCACCAGCGCCACCGTGATGAGAACCGCCATGACGCGGTGGGCGAAGTTCAGCCCGACGCGGAAATTCCACACCGGCGGCAGCAGGCCGTGGTCGGGCCCGGACCACGGAAAGGTCGGGATGGCCAGTCCGGCAAAGCTGTGCCGCATGACCGCGGCGATCGCCAGCTGCACGAACAGCAGCGCGCAGGCCGCGACGCCCAGCCGCCGTGTGCCCGCCGTGAAGGCGGCGCGGCTTTTTCCTTCCACCCACGCGCGCGAGCTGGCCAGCGTGATCGCCACCAGCACGCACAGGAAAGTCTGCGCCAGGCAGGCGTGCAGCATGGCAAAAAGCCGCCCCATGCTTGTGTCCACCATTGCCACCTGCAGATGGTCGAGCAGCACGCGCAGGCCGCCCACCACCGCCTGCGCCAGGACCAGGCCGACCGCAAACCAGGCGAGCCGCCGCAGCCAGGCCCGCGACTCGCTCCGCCACAGCCACACCCCCAGCGCGATCGTCAGCAGGCTCATCACGCCGGCGGTCAGCCGGTGCGAATGCTCGGCGAATTCGTTGATGTTGGTCAGCCAGCCGGCGGGATTGAGCGAACCGTTTGAGAGCGGCCAGTCGGGAAAAATCATGCCCGCGCCTATGCTGGTGGTGAATGCGCCCAGGCAGATGAGGACGAAGGCCCACGCCACGCCCGCGCCGGCGAGCCGGGCCGCGCCCGGCTTGTAGGCGGACGTGCGCAAAGGGGACGAAGACGCGCTCATAAGTTCGGAAACAGGACAGTAGAAGGGTTCAAAGTAATTTCCGCAAACCCTTTGACAAATATTTCTTCCCGTAAATCGGTAATTGCATGAAAATTAACAGCCCGGCGATTCGCGGCCTGGCCGCGACGGCAACGCTCCTGCTGGCCCTGCTTGCAAGCTGTTCGCGCCCGGCCGGCTCCTCGGCCGACGCCGGCGAAAAACGCTGGCCGCTGCGCGGCCAGATTCTCGCGGTGGACGCCGCGCACCAGACGCTGCGCGTGCAGCACGACGAAATCAAGGGGCTCATGCCGGCCATGACCATGGACTACCCGGTCGGCCCGGGCGACCTCGCCATCGCCAAACCCGGCGAGCGCATCCGCGGCGAGCTCGTGCAGACCGGCGGCGACTTCCGCCTCGAGAAAATTTTTCCCGACGACGCGCCCGACAACGCCACCGTCGCCGCCGCCGCCAATGCGCTGCGCCAGGACACGATGACCCGCGGCCCGCAGCCCTACCGGGAGGTCGGCGAGACCGCGCCCGATTTCGCGCTTTACGACCAGGACGGCCGCGTCGTGGAGATGAACCGCTTCCGCGGCAAGCAGATCATGCTCAATTTCATCTACACGCGCTGCCCCATCGCCACGATGTGCCCGGCCTCGACCGCCAAGATGGCGATGACCCAGCGTCTCGCCCGCGAGGCCGGCGTGAAAAACCTCGAGCTCATCTCCATCTCGATGGACCCGACCTACGATACGCCCGGCGTGCTCAAGGACTACGCCCAGACGCGCGGCATCGACACGAGTAATTTTTCGTTTCTCACCGGCCCGGCCGACGCCGTAAAGGACCTGCTCGCGCAGTTCGGCGTCATTGCCGAATTCAAGGATGGCCTGCTCAACCACACCCTCGCCACGCTGCTCATCAATGAAAACGGCACCATCGTCTGGCGCGCCGACGGCGGCACCTGGAGCCCGGCCGAGTTTGTCGGCAAGATGAAGAAATAATTTCCATGGCCGCAAAAGGCACATGAGACACAAAGAATTTTCTGATTTGTGCTTTCTGCGCCTCTTGTGGCTATTTCTGCCGTGCCCGTCGCCCTGACCAAAAACCAGTTCCGCCAGCTCGCGCTCCTCACGCTCGGCTCCGCCGCGCTTTTCATCGTCGTGCGCTTGCTGCCCACCGGCACGAACGTGCCGCACCTGAACTACGTGCCCGCCGGCCGCAGCATCATCCAGACCTGCGACCCGAGCAATCCGCAGTTCCTGCCCGCCACCGAGGTCCAGTCGCCTGTGACCATGACGCTCGCGACCGCCGCGCCGGCCGCCGCCGGTCAGCCTGTCTCGGCCGTGCTCACGCTCAAGACCTACGGCAACAAGCCCATCGGCCCGGACGACATCGCGATCTCGAACGCGAAAAAAATCCACCTGCTCATCGTCGATCCCACGCTGACCGACTACCAGCATGTCCATCCGGAACCGGCGGACGCTTCCGGCGCGTGGTCCTTCACCTTCACCCCGCGCGCCGGCGGACGCTACCGGTTTTTCGCCGACTTCGTGCCGGCCGCCACCGGCGTCGAACTCTACGCCTGGGCCGACCTCACCGTGAGCGGCCCGCCCGCCGCTCCCGTGCCGGCCGCGCGGCAAAACTGGACGGCCGACAGCGACGGCTACCGCTTCACGCTCACGCCCGGTGCGCTGCCGATCCGCGCGCGCAAAATCGAGGACCTGACGCTGACCATCGAGCGCATCGGCGGCGGGCGTGTGCCGCTCGAGGTCATCATGGACGCGTTTGCGCACCTCGTGGCCTTCGACGACCAGCGCAGCGGTTTTGGGCACATGCATCCGCTCGAAGTGGACATCACCAAGCTACCCGATCCGGTGCATCCGACATTGCATTTTAAACTGCAGCTTCCGCGCGCCGGCCGCTATGTCATCTGGAGTCAGGTCCAGATCGCCGGCCGCGAAATTTTCGCGCCGTTTTGGTTTGATGCGGAGGAGAAATAAAATAAAGGGCGTTTGGTTTTAGTGGCTGGTTTGGTTTAAGCCACCTACGATAAACTCACGCATTGCATTTTCGCCTGCCGGCTTGAGGTTTTCCGCTTGGAGTGCGGTATACCAATCAACAAGAGCTTTTTCCATGACTTCCTTATTTTGTTTCCATACTGGTCCAACGTGCTGGATCCATAATTCGATTTCACGCTGAGAGATCTCGCTATCTGCACTCAAAATTTTGGCCGTACGAACAATCAGTGCGGCGAGATTTTTATCAATTACGGAGTTCGGCACAGACCAATGTTTTTTTCCAAGACAATCCGTATAAAAAGAGAGCTGCTTTAACTGATCTAGGATCAAAGGATGATCCGCATCTGTAGCGACTAGTGCAGCAAAGTCATCCAGCCTTCGAGCCCCCTTCAAAGCATATTCAAGAACTGGCCAAAGCCTATTCTTCGACGTATGGCTTCGATATTCCTTCCAATCGGCTTTCGCTTCTTCATCGGAACGTGCAAGTGCCAATGAGCGTAAAATTGGAACCTTTCCGGCTTCTTCAATCGCTAGCGTTGCGAGCGCGAGAGCCGAGGCATAGCGTTCGTGGCCCAGTAACAATTCAGCGTCTTCAATTAATCGCTTGGCATTTGTCTGTGCGCATTTGATTCCCTGCGTCACTTCGACGGGGCTTAAGAGACCTTTATATTGCTGCAGTTTTTGGCTGGCCATGGTGAACGCCACCCAATCTCAACACTGTCTCACGCGCTCAGCGCGTTCGTGGTATTGAGGTGTTCCTCGCCGGTGTATTTTTGCGATTGTTCGTCGGCGTGGTAGCTGGAGCGGACGAGCGGACCGCTTTCGACCACGCCGAAGCCGATGGAGAGGCCGAATTTTTTCCATTCCGCAAATTCCTCCGGCGTGACCCAGCGGTCCACCGGCAGGTGCTGCATCGTCGGTCGCAGGTACTGCCCGATGGTGAGGATGTCGATTTTGTCGCCGGCGAGGTCGCGCAGCGTCTGCTCGACTTCCTCCTTTTTCTCGCCGAGGCCGAGCATGATGCCGGTCTTGACGGTGAAGCCGCGGCTTTTGGCGTGGCGCAGGACGGAGCGCGAGCGGTCGTAGCGGGCCTGCACGCGCACGGGCTTTTGCAGGCGCTCGACGGTTTCGACGTTGTGGTTGAAAATGTCCGGCCTGGCCTCGAGCACGGTGTCGACGTCCGCGAGCCGGCCCTTGAAGTCGGGCACGAGCACCTCGATGGCGGTGTGCGGATTGCGGTGGCGCACGGCACGGATCGTCGCGGCCCAGACCGAGGCGCCGCCGTCGGCGAGTTCGTCGCGCGCGACGCTGGTGATGACGCAATGGCGGAGGTTCATGCGGGCGACGGCGTCGGCCACGCGGGCGGGTTCGCCGAGGTCGAGCTCGGTCGGGCGGCCGGTTTGCACGGCGCAGAAATTGCAGGAGCGCGTGCAGATGTTGCCGAGGATCATGACCGTGGCGGTGCCGCGGGCCCAGCATTCGCCGAGGTTGGGGCACTGCGCGCTCTGGCAGACGGTGTGGAGGTGGTTGTCGTCCACCAGCCGGCGCACGGCGGTGTAGCCGGGACCGCCGGGCATTTTGGCGCGGAGCCAGGAAGGCTTGCTCGGAGCTGACATCATGATGAAGAGTTAAAATAACACTGCCGGCGGCGCAACGGCGAGCCTGTTTTAGCGGGGTGCCGCGAGCGCCTGCCGGGCCACGGCGAGGTCGCGCGCGGCGTCGGGGGCGTTCGGATCAAGGCGCAAGGCGGCCTCGTATTCGCCAATGGCTTGCGCGGTCTGGCCGCTGAGAAAAAGAGCGCTGCCGAGATTGACATGGATGGAGGCGTTGGCGGGATCGAGGCGGGTCGCCTCCCGAAAGTGGACGATGGCCTCGGGCACGCGGTTGGTTTGTGCGAGGATCATGCCCAGATTGTCGTGCGCGCCCACGTGGTTGGGATCAAGGCGAAGAACCGTTTCGTATTCGGAGATGGCGGCGGGCAGCTGGCGCGACTGGCGCAGGGCATTGCCGAGATCGAAGTGGGCCTCGATGTAATCGGGCTGGTCGCGCACTGCGGTTTGAAAATGGGCGATGGCCTCGGGCAGGCGGTCCAGGTCAACCAAAGCCAGACCGAGGCTGTTGTGAACCTGTGGATAATCGGGCTTGAGGCGGAGCGCGGCCTCGTATTCGGCGACGGCCTCGGGAAGCCGATGCAGACGGACAAATGCGGCGCCAAGATTGTAATGAGCGTCGGGATAATCAGGCTTGAGCTGCAGGGCGCGCTTGAACTGGTCGGTGGCCTCCGGCACGCGGCCCAACTGGAACAGGGCATTGCCGAGATTATTGTGCGCTTCGGCAATGTCGGGGTCGATTTTCAATGCCGCTTCGCAATGGGCCACCGCTTCATGCAGGCGGCCGGAGCTGGCGAGGGCGTTTCCCAGATTAACCTGTGCGTCGGCGAAATTCGGATTCAGCCGCAGGCCTTCTTCATACTGAAAGATCGCCTCGGGCAGGCGATTCAGCCCCTGTAACGCCTTGCCGAGGTTTACATGAAAGTCAGCCGTCTCGGGACTGAGCTGCAAAGCCACGGTGAAGCGCGCTGCGGCCTCGGAAAAATGGCCGCGATCGGCAAGCAGGCATCCCAGATTGGTATATGCCAGGGGGTTGGCGGGCCGTTTCGCGATCGTGTCCAGCCAAAGGGACTCCTCGGTGCGGTAGACGGCGTTGCGCCGCTCCGTCACCCAGCCCAGCGCTGCGGCCAGGGCGGACACGACGAGCAGGCTTCGCCGACCCAGAGTGGCGTACAATCCCAGCACAGCCGGCACCACCAGCGCCGCGAGGGAAAGATACATCCGGTGCTCGACGATCATTTGCGCCCTGCCGGGCACAAGCGAGGTCGGGGCCAGAATTCCGAAAAACCAAATTCCAAAAAATCCCGCCGCAGGCCAGCGCCACAACGCCACCAGCGCGGCCGTGGCCAGCGGCAGAATGATCAGCGTGTAGGGCAGCACATCCGCGATTTGTGACACCCAGAAAGTTCCATAATCAAAAGCCAGGGGGTGTGGCCAAACCGACAGCGCCAGGTACCACGCGACCGCCTGGAATTGGGTCAGACCATAGGCCCACCACGCCACGCCGATGCCGAAGCCGATCGTGCCGCCACGATTGCCGCCGGTGGTGGCGATGAGGCCGCCCAGGAAAATCCAAGTGGCCGCCAGCCAAAGATAATAATTTCGCCGGCGGCGCCACGCCTCCGCCAGACTTCCGGCCACAAACGCCCGGTCGTAAAGCAGGACCAGGACCGGCGCCGTGACCGTCACCTCTTTGCTCGCCACGCCCAGCAGGCAGCAGAGGACCGAAAAAACACGCCACCTTCCCGGTGCCGGCGAATCCACCGAACGGACGAAGCCATAAAACGTCAGCAGATAACACAACCCCATGAGGGACTCCGCGCGCTGGATGACGTAGGTCACAGCCTCGGTTTGCAGCGGATGCAGCGTCCAGAGCAGCGCCGCGCCGAACCCCACCGGCGTCGCGGCCGCCCGCCATTTTTCGATTTTGCTCCGCACCAGGGTGCGCCGGACCACGCCGAAGAGTGCGAGGCCGGCGCAAAGATGGATCAGGGCGTTGAGCACATGGTAGCTCCAGACGCTGGTGCCGCTCACCGCATAATTGAGGGCCAGCGTGAAGTTGAGCAGCGGCCGCCCCGTCACGGTTTCATCAAACGGAGGCGACAACGCCCGCCAGACCGGCCAGAGGTGGCGGATCGTGGGATTGTCCGTGATCGATCCGCCGTCGTCGAAGACAAAGGGAACCTGGAGCGTGTTGTGATAAGCCGCGGCGACGGCAAGCGTCAGCAACAACGAGGCCAGCGGCACCAGCCGCGGGGAAGGCGGAATCGCTGGCGAGTCGGGTTGATTCATGCTCCAGTCTCGGGCGAGGAGGGCATGCCGTCATCCTAGGCGTGGTCGTGCACTTGTCAGGCGGAAGTTTTGCGTTTGCGCCGCGGGCCGCGGCGGGCCACGCTCGCCGGTTCTGATGAGCGACATCCCCACCGACCTGAGCCACGACCAGCACGCTGTGCGGCGGCAGAAACTCGCCGACCTGCGCGCCGCGGGCGCGGATCCGTTTCGCGCGAGTTTTTCACCCACGCATTTTTCGGCCGACGCGATCAAGCTTTACGTCGACGGGCAGGACAACGCCGTCACGGTGGGCGTGGCCGGGCGGCTGGTGGTCATGCGCGTGCAGGGCGGCAGCTCGTTCGCCAAGATTCTCGACCAGCGCGGGCAGATCCAGCTCTATTTCAAGAAGGACGTGGTGGGCGAGGAGGCTTACGCGGCCTGGAAAAAAATCGACCTCGGCGACTTCGTCGGCGCGGAAGGCACGCTATTCAAGACCAAGACCGGCGAGATCACGGTGCGGGTGACGCGCTTTGTGCTCGTGGCCAAGGCGCTGCGGCCGCTACCGGAAAAGTGGCACGGCCTGACCGATCCCGAGCAGGTCTATCGCCAGCGCTATCTGGACCTGATCGTCAACGAGGAGTCGCGCCGGCGGCTGCTGCTGCGTTCGCGCATCGTCTCGCGCGTGCGGCGGTTCCTCGAGGACCGCGACTTCATCGAGGTCGAGACGCCCGTGCTGCAAAACGTCGCCGGCGGCGCGGCGGCCAAGCCGTTCGTCACGCATCACAACGCGCTGGGGGTGGACTTCTTCCTGCGCATCTCGCTCGAACTTTACCTCAAGCGGCTGCTCGTCGGCGGCTTCGACCGCGTCTTCGAAATCGGCCGCAATTTCCGCAACGAGGGCATCTCGCGCAAGCACAACCCCGAGTTCACCATGCTCGAGGTCTACCAGGCCTACGGCGACCACCGCGGCATGATGGCGCTGATCAAGGACCTCATCACCACGCTTTGCCGCGACGTGCTCGGCACGACGAAGATCAAGCACCCGGCGAGCGGCCAGGAGATCGATTTCGGCGGCGAGTGGCGGGAAAAGAATTACAAGGACCTGATCATCGAGGCCACCGGTGACGCCGGCTGGTTCGGCCGCGCCAAGGCGGAAAAACTTGCCGCGGCGGAAAAACTCGGGCTCGCGATCCATCCCGGCTGGGAGGACTTCGAGGTTACCCAGGAAATTTTTTCCAAGAAAATCGAGCCGAACCTGATCCAGCCGACATTCGTGCTCCACTTGCCAAAGGAGCTCTGCCCGCTGGCCAAGATCAACCGCGATGACCCGACGACGCTCGACGTCTTCGAACTCGTCATCGGCGGCATGGAGATCGCGCCGGCCTATTCGGAGCAGAACGATCCGGACGTGCAGCGGCAGATGTTCGAGACCCAGGCCGGCGAGGAAAAGCAGAACATCGACCAGGACTTCCTGCTTGCGCTCGAGCACGGCATGCCGCCGGCCGGCGGCATGGGCGTGGGCATCGACCGGCTGTGCATCCTCCTGACCGGCGCGGAAAGCATCCGTGACGTGATCCTGTTTCCGCAGCTCCGGCCGGGCGGCGGAGCGTGATTTTGGAACCACGGAGGCATCGAGAGCACGGAGTAAGTCTCAACCAAATTAAATTCTCCATGTTCTCCGAGTCTCTGTGGTTCAATTAATCGATGCCCTGGTACCTTTACCTTGCCCTGAAGCAGCTTTTCCCGAGCGGGCGGCGGTTTCCCTTCTTCACCTTCATTTCCGTCCTCGGCGTGACGCTCGGCGTGGCCCTGCTCGTGGTCGTATCGAGCGTGATGGACGGCTTCGGCTACGAAATCCGCCAGATGATCGTCGGCACGGAGGGCGAGGTGCAGGTCAAGGCGCGGGGTATCATCGAAAATTACCCGGAGCTGCTGAAAAAAATCACGGCCGTGCCCGGCGTGGCCGCGGCGACGCCGGTGGCGAGCGGCGTGCTCATGGTCGAATACCATGGCAAACCCGCCTATCCCGCCATGCGCGGGATCGATCTTTCCACGGTCGAAAACGTCGCCCATCTCGACCATTACGTGCGCGTCGGCTCGCTCGACGATCTCGACGACGATTCGGTTATTCTCAGCTCCGAGCTGGCGCAAAGCCTGGGCGTGACGCCGGGGGACACGATCGAGGTTTATTCGCCGCTCATGATCGAGAAGCTCAAGAACGACGAGGTCTTCCTGCCGCGGCAGGTGCGCATCGTCGGCATCCTTGAGATCGGCCACCAGCAGCTCGACAGCAGCACGGTTTATTGCACGCTGCGCCTCGCGCAGGAGCTTTACGGGCTGGGCGCGGGCGTGCACAGCATCGATGTCAGCCTGCAGGCCGGCGTGAACGAGGATGACGCGGCGGCGCGCCTCAACACCGTGCTGCCGTACGACGTGCGCGCGTTTTCCTGGGAGGATACGTTCAGCGATTTTCTCTGGGTGCTGCAGCTGGAGAAAAACATGATCTTTTTTCTTCTGCTTTTCATCGTCATCGTCGCGGCGTTTTCCGTGACGAGCTCGCTGCTCATCTCGGTCGTGCGCAAGACGCGCGAGATCGGCCTGCTCGGCGCGCTGGGCGCCGGGCCGCGGCAGGTGGCGGCGTGCTTCTGCGCGCAGGGCTTGTTCATCGGCGCGCTCGGCACGCTGTGCGGCCTGGCGCTGGGCTTTGTCGCGCTCGCCTTTCGCAACGACGTCGTGCTCTGGGTCGCGCGCGTCACCCAGCGGCAGGACGTGTTGCGGCGGTTCTACAATTTCAGCGAGTTGCCGTCGCACGTCGCGCCGGGCGACATCACCCGGATCATCGTGCTGACGATCGTCATTTCGACGCTGGCCGGCCTGCTGCCTGCCTGGCGGGCCGCGCGGCTCAAACCGGTGGAGGCCCTTCGCAGTGAGTGACGCGCTGCTCACCGCCCGCGCCCTGCGCAAAACCTACCCGAGTGGCGACCGCCGCATCGAGGTGCTGCGCGGCGTCGAGCTTGCGCTCGCGCCGGGCGAGAGCGTGAGCATCCGCGGCGAGTCCGGCTCGGGCAAATCCACCCTGCTGAACCTGCTGGCCGGTCTCGACGCGCCGGATGCGGGCGAAATTTCATGGCACGGCGAAAATGTGCTCACCGCCGCCCGGCGCGCGCGGTTTCTCGGCATGGTCTTCCAAGCCTTTTATCTTGTGCCCGAGCTCGACGCGCTGGGCAACGTGCTGCTCGCGGCGCGCATCCTCGGCCGGCCCGACGCGGCGGCGCGCGCCCGCGCCGCGCAATTGCTCGCGCGCGTCGGCCTGGCGGAACGCGCGCGTCATCTGCCGGCTCAGCTGTCCGGCGGCGAGCGCCAGCGCGTAGCCGTGGCCCGCGCCCTGATGAACCGGCCGGAGCTGCTGCTCGCCGACGAGCCGACCGGCAACCTCGACGAGCACACGGGCGACGCGGTGATCGAGCTTCTGCTCAGCCTTTGTGCGGAGACGAAGACCGCGCTCGTGCTCGTCACCCACAACGCCGCCTACGCGCAGAAAACCGGCCGCCAACTTTTCCTGCACGAAGGAACCTTGCAGGACGTTCAAAATTCCCGGTTTTCGGTTCAAGGTTCGCCGTAAAAATTCAGGAAGAAAAACAGGGGCGAACAGGCCGGCGGTGCGGAGCGCTTCGGTTATTAGACTTATTGACTCACGGCAGTAATACGGCTTATGGCAAAGCTTCTTCGCCTCGCGCGGTCCGGCAAAAAGGACCGCCTCAACGTTCGCTTATCCCGTATTCCCATGCTGAGTCTCGAACTCTCTTTTGAACCAGCGGATGGCATCATTGTTCCCACGGAGCGTCGCCTGGCCGACGTGATTTCGTTTTCCACCGGCCAGTTGCTGGGCCCGCCCGAAAAGGCCGCCCGCTTGCTCGCCAACGACCAGAAAACCGGCTTCAAATTCGCTCTCTTCTCCCATGAATTTATTCAGCTCCAACTGGTCACCACCCAGGCCCTGGCGCTGCCCATTGCGGTCAACAGTTTCGAGGAAACCTACGGTTCATTTGAGAGCAAGGAAACCGTCACGAACTGTGTCGAGGCGATCAAGAAGCTCAACACGCTTTGCGGGCAGTTCGGCAATCCCGCCAAGCTCCGATCTGAAATCGAAGCGCTTGGAAAAGGCGACAAGCCCCCGACGCTCTACGGCCAGATTGTGTGGCTGGCGCAGCGCATTGCCAACACCGCCGAAAATTTCAGCCTGAATCTCAAGAGTCTGAAGGAAATCCTGGATCAGATCTCCGACCCGGGGGAACGTTATCAGGCCTTGAAGGAAATCGTCAGC
>DATJYF010000106.1:0-5154 GCA_035499715.1 Opitutaceae bacterium | reverse complement strand
CGGGGAGTTTAACGTCGGCCTCGGCGAAGTCGTCGATCTGTCCTATCATTCCGTCGCTGGACCGCATCCCAGTCAAAATCCATCGCCCGAATTCTTCGGCGGGCTGAACTGGATTGCAACCGGAGGAAGTCTGGCGCAGCCGGAGAAACCGAACGGCACCGCTACGTGGACTGCTCCCGACATCGGGAGCCCTGTGCACTTGAAGGTCCTGACACAGGCGCAAAATTGTACGATGGCCGACATCACGGTCCACGTGAAAGAGCCGACTGACGTAAAGATGGAAAAGAAAGGAGAAACCCTGAAAGAACACCCCAACAAAGTGACCGTCGGGTTCTTCGCCCATATTTTGATATTGCCGGATGACGTCTCCTTCACCGCGCTCCAGGTGAAGGAGGGGGATGCCGCCGTGAAAGCCTGGGGATGGTGGAAGTTTGCCGATGGCCTGCACCATTGTAATGGATTTGGCGAGGGAAAGTATGAAGGTCACAATAAGTGCAGGGCGAGGCCGCTTGTTGTTTCACCGGCCCTTGGCACGAAGGTGAAAGGCGCCGATATGATCACCAGCGGCACAAGCAACTGGCAGAAAGAGTGGCTGCAAGCGCCCTTGGCCGAAAGGCAAAAACGCGAAAATGACGATCTCGGAACCTATGAGGATCCTTACGACGGCGGTTACACTTGGGACATCCCCTGGCTATATACGCTCGGCCAGGCGGCGCCGAAATTATTTAAGGTTGTGCGAGTGGAAGCGAAGTGTGACAAGACCGGCAAGGCGACGCTTTCGAAGGACGCGAGCGGCGCGTTCAGCAAAGAATTCAGCGATCCGGCCACAAACGTCGTCGTACCCGCGTTCCCTCCGCCGTGAACCAGGCATCCCGCGAACATCGATAAACGATGGCCAAACCATGCCCGCCTGCCAGTCCAGCCTAACGAAAATTTCGCGGAGTCCAGCGATGTCTTTTCAGCCCGGGCGCGGCGGTCTGTTGCACCGCAAAAGTGATCCGACGTCGGCTCGCACGCGAAATTCCTCCATCGCACCGCCCATCGTCCATGATGTTTTGCGTTCTCCCGGCCAGCCGCTCGATTCCGCCACGCGCGCTTTCATGGAGCCGCGCTTCGGTTATGATTTCAGCCGGGTACGGGTGCACACGGATGCGAAAGCGGCCGAATCGGCCGCGGCGGTCAGTGCCCAGGCTTATACGGTCGGTTCAAACATTGTCTTTGGCTCAGGCCGGGGCGGCGCGGAAAACAAACAACTCCTCGCCCACGAACTGGCGCATGTCGTGCAGCAAGGCGGACGCCACGCCGGCGGCTCGCTGCAGGTGGCGCCAGCCAACGACAGCGTCGAAGGCGCGGCCGACCGCGCGGCCGGTCACGTTTTGGCCGGGGGTCACGCCGCCCACAGTCATGAACGGACATGTGTCTTCCGGCCATCCAGCGGCGGCGAGCAAGCGTTGCAACGGCAGCCGAAATCGTCGTCTGCTCCAGATGCATCGACGATCGACCCAAACAATTTAGGCACGCTGGGTCCGGATTTCCACAAGCAGGTGTCGGAAGTGAGAAGACTTTCCGGCCTCAAGGAAATGCGCTTGACCGATTCGGCGGACGATCAGGACTTCGTTCTGTTTTGGGCCCAGAATTCCACCGTTCCACTGCGAAAACTCCGCCCGGGATCGCCAGTATTTGCGACCACACGTGTCATCGGAGAAAAAACGCTGGTCTGGGCCCAACTGGAAGGCGAAACCGAGATGTTCATGGGCTATGTCAAAAGCTCGTTCCTTCTGGACACGCAGGTGGCAGAATGGAGCCATCGGCAAAAACCGCTGTTTAGCCTGACGCCGCCCAGTTTGAGTCCGCCTTCGTTATCAACTCAGCCGCCGGCGGCATCGGCCGAGCCGCAGCCTAAGGACTCATGGGATGCGATCACCGATCCCGGAAAGATTCCTGATATTCACATGAGGGGCGGGCTTCCGGCGTGGATGCAAACCAAAGTCGACGATACGACGGTATGGAACCTAATTGGCCATGCGCTTCATAAGCATGATGACAGCGTATTGGATGCGTTGGAGGACATCGAACAACAAAGGGACGCATTTCCTTACGACCCGAATTTGGCCGCAGCGGATCACTATCTTTTTGCCCGTCTCCTTGTGCGGATGGGTTTTCCGCGGGTGGCTGTCGCGGCGGGAACGTATGCCTATGGGGGGATGAAACAGCTGGGCATAGTGCCTTCATTTAAGTCAAATACCGTTCCCACGCTCGATACGCCCGAGCAACGCAAGTGGGGCGTGTGGGGTGCATATGAGCTGGATGACATAAGTCCCATCGAAGCGGCCTTCGGTGCCCGAACCACCACGGTCAAATTACAATAGCAAAAACCGATCCGTTGGCCTTTTGGGCGCAAAGTTCCAAGATCGAATCACAACCGTCATAAGAGAATTCAGATTATAATCATGCATGCGCCTAGTCTGATGACCAAGCCGAAGGCCTCGTTGGCCGGCAGCAATTGTGGGCGGGGTGTCCTCACCCCGGAAGCTCCGTCCATCGTCCACGACGTTCTGCGCTCATCCGGCCAGCCGCTCGAGTCCACCACGCGCGCCTTCATGGAACCGCGTTTCGGCTATGATTTCAGCCGGGTGCGGGTGCACACGGATGCGAAGGCGGCCGAATCGGCCGCGGCCGTCAGCGCCCAGGCTTACACGGTCGGTTCAAACATTGTCTTTGGCTCAGGCCGGGGCGGTGCGGAAAACAAACAGCTGCTCGCCCACGAACTGGCGCACGTGGTGCAGCAGGGCGGCCGCCAGGCAGGCGGTTCGCTGCAGGTGGCGCCGGCCCAGGACAGCGCTGAAAGCGCGGCCGACCGCGCGGCCGATCGGGTTTTGTCCGGCGCACGGGCCGTGAACCGATCTCCCTCAAGATCGGCTGCGGCGCTGCAGCGCCGGCCGGTCACCACGGATCTGCCCTCGGTGGCACAGTACGAATGGACCGGCACCGAGCAGCGCAAGACCAGCACGCGGATGAATCAAGCCTACATCAGTCTCAGCTACGAGCCGACCACCGGCGATTTCACCTGCAGCTTTCATCTGCGCTGGCGTTTTCCGGCCGCCTGGGCGGAGGCGCGCCGGGCCGCCTACATCGATGATTTCGTCCGCGTGGTCAAGGCCGCCTGGGAAAGCAAATTTCCGCTGAAGAAATACGAAAACGGAACCGCCACCTCGACGGCGGCGAGGGTCCTGCTCGATTTCGATCACATCCGTGCGCCCGACATGGAAAATGAAAACGAGTACCTGAACTGGCTGATGAACGACAAGGATCAGCTGCACAACCAGCGCTGGACGATGAACGTCCACAACGATTTCAGCTACCGTGACCGGGTGGACGCGCCCAGCGTTCATCTCGATCCCAGCGCCAACACGCCCCAGACGATCGACACGTCGTCATTCAAGGACCGGACTTTCACCAGCGGGCAGGGCAATGCGATCCAGTCGCCGCCGTACCAGCATTACTTCGACAAGGGCATCACGCCGAGCCAGGGCACCGGCGCTGGTGGCAAATACACCCAGACCACCTCTGCGCACGAATTCGGGCACATGATCGGGCTGGCCGACGAATACGTGATGTCAGCCGACGACTACAACGATTTGAAGCGGGCCAAAGGCCAGCCGGCGGCCGATGCCGAACTGGGCAAACGCCGGACGGCTTCGAACCGGATCGAGAATGTCGGCGGTCAGGTGACGCAGGATGCCTACCGGCCCTTCGCCGATTTTTTGCACACGCTCACAGCGGAAGACTGGCGGGTGGGGTAAGATTCGGAGCCGGCGATTCGATCGGCAGACTGCAATCGTCCCGTCGGAGAATTGCCTGAAGCTTACTTTTGCTGGGCACGTTCGTAGGCGTCGAGCTGCTCTCCGCCCTTGATTTCATTGACGTTCCAGCGTTCTCCCGGCGTTCCACCGTCCATCTGCACATCGTCGAATGGGATGACCTTGCCGACCAGACTGGGATCGGCGGCCTCCTGCTTGGCCCGTTCGCGGGCGATGTTGCCCTGCAAGAGAGGCCCGGCGGTTCCGTTGGATGGGCGATCGAGCAGCTCGAAATTGGCCATCGAATTGAAATAGTCGCGCTTGGAATTGGGCGTCACCTGGAGCTCGATGATATGGTCGACTTCCATCGGCACGCTTTTGGTGCGCGACCAATCCGGAATGCGGATGCGCCGTTCGCCCTCTTCACCAGTGAAGCCCAATTTGTGGCCGCGCTCGTAAACTTCCGCGGGAATGGCGTCGGCCCCGCCGATCCGGAGCGCGTTGTTCCAGATCGTGTCCTGATGCGGATTGCCGCGATCGTAATTGGGATCCGACTGGAGCGTGCCCAGCCAGTTGCGGTAGAGTTGGAGATAAGGCGCCTTCTGCTGCGGAAGAAAAAGCACAAAGGGGGGCTTTTTTTTCTTATCTTTATCCGGGTCGGGGCTCGGAACCACGGGAACCACCGGCGTGGGCTGTGTGCCCGGCGCCGGGGACTGCTTCGGCGCCGGCTGGGGCAGGGCGTTGTCGTTGGCCGGCTTCGGCTGGGGCAGTTTCGCCGGATCAATTTCCGGCACCGGCGCACGCTCGATTTTGAGCGCGGTGTTGCCGTTGGTGGCGGGGGGCGCGAGATCGCCGGGTTCGGATATTGCGCGGGCGCGGCCCCACGGTCCCTCGATCACGTTGCCGCCCGGCCGGGTGCCGGCCAGGGCGCGGTTGGCGCCGGCAAGCGCCTCCTCGGCCGGCGGCAGGCCCTTGGGGCCGGGCAGCCTCCCACCGATGAGCAGCGACGCAAGAAAGACCAGCAGGTTTGCCTCGACCGCCGTGATCCGCTGGCCGAATTTTTTTGCGGCCGCCTCAATCTCGTCGTCGGTCGTGGCGTTGCCCGCCTCGGTGTCGAGGTCGCCCCAGGCACGCGCCAGATTGACGATCGTCGAAATCGAAAAGGCGCCGACGCTCAAAATGGCGATGGTGGTGAGGGCCGCGGCGAGTTTGCTCACAACCGGCTCGGGCACGAGCCAGAGCGCAAGATAGAGGCCGACGGCAACCGCGAGGCTCACCTGAAAGACCGGATCGCTCAAGATCCTGACCACTTCTTCGCCGAAATTGCCGTACTTGGTCGAGCGTTTGAGGGCGT
>DATJYF010000105.1:0-8863 GCA_035499715.1 Opitutaceae bacterium | reverse complement strand
TACCTGGCCGATCGACTGGCCGGTCTGCACTTCATAAAAACCGATGGATGATTGCAGCTCCTTCACCAGCTTTTTGATGAGCGTCGCCCCCATGCCGGTGAAATCGAAGGTATTCGAATAGAAAAGTTTTCTCGCCGATTCCTCATCCTTCAGTCCCAGTTCCTTCTGCACCACGGGGATCATCGCCTCCAGTCCTTGCGGGATGGGTCGCGCCGCATCCACCCCGTCGCTGGTGACAATGAACGAATGCGTGGTTTCAGCGCCCAATTCAAGGACAAGCGTCGGCGTTTTCGATTTCGCGAAGGCCAAACAATCAACCAGTCCGCCGAGCACCGCCACCGTGCCGAGCTCCAGCCGCGCCGGATAAATTCCCGCCGCCAGCAAGGCGTCCTGCCGGGTGGTGATCTCATCGGAGGGCAGCCCGCAGATGATGACTTCCTTCTGCACCGCTTTGCCCGCATCGTATTCCGTGCCATCAGCGGCGTTAAGCACAGCCAGCATGTATTGGTCCGGTTCGATTCGAAATTGCGACGACACCACCTCGTTGAGATAGCCCGCCTCTTTGGTCCGCTTTACATCGAGCGATACACGCCGGACCAATCGCTTGAGCGGATAGATCCCGCAGGTCGCATGCGCATATCCACTGCCGCTTTTTTTCTGTTGCAGCCCCCGCACGGCTTCGGTCAGCGCCGCGCTGTCGCCCGGGGGACATTCCGCCACCGCTTCGACCACCATTTCACCGGACAACGCCGACGTACGCGCAAGCAACGTCGCATGGTCGTTTTGCTCGACGAAGAAGCCTTTGCCTTTGGCGGAAAAAAGCATGCGATTTAACGTAAAATAATAGATGTCTCCTGGCCGCTCGTTGCAGCCGCGCTTGAAGCGGGCTTTCTCGGCAAGCCTCTCTGCGGATTGGAATGAGAGGGAGAAACTCGTTAATCGTTGCCCTCATGACAAGACTAAACCGCACTCTACCCGCTCGCTGGCTGTAGTTTACCTTTTCTTAAAGGCCATCGACTTGCGCCTGCTGCCGCCATGAAACCTTGCCGCCGGCCGGGCCGACAAGCCCGCCGGCGATGCGCGAAGGGCGGCGGACCCCGGCATGGGGCCCCGGCCGGCCGCTATTTCTGCCACGTGCGTTTCTTGTGCCGATTCGACTTCAAGCGTTTTCGACGCTTGTGCTTGTTCATCTTCAAACGGCGTTTCTTTTTCAGGTTACCCATGATGGAATGAGAGAAATTGGTGAGGCGCACCGTGCGGCCCGCGCGCCGCGCTGTAAAGCCAGAATTTACCCCAACGGCACCGGCACGAGGCGGCGCAGGCGGGTGAACACCAGTTGGCATGCGACCGACGCCGCCTCCACCCCCGCCAGCATGGCCGCCACGCGTCGGTAAAGATTCAGTTGCGCCCCGTGCCGCGCCACCGCGGCCGCGATCTCCGCGCCGTCTGCAACCCGGTCGGTCTTGAAATCGAACACCACCGCGCGCACCACGCCCGCCGACTCGTCGCGCTCGATGACAACACGATCGAAAATTCCCGTGACCCATGCCCCGTCCCGCACCACTTCGAAAGTCCTTTCGCGCCACACTTCCGCGCCCGCCGCCCGCGGGGAGCGGCTCCAGACTTCCGCCAGCTCGGGCGCCCGCAGGCAGGCCAGCGCCTCCGCGGCCGCCGCGCCGCGGCCGCCCCAGGCTTCCGCAAATTTTTCCGCCTCGGTCGCGCCCGCCCACTCCACTTCGGCCAGCAGCTTGTGCACCTCTGTGCCAAAATCCGCCGCCGCCGTCCCTTCGAGGGCGAAAATCTGCGCCGCGCCGATTTCGCCCGCCTTCTCCGCCGAGGGCCGCCGCGCCGGCCGGCGTAGCGCCCGCCGGGAAACTGTCCGGTCGAGCAGCGCCATCTCCTCTTCCGCCTTTTCCGTCTTGCCGGGCGCGGCCAGCCTCACCTGCCAGTCTGCATCGCCGCGGCTCCAGCACCCGTCCAGCGCAAGCGTGCCCACCCGCACCGCGGTGGGTCCGCGGCCGAGCGCATCGGCCAGGATCCGCGGAAAATTGCGCGACTTCGACGCGCCCACTGGCTCTGTGATCGCATACATCGCGCGTTTCGCGCGCGTCATCGCCACATAGAGCAGGGAAAGTTTTTCGTAACACGCCTCCGCCCCGGCCGCGCGCACGTGGGATGAGAGCACCGGGTCCTGCTCCCGGAAAATTTCTCCCGGCAGATCGAGCACCCATTCGACCGAGCGGTCGGGTGCCTTGTGGACGGCGAGGCCGTCGCGGCGCTGATCGAGCTTCCGGCCTTCGAGATCGGGCAGCAGCACCACGTCGAAGCCCAGCCCCTTTGACTTGTGGATGGTCATCACGCGGATGACCGCGGCTCCCTCGGCATCGCGCATCACATGCCCTTCCATGAACTGCACGAACTCGGCGACGTCGCGGCTGCCCGTCTCGTCGAACAAGCCGGCCGCCGCCGCAAACTGCCGCGCCCGCTGGCGGCTGAAGGCATCGTCCGGCCGGAGCTGAGGCTCAAGTTTTTGCAGCCAGGTCTCCACGGTGCGCTCGAATCCCTCCGCGTGGATCTGCCCGAGCACGCGCCCGGCCAGCGCACCGGGAGCATCGAGCTTTTCCCCGGCCAGCAGCGCGCCGAGCGGCGTCATGCGCAGGTGTTCCCAGGCCAGCGTGTCGCCCGGATGGGCCGCGGCGTGCACCAATGCGAGCAGCGCGGCGCCGAGCGGATTGTCGATGCACACGTGCAGGTCCGATGCGGCCACCGCCGGCAATCCACCCTCGCGCCGCAAAAAATCGGCCAGCCCGGCGGCAGTCTCGTTCTTCTGCACGAGCAGGGCGCAGGTGAGCCCGCGTTCCAACGGACGGATTTCCTGGATCAGTTTCAAAGCCAGCGCCCAGCGCGCCGGCTCGTCCGCCGCGTGCAACAGCGCGGCCTGCCCCACGCGGTCCGGCACGGCCGAGACATGGTCGCGCCATTCGCGATTCCACGCCCCGCTTGCCGGCCCGGGAAAGAGCGCGGCCAGCGTCCCGCCCGCGCCGAAGACCGCGTTGATCATCTCGATCAGCGCCGGCCCCGAGCGCCATGATTTCACCAGATGCCGCTCGGCGATGACGCCGGGCGCGGCGGCATTGTAGTGGTTGAAAATCTCCCGAAACAGCCGCGGATCGCCTTCGCGCCACGTGAAGATGGCCTGTTTGACGTCGCCCACGCAGAAAAACGTGCGCCCGCCCGACGGATCCTGCACCGCCTCGTCGACCAGGTTCCGCAGCACGCTCCACTGGCCGAAGCTGGTGTCCTGAAATTCGTCGAGCAGCCAGTGGTCGATTTCCGCATCGAGCCGGTAGTCGATGAACAGCCGGTCCGCGGCCGTCTCGTCGCGCGTCAGCCGCGGCGCCGCCCCGCCCGGCGCGAGCAGGCGCTGCACGTCGGCGAAGGTGAGCCGGCCCGCCCGGCGCACTGCATCGTGGTAAAACGACTCATAGCCGCGCAGGACGGCAAAGATGCCCCGCGTCGTCTCGAGCCGGCGCGCCAGCTCGCTGCCGATCAAGTGGGCGACGATGCCCGCAAGCGCGCGGCTTTCCTCCGGCGCCAGCGCCAGCTTCCGGCGCTCGACGACCATCTCCGCCCGGGCCGCCGCGAGTTCGGGCCAGACCGCGAGCGCATTCTTCAAGATGTAGCCAACCTCGTCCGGCAGCACGCCGGGCGCCGCTTCCGGCAGGGCCGCAAAAAAATCGTCCCAGCGTGCCTGCTGCCGCTCCGGCAGGCCGCGGCGCGCCAGCGAGTCGCGCAGGCTCTTCACCGCCTCGTCGGGCCGGCCGACGGACGCGAGCCACGGATTGCCGCCGGGCCAGATGCGCGCGGGCTGCCCCCACAGCTCTCCGTCCGGCGCATCCAGATAAATATCCTGGTGCTCGTCGAGAAAAGCGTCGAGTCGCGCGCCCAGCCGCTTCTCCTCCGCTCCGAACGTCGCCCGCTTGAAGGCCTCGATGAACTCCCGCCGCGCCGCATCCGCCTCCCCGGCATGCGCGAACATCCGTCGCAGGACGCGCCGGCGCTCGAGGCGCGCCGAGCGCTCCTCCAGAATCTCAAACTCGCCCGCCAGCCCGAGCTCGAGCGGAAAGGCCCGCGCGATGCGCGCGAAAAAGCTGTCGAGCGTGCCGAGCCGCAGCCGGGGCATGGCGTCGGTCACGGCGCGCAGCATTTTCAGGAAATCCGCCGGTCCGAGCCGCGGCTCGTCGATCTCGCCGGCGAGGCGGCGGGCCGCTCCGGCGTCGCGCGCCGCGCCCGCGAGCTTGTTCAGGATCTCGTCGAAAAACTCGCCCGCCGCCTTGCGCGTGAAAGTGAGCGCCACGATCCGCTCGGGCGGCGCGCCGCGCGCCAGCAACGCCACAAAGCGGTTGGTCAGCGCGTAGGTTTTCCCCGAGCCGGCCGAGGCCAGGATCATCACGTGGCGCGGCGCGCTCATGTCCCGGCCTCCTCCCAAGCCACGCTGGCCGCCGCGCCGTGATGGAAGAGGGAGGCGAAATCATCCCTCTCGGCCGGCACGTGTTCGTTCGGCGGCCAGAATTCTCCGGCACGGATCGCCGCGCACACGCCTTCGGCGCAGCGCAACGCGGACGCATGCAATTCCGGCGTGTAATCCGCCCACAGCGCGAGCCCGGTTCCACCCGTCGCCTTCGGCAGGTTGAAATAACCGCAGGCCACCGGTCCGGAAAATTCCGCGGCAAGCGCCTGCAAATAAACCGGCAGCTGCAGGTCGGCCCATACCCGTGGCCTGCCGTCGCACCCGGCGGTCGCCCAGGCCGGCGGTGCCTCGTCGCGGCGCGGCGCGCGGAGGTGCGTGTCGCGCGGCGCGGCCGGCTGATCGGAGGTTTTGTAATCGAGCACGCGCACGGCGCCGGTCTCCGCGTGGCGGTCGATCCGGTCGATTTTCCCGTGCACGGCCAGGCCGCCGATCTCGAGCGCGAAGACTTTTTCCACCCGCTCGATCACCCATCCGGCCGCGCGCTCGCGCGCCTGCACCTCGGCGGCCTTCGCCAGCCGCTGGCGTGCCGATTCAAACTGGATCATGAGCGGCAGCGAAAGCGATTCGCCGTAACGCCGCCGGCTGTGGCGCTCCAGTTCGGCCAGTAAAAACCGGTGCAGCACCGCGGCATCGGTGCAGTCGCGCAAGCCGGTCTCGCGGCCCATTGCCTCCAGCGCCGAGTGGCAAAGCGCGCCGAAATCGAGGGCGTCCAGTTCGCGCTTCTCCGGATCGACCGGCCGCAGGCCGAGGACATGGCGCAGGTAATGCCGGAAGGGGCAGTTCAGCCAGTCGCGCAACGCCGTGACCGCGACTTGGGCGGGAGCGGCGGCATGGCGCGGCTTGAGCCTCCAGGCACGCGCCCACGGCGGATTCGGCTGCGTCTGCTCCAGCGCGCGAAAGAGGAACGCCACGCGCCCCGGCAGTTCCGCGTCGGCGCAGCGCAGCAGCAGCCGCGAGGGCCGGAGCGGTTCGCCGGCGAGGGACGTTTTCCCGAAAAGCAAATCGATCCGCCCCGTCTGCGCGCGGCACGCCGCGAGCGCCTGCAGCACGTAGGCGTCGCGCGCGAAACGCGCGGCGTTCGTCTTGAGCCCGAGCTTTTCGCGCAGCGACTCGGGCAGGAACGGATCGCCCGCGACCGCGTCCGGCACGCGGCCGTCGTTGAGTCCGGCCACGGCCAGATGCGGCGCATCCTCGAACAACAGCTCGAGCATGCCCAGGAGTTCGAGCGCGCCCGCGGGCTTGTCTTCCGTGCGGGCGCTCTCGCCGAACAGTCGCAGCGCCACCTCCCACCATTCGGCGGCGGCAACCCCGGGAAAATGCCCAGCCGCCGCCGCGCACTCGCGCACGATTTCCATCCAGGCCGTGGCCGAATCCTCCAGGCGCGCGTCGCTTTCGCGCGCGAGATCGAGCCGCCGCCATCCGAAAATCGCGGCCAGGGCGGCCGGCACGCTCGTGGCGAAGGCACCGTTTGCGAGCAGGGAGCGCAGTTCGTCGATCGCGGCCAGGGCGGGCTCCATTTCGGGATGTTTCCGCAAATCCGCCGCGTGCGCCCGCGCCGCCGTCAGATCGGCCGGCAAATGGCGCGCATGCAATTCGTCGAGGCCCTGCAGCCAGCGCGCGATGGAAAAATCGCGGCCAAGCCGAGACTGGAGGAACGCCAGCACATCCGGGCAGCGGGCCAGCGCCGCGACGGCGTCAAACGCGGGCTCGCGGGCGAGCGCGGCCAGCGCCGCGAGCAGATGGTAGAGCGCATCGTTGCGGCGGGTGCGGCCGGCGGGATTGTAGGCGGCGAGGCCGGCGCGATTGAGCGCATTTTCCAGCAGCGGCAGCACCTCGCCGTCGGCCACGCCCACCCCGAGCAGGCCCTCGGGCGCACCATAGCCGCGCGCGGCCGCGGCCATGCGCTCCGCCTGGGCTGCCGGATCGGCGCAAAGGTGCACGCGGCGCTCAAATTCGGCCAGCGCCAGCTCGCGCTGCGCCCAGGCCGGCGGCAGCGGACGCCCCCAGCCGTCGAAGGCGCCGGCTTCGGCCGGCGGCGCGAAGACAACGATCTCCAGCGGCACGGTGCGCGCGTGCTCCGCCAGCACGACAAGCGCAAGCGGCAGCGGATCGGGCGTGGCCAGAAGGACGATTTTTTCCACACCGGCCGGCGGCGGATTTTGCGCGGCGGCGATCCGGGCCGCCTGCGCGTCGCGCAAACCGAAGGCCGCCAGTTTTTCCGCCTGAAGCCGTTCCAGTTCCCCGAGCCGGCGCCAGCGCGCTGTTTCCGGAAAATCGCCGCCGACCCTCGCGTTCACGTCTTCCAGCCGAAGGCCGGCCTCGGCGAGCATGGCCTGCAACCGGCCGAATTGCTGCGCGAGGCGGAAGGCCCAGGTAAAATTGCGCGCGGGCGGATCGATCGGGAATACCTCGCGGAAGCCAGCGAGGTCGATGGCGCGAAAAACGTCAGCCCACGCCAGCAGCGAATCGAGCCGCGGAGCGACGGCCGGCCCTGGATTCCGGGCGATCAACGCCTCGGGAGTGAGCACCCGCGGCGGAAAGGCGGCCTGGCCCCGCGCGGCGGCGTATTCCGCCAGCGCCTCGCGCAGCCGCCGGCCCGATTGCTGCGTGGGCACGACCACGAGCCGGTCGGAAAGATCGAGCGGGCCGGCTCCGGTCCAGCCGCCGGCCAGAAATGCGACCGCCTGCGGCAGCAGCGGCCGATCCCAGGAAAGAAAATGGCGGCGGACGGTGGCGGGCGGCGGGACCACGTTGAGATGGATGAACACCGGGGCGGCGCCGGGCTCAACTCAATCCGTTTTTTGCCACGGAAAATTTTCCGGAAAAAGAAAAGCCTCCGCGGCGCGGGCCGGCGGAGGCAGGGGTGTAACGACGGATGAAAGGTGGACTCAGGCCTTGGCCATGGCGTGCTTGGCGACGCGGCTCTTGGCGTGGTTGGCGGCATTGCGGTGGATCACGCCGGATTTCACGGCCTTGTCCATGGCCGAGGCATAGGCGATGCCCGCGGCCTTGGCGGCGGCGGCATCACTTCCGGCGGCGGCATGCTCGAATTTCTTTTGCAGCGTCTTGAGGTGGGTCTTGACGCGACGGTTGCGCGCGGCGAAGCGGAGGGCCTTGCGGGCGGCTTTGATGGCAGATTTGGTGTTGGCCATGACGGGAAAAACGGTCTGAGCCGGTCAAAGACTCAAACGCCCGGCGGCGAGTCAAGCGCGTTTTGCAGTGGGTAGTGTCTTTGATTTTGTGCGGCGCAAAAAAAGCCGGCCTTTCGACCGGCTTTTCCCCTGTATTGCAAACCGTCCAGTACTCAGTGCTGGATGGAATAAGTCAGGAACAGGCTGACCCCGTCGCCGAGATTGCGGCTGTTGATGATGAGGTAGCGCTTGTCGAAGACGTTCTTGGCGGCGAGCTGCACTGCATGGGTGAAATGACCGGTTCTCCAGCGGTAGCTGGCGAACAGATCAACCAGGGCATAAGCGGGCGAACGCAGTTCGCGCTGACCATTGTCATTGATGATGAATCCATTGACCGCCGTCCCCCCCGCGCTGGTGGGAGACACCACCGGAGCGTCGCTGAGGTAGCGCAAACTGGCCCCGAAGGTCAGGCCGCGAATGGGTGACATCCAGTGGACGGTGGTGGCCAAGCTGTGCCGGGGAGTGCCCTGGGGCGGCCGGCCCACGGCATTGAGGTCGCGGCCGGCATTGAGAATGCGCGCGTCCGTGTACGCATAGCTGGCGGTCGCCTGGATCTGCGGCGTGAAAAAGTAATCGGTTTCGAATTCGAAACCCTGTGCCTTGGTCTCGCCGAGAAAGGTGGTGGTGGTGGGACCGTTGGGCTGGTTGGGATCCACCAGCACGGTCACGGATTCGTTCTTGCGCTTAACCGTGTAGACGTCGGCGGTCAGCGTGAGCCGGTGGTCCATCGCGTCGACGTGGATGCCGGCCTCGTAATCGATGCTGGTCTGGTTGGGAGGAACGACGCCGGCATTGACGGTCGTGGACGGCGGCACAAAAGCCCCGAAGCGTCCGACATAGGCCGAGATGTCGGGAGTGACCTTGTAGGTCAGGCCCACCTGGTAGGTATCGGCGTTGGTATGAAGCTTGGTTTCGACGTTGGGATTGCCGCCGATGACTTCTCCGATGATATTGCGCTGGTCGGAATAGGCGTAGTCGTGGCGGTAACTCAGGCCGATGATCAATTGCTGCCAGTCGATTTCCTGGCCGATCTGGCCGCCAGTGGCCTCGACGATGTTGTTGTTTTTGCGCGTCTCAATCCAGGTTTTGGTGGTGGAAGTCGACGGCCCGGCCAGCGACCAACTCCAAGGCACATAAGGCA
>DATJYF010000104.1:0-8947 GCA_035499715.1 Opitutaceae bacterium | reverse complement strand
CCTGCGCGACTACAATGCCTTTCTCGACCAGAACCGCGATTCCATCGCCGCGTTCAAAGCGAAACAACAGGCCGCCTTCGAGGCCGAGCGTCGCCGTTGGGAGGAATCCGGCCAGCTCAACTTCTCCGCCGAAACCGAGGCCGCCGCGGCGCCGGAAAAGGCCGACGCGCTGCCGCCCGGCTGCGTCGCCGTGCCGGCGCACATCCCGGGCAATGTCTGGAAAATCCACGTTGCACCCGGCGCCACGGTGAAGGAAGGTGAGGCGCTGCTCATCATCGAGTCGATGAAAATGGAAATCACCATCGTTGCCTCGCGCGCCGGGCGGGTGCGCGACGTGCGCTGCGTCGAGGGCCGGCCGGTCAGCGCCGGCGAAACGCTCGTCGTGCTGGAAGCCGCATGAATGTTGATTTTTCCCTCGACCTTGCTGCGCTGCGCGCCGCCTACGCGCGCGGCGGCCTGACACCGACCGCGCTGGTCGGGGAAATCTGGCGGCGGTGCGAGGCGCACGGCGATCCGGCGGTGTGGATTCATCGTCTCTCGCTTGAGGAACTGCGCGCTCATGCCCGCCGCGTCGAGGCGCGCGGCCCGGCGGAGCAGCCGCTTTACGGCGTGCCATTCGCGATCAAGGACAACATCGATCTGGCCGGCGCGCCCACGACCGCCGCCTGCCGCGAGTTTGCCTCCATCCCGGCGGCATCCGCGCCGGTCGTGCAGCGGCTGATCGAGGCGGGCGCGATTCCCATCGGCAAAACCAACCTCGACCAATTCGCCACCGGCCTCGTCGGCACGCGCTCGCCCTACGGCACGCCGCACAATCCGTTCCGGGCCGGGGTGATTCCGGGCGGATCGAGCAGCGGTTCGGCGGTCGCGACGGCGGCCGGGCTGGTTTCATTCGCGCTCGGCACCGATACCGCGGGCTCGGGACGGGTGCCGGCCGGTCTCAACAACCTCGTCGGATTGAAGCCGACGCGCGGCGCGCTGAGTGCGCGCGGTGTGGTCCCGGCCTGCCGGTCGCTCGACTGTGTGTCGATTTTCGCACTCACCTGTGCCGACGCCGCGGAGGTGCTGGGCATCGCGCAGGGATTCGATGCGGACGATCCTTATTCACGGCATCGCGCCGTCAACAGGTCGTGGCCATCCGCGCTGCGCCTCGGCGTGCCGGCGCCGCGGGACTTGAGTTTTTTCGGCGATGAAGAGGCGCGCCGGTCGTTTCAGGAAAGCCTGGCGAGGGCAAAAGCGCTCGGGGCGCAGCTGGTGGAGATCGATTTTGCGCCGTTTCGCGAGACCGCCGCGCTGCTATATCACGGGCCATGGGTGGCGGAACGCTGGGCGGCCCTGCGCGAATTTCATCGCCGGCATGCCGGTGCGTTTCTTCCGGTCACACGGAAGATCATCGAAGGCGCGGCGAACCTGAGCGCGGCGGATGCGTTCGACGGATTCTACAAGCTGGCCGGCTACTTGCGCCGCACCGCCGCCGAATGGGCAAAAATGGACGCGTTGCTGGTGCCGACCGCGCCGCGGCCTTACACCGTGGCGGAGGTCGCGGCTGATCCGCTGCACACCAACATCCGGCTCGGCACCTACACGAATTTCGTCAACCTGCTGGATTTGTCCGCCCTGGCCGTGCCGGCGGGATTCCGGGCCGACGGCGTGCCTTGGGGCGTGACCTTCATCGCGCCAGCCTGGCGTGAGGCCGACCTGCTTGCCCTGGGCGCGCGCTGGCATGCCGATGTCGCAGGCCGGCTGGGCGCGACCTCGCATCCGCTGCCGCCTGGGACGTGGAGGGAGGCTCCGGCGGCGGCCGATGCCGTGCGCCTTGCGGTTGTCGGTGCCCATCTGTCCGGTCTGCCGCTGAACCACCAGCTGACCGAGCGCGGCGCGCGGCTGGTCTGGTCGGGCCGCACCGCGCCGGATTACCGGCTGTATGCGCTGCCGCACAGTGCGCCGCCGAAACCCGGGCTGGTGCGGGTGGCGGCGGGCGGCGCGGCGATCGCCGTCGAAGTGTGGGAACTGCCGGTGGCGGCGTTCGGCGGATTTGTCGCCGCGGTGCCGCCGCCGCTTTGCATCGGCACGGTTGCGCTGGAAAACGGCGAGGCGGTGAAAGGTTTTCTCTGCGAAGCCGCCGCGGTCGGGGGAGCGCGCGACATCACCGCCTTCGGCGGCTGGCGCGCTTATGTCATTTCCGGCAAAGCGGCGTAAGCCGGGCGACCGGCATTTGATTTAAAGCGGTGCCTTCGCCGGTTTGGCGTCCGAGGTCGCCTCGCAGCCCTTGACGGACTCGACGGCGGTTTTGCTCACATCGTCGTCGAGCTGAGCCGGCAGGGTGCCGGCCTCCAGATTGTTGTTGTCGAGCTGAATCGCCGCGCTGTCTTTGCCGCTGACGGAAACGAAGGCGGCCGCGTCGTCCTGCAGCTTGAAGCCGCTGACGAGCGCATGTCGCACGGATTCGAACCGGATGGGAATGTCAGCCTCGAGATTGCCGTTGGTCCTCCAGGAGGAGAAGCGGACATCCTGGCCGTCCAGGCAGAGCAGGGCCGGCCGGAGGTCGGCGTAACCGAGGTTGAGGGTGAAATCGTCGACCGTCAGCCCCCGCACGTGGCGCGCGTAAACCCCCGGCGTGGGCATGCGGTCGCCGAACATCGAGATCTCCGGGTAGGCCGATTCATTTTCGGCGAGCTTTTCCTGGCCTTCCTCCCAGCTGCCTCCGCCGGGCATCTCAATCGTGACGTGTGACAGCGTGAGATTCTCGATCGGATGGCCGGGGATGCCGGTGAGGAGGACGCCGACGAGGCTGGAATTTTTGGCGGTAATATTCCGGAGCGTGACGTTGCGGATGGCGCCGACCTCCTGCTTGGGGTCGCCCGGCCGGAAGGTTTTCAAGCGCGCGCCCAGCCGGACCATGATCGGGATGGTTGCGTTCGACATGTCGATGTCGGAGATGGTCACGTTTTGCACGCAGCCGCCGTCGACCGAGAACAATTTGATCCCGCCTTCATGGGCGAGAAGCACGCGGCAGTTCGAAATTTGGATGTCCTCGAAATTGGCGAGGGATTCCGTGCCCATTTTGATCGCCGATTCCCCGGTATCGAAGGTGCAGCCGGTGACCTGGATGCTCCGGCAGGGGACGACGCTGGTGGTTTTGAAGCAGAGGGCGTCGTCGCCGCTCATGATGTCGCAGTCCTTCACCTGGACATTCTGGCAGGAATCGATGTCGATGCCGTCGTTATGCGGCAGGCCGTGGCTGTTGATGTGCAGGTCGTCCGCCGTGACGTCGCGGCATTGGAACATGTGGAGCGTCCAGGCGCCGGAGTTTTGCAGGCGGAGACCCTCGAGGGTCACGCCCGAGCAGCGCACGAGCTGGACCAAAAACGGGCGCCGGCCCCAGTTTTTGTCGCCGCGGCGGATCTGGGCGTTGGCGAGGATGCGGCCCTGGCCGTCGATGACGCCATCGCCCTCGAGACCGATGTTTTTCACGTCAATGGCGGCGATGAGCGCGTAGCCGACGTCGACGCCGAGGCCTTCCTTGAAGGGATCGAGATTGCGGTAAGCGTCCAACTGCGGGGCGCCGAGGAGCACGCCGGCCGTTTGAAAATGCAGCGTGACATTGTCGCGCAACTGCAGGGTGCCGGTCAGGAAGCGGCCGGCCGGGATGATGACTTTGCCGCCGCCGCGGTCGTGGCAGGCGTCGATCGCTTTTTGAATGGCGGCGGTGCTGTCGGTCGAACCGTCCGGCTGCGCGCCCATGGCGACGATGTTAACGGTGAAATCGGCCGCGGCATATCCCGTGCCGGCGGGCCAGGCCAGCAGGCCCACCGCGAGGCCGACGGACGAGACGAATCGCCGCGCGCGCGCCGGGAACCGGACGAAACAGATTGATTTCATTGAGGGGAAGGAATCCGGCTTAGGGAGCACGGCAATTAAATCTAGAGGAAAATCCGGGGCAATGCAGGCCTTGCTTTCCACGTAAACTTGGCTTGTGCTGGGGCCGCCGTGCCCAAGGAAAACAAGATCTATCACCCCAATATCCGGCAGCTTGCACGGCGTCTGGGTTTGAGCCACACGACGGTTTCATTGGCGCTGCGCGGCCATCCCCGGATTTCGGCGGCGACGCGCAAGCGCGTGCAGGCGGCAGCGGAGGATCTCGGCTACCGGCCGAATGCCCTGGTCTCGGCCCTGATGCGGCAGGTGCGCAGCAACCGCCGGATCATCTCGAACGAAACGGTGGCTTTCCTGACCGGCGGAAACACACCGGATCACTGGCGGAGGCACCGGACCATCGTGGAAAACTTCGAAGGCGCGAAGGCCCAGGCCGAAGTCCTCGGGTTCAAGCTGGAACCGTTCTGGCTCGGGCCGAGGGGACGCGACGCGCAGGCGGGGGCCAAGATTCTGCACACGCGCTCGATTCGCGGATCGATTCTGGCGCCGCTGCCCGTGCCGCATGAGACCATCGCCCTTGACTGGGATCGCACGGCGGTGGTGGCGGTGGGCTATTCCTTCACGCAGATGCCGCTCCACCGTGCCGCGCATCACCACGTCAACGGCATGCTGACGCTCTACAAGGAGCTGCGCGCACTTGGCTACAGCCGGATCGGGCTGGCCATGACCACTCAGGACATGATCCGCGTCCAGCATTACTGGATGGCGGGCTTGTTGACGGGACAGTTTGTCTTCGGCGGGCAGCCGATTTCGCCCCTGACCTTCCAGGACAATTCGGAAAAGCAAAAATTGTTCGAATGGCGCGAAGCCGGGAATCCCGACGTCATCGTCAGCATTGGCTGGGACGTTTACCGATGGCTGCAGGAAAGGCGGATCCGCATTCCGACGGATGTCGCCTTCGCCCATCTGGGGCTGGACGGCGCCTATCCCGGAGTCGCCGGCATCGATCAGAAAAGCAAAATCATCGGGGCGGCGGCGGTCGATCTGCTGGTGGGGCAGATTTACCGCAACGAATATTACGTGCCGAGGCAGCCGAAGATCATGCTGCTGGACGGCGAGTGGATTCCCGGCCGGACCGCGCCCCGCATCGGCTAAAAAAGTGTCGCGTGCCCGCCGGCGCCGGCCTAGTTTGCGTCTTTTGCCTCCTTCAAGGATGCCGAAATTGCGCCGAAGACTACCCCCACACCAAGCTTGCGAATCTCCTCCTCCGGATCGCGCAGGTGAATCCGATGCATCCGCCCCATTTTCCCCTTTATTTTCCCGTCGCCGTCTTTGCCGCGCGCACGCTGACCGGACCTGACTATCTGGTGCTTGCGGCTTATTTTGCGGGCAGCCTGCTGATCGGCCTGTGCTGCGGGCGCAGCCGTCAGACGACCGACGCGTATTTCCGCGCCAACAACCGCGTGTCCTGGTGGGCGGCGGGCATCAGCTTTTACACCACGGGCGCGAGCAGCATCAGCTTCATGGCCATTCCGGCCACCACCTACGCGGGCGACTGGCTGACCTTCGGCTCTTCCATCGCCGGGATCGCGGCCAACTTCATCGTCGCCCTGGTGTTCGTCTCCCTGCTCTGGCGCCTGAACATCACCACGATCTTCGAATATCTGGATCAGCGCTTCGGCCGGAGCGTCCGCATTCTCGGCGCGGTGCTGACGCTGCTCTTGAAAATTTTCGCCCGGATGAGCGTGGTCATGCTGCTGCCGGCGATCGCCATCTCGACGGTGACGGGGCTCAACGTGTATCTGAGCATTCTCCTCATGGGTGGCGTCACGATCGTCTATGCCATGATCGGGGGATTTGCCGCGGTGATCTGGACCGACGTCATGCAATTCATCGTGACGTTTCTGGGCGTGGTCGTGGCCTTGCTCTACATCCGGCACGGCGTGCCCGGCGGTCTGGCCGGGATCGTGCAGACCGGAGCGAGCCACGGAAAATTCCGCATGGCCGACTGGAGCCTCAGCGTCAGTCACCCGACGGTGATCGTGTTTGTGGGCATGACCATCGCGTCCGCGTTCACCCAGCTGGCGGACCAGCCGTTGATGCAGCGGGCCTTCGCCACGCCGGCGGAGTCAGCGGCGCGCAAAGGGGTGATTTTCTGCGCGCTGCTGGCGATCCCCTGTTCGACGCTGTTTTTTTTCACCGGCAGCGCGCTCTATGCGTTTTATCAGTTTCATCCCGCCCGTCTGGCCGGGACCGTGCCCAACGACACGATCTTTCCCTTTTTCATCGTGAATGAAATTCCGCCGGCGCTGGTCGGGCTGGTCATCGCCGGACTGTTCGCCGCGGCCATGGCGACGCTGAGCAGCGCCATGAATTCGACGGCGGCGATCGTGGTGCGGGACTTGTACATGCCGCTGGGGCGCGGTCTGAAGGATGGCGAGTACGTGAAGATCGCGCGCTGGACCACGATTGTGGCGGGCGCCGCCGCGACGGTCATGGCGGCGTACATTGCCGGCCTGAAGGTGGCATCGCTCTGGGACCAGTTTCTCCGCCTCATCGCCCTCATCGGCGGAGGATTTCCCGGCGTGGTGGCGCTGGGCCTGCTGACGCGCCGGGCGAACGCGCCGGGCGTGATCATCGGCGCGGTGGCCAGCATCATCGTCACCTGGTGGGTGCAGACCTACACGGCCACGGATGTGTTTTTTCAGGGATTTGTGGCGGTCGGCTCATGCATGCTGATCGGTTATGGGGCGAGCCTGCCGTTCGGTTCGCAGCGCCGGACGGAAGGCCGGAACGCGCTCACGGTCTGGGAGGTGAAGCGGAGCGCCAAAGCCGAGACGGCGGCGAGGTGAACCGCCCGCCGGCTTCCGCCGGTCAGAACTTCCGCACGAAGATTTTTTTGCGGCGCAGCGCAAAGAGGCCGAGGGAGAGGGCGGTGAAGAGGGCGCCGTAAGTGGAGGGCTCGGGTACGGGCGTGATCTCGTGGTCGTAGGACAGCCACTTGGTGCTGGCGCCGGTGAAGCCGGTGAAGACGATCTGATCGGTGGGCGGGAAACCCTGCGGGCCGGGATTGTTGTTGCTGTAGAAATAATCCATGGCGTTGGCCCAGTTGGTGACGGAGAGCTGCAGGCTGGTGTTCTGGAAGGAGACGTTGTTGACCGTGAGGAGGGAGTTGGCCGTGCTGGAGAAATCGAGGACGGAGTTGCCGGTGATCGAGAGGTTGCCGAAGGTGTCGGTGGTGCCGTTGAGGTTGAGCGTGCCGCCGGCGAGGACGATGGTGAGGTTGGGGTCGCTGAAGTTGGCGCCGAGGGTGAGGGTGGCGCCCGAGCCGACGACGAGGGTGCCGGTGGCGCCGGCCATGGTGCCGGCGAGGGTGTTGGTGCCGCTGAGGGTGAGGGTTTCTCCGCCGGTGGCGCCGTAACTCAGCGCGCCGCTAAGGTTGAGGTTGGAGATCGTCTGGTTGAAATTGTTCAGGTTGAGCGTCGCGCCGCTGCTGACGGAGACGCCGCTGGTGGTGGTGAGGACATTGGCCGCGCCGGCGGCGAGGGTGCCGCCCGTCACGCTGGTCGCGCCGGTGAAGGTGTTGGCGTGCGAAAGGGTGAGCGTGCCCGTGCCGTCCTTGGTCAGACTGCCTGCGGCCGTGCCACCATTTTGAATGATGCTGGAAATGGTGGTGTTACCGCTGCCGCCGACATCGAGGGTATAGCCGTTGGCGCCGCTGCCGAGGCTGACGGTGTTGGAAAGGGTGAGCGTGCCGGCGTCGGACTGGAGGCGGGAGTTGCCAGCGAGGGTCACCGTCCCGGAGACCGTGTTATTGCCGGAAATATTTTCAATCGCGCCGTTGCCGGAGGAGGCGCCTGACGTGGAAAGGGTGAAGTTATTGGCGAGATTGAGACCGCCCTGAACCTCAAAGTTGCCCGTGCCGCTGACGGCGACTGCCGCCGTGCCGAGGACGTTGTTGCTGCCCGAGACGTTCACGATGCCCTGGCTGAGGGCGACATTGCCGGTGAAGCCGGCGCTGGAGCCGGTCAGGGCCAGCTCGCCGGTTCCAGATTGAGTGATCGTGCCGGCGCCGGAGAAGGCGCCCGCATAGGTCGAGGTTCCCGAGCCGCTGAGGGTCAGATTGCCGCCGGTTCCCACGGTCACGGTGGCGCCGGAGGATCCGTTCAACGCGGTCAGAGTCTGGGCGTTGCCGTTCAAATTGTAGGTGCCGCCGTTCATCGTGACGGTGGAGCCGGTGTTGATCTGGCTCGAAGCGGTCTGCGCGACCGCGCCGGAGTTGACCGTGAGGTTTCCGTTCACGGTGACGCCGGTGCCGCTGAGGTTGAGCGTGCCGCCGTTGACCGTGGTCGTGCCGGTGTAGCTGTTGGTGCCATTATAAGTGACGGTGCCGGAGCCGACCGTGACCCCGCCGGTACCGGTCGAAATCTGGGAGGCGGTAATGGTGCCGGGGCCGACGAAAGTGGTGTTGGTGTTGGTGCCGGTGAGATTGCCGGTCAGGTTGAGCGTCGTTGCATTGTCGGCAGCGATGGTCGAGTCCGTAGCTTCCGTGATTGTGCCCGACAGGGTGTTTGAACCGCCCACATTATGAAGCACGCCGGCGCCGGAGACGCCGGTGCCGCCCACGGTCATGGCGTTGGTCGGGCTGATTCCGCCCGTCAATTCCAGGCCTGCGCCATTCGAAATCGTCGTCGCGCCGCCACCGAGGGCGGTGGTGCTCGCGGCCTGGACGACGCCGGCGTTGTTGATCAGGCTGGTATAGCTGTTGTTGCCGGAAAGGATCAGTTTGCCGGTACTCGTGCCGTCGTTGATCAGGTTGTGGGCGCCGGAGATCGGGGCGCTGATCGTGAGATTTCCGGTGCCGGTTTCATTCGTGACCGTGTTGGCGCCGAGGACGATGCCACCGGTGGTGGAAATCGTCTGGTTCACATTGCTGAACTGCTGGATCGCGGGCACCGCGTAGGTTGCGTTGCTCAGCGTGATCGATTTCGTGCCGGTGATATTATAGCTTGAAGTTGCGCCGCTGCCGAACTCGATGCCGCCGACCGAGGTATTCGCCGCCACGGTGGAG
>DATJYF010000103.1:0-2280 GCA_035499715.1 Opitutaceae bacterium | reverse complement strand
TTTTGAAACCGACGACGGACTGACGCACAACGCGGTGTTTTCCGTGGTCCAGCGGCCCGATGGCTATCTTTGGATTGCCACCAACGGCGGACTGGTCCGCTTCGATGGCGTTCAATTTGCACCCACCGCCCTGCCGGCTTTTTCCGGACAGAAATCCTCGGGCTTTCGGGCGTTGATCGCGGAAAATCAAAAAAATCTTCTCCTGGCGAACGCGTCGGCCGTCATCCGTCTGGTCGACGGCGACCACCTCGTGCTCCATCCGGTGACGGCGGATATTCGCCGCGGTCAAAACATCCGATGCCTGCTGCGGGAGGGCGACGACGTTTTTTGGATCGTGTTCTCCAACCGCGAGGCCTGGCGCTGGGCACACGGACAGCTCGAGCGATTTCCGCCGCCGGCCAAGATACTTCCGTCGGCGCCGCCGCCGACGCTTGCCAAGGATGCGCAGGGCGAGGTCTTCCTCGCGCGCGGCGCGGGCATCGAACGCTATCAGGCCGGCCGGCTTGTCCCGCTGCCGGCGGTGGCCGCGGCCACGCCGGCCTTGATCGGCCCGGCGCGGCACGGGGGAATCTGGGTTGCCACCGCCACTCAACTTGCCCGCCTTGACCAGAACGGTCTCACCGTGGTGACGGATCGGCCGCCGTGGACCGCGCCGGCGGAACTCACCGCGATTTTGGAAGACTCGCAGGGTGCGCTCTGGATCAGTGTGACCGGACAAGGCATCAAGCGATGGACGCCCCAAGGATCATTGTCCTTGAGCCCCTCGCATCCGCTGGTGAACAGCCTGTTCGAAGACGACGAAGACAACCTGTGGGCGGCCACGCTCGGCGGCGGGCTCGACTGTTTCCGCCCGGCGCGTTGCGCCCTGCTCGCGCCGAGCGCGGATTGGATCACCGACGGCGGTGCTTCGGTCTGCGAAGACAACGCCGGCAATGTCTGGTACGTGAACCGGCATGGCATCCGCAAAATTCACGGCACCAGCATCGAGACGCTCCAGCCGGAAAACGGCTGGCCGCGCGGGGCAGTTCCGGCCTGCTGCGACGCGGCGGGAAATGTCTGGCTGGCCGTGGGACCGCGGATCTGCGTCGCCCGCGCCGGCAATGACCAGCCTCCCTTGTGGCTGAACACGAAAAGTTCCAGCAACATCCGGGTTTTCTACGCCAGCCGTACCGGCGAGGTCTGGGTCGGGCGCGAAGCCGGTCCACTGGAATGTTACCGCAATTTTGTGCGCAGGACGGTGGGCCCGGAGGCGGGATATCCCGGCGGGCGGGCGCTGGCCATCAGCGAGGACGCCCGCGGGCACTTGTGGGTGGGAACCGGAGAAGGCGGGCTCTTTGAGTGGAAGGACGACCGCTTCGCCAGATACGGCGCGCGGGACGGAATGCCGGAAAAGGAAATCCGCGCGATTTATGGCGACGCCGCGGGAGATCTTTGGATCGGCACGTTTGATGGCTTGGTGGTGCGGCACCAGAACCGCTTTTATCAATTGACCGTGGCGCAGGGATTGGTCGGCCATACCATCTCCCAGCTGCTCGAGGATGACGCCGGAACCCTCTGGTTTTGCACTCCGCGCGGGCTGTCCCGGGTGGAAAAAAGCGACCTGCTGGAATGCGTCGCCGGGCACCGGTCGATGATCACGCCGATCATCTACGGCAAGCCGGATGGCATCTCGGGCCTTTCCGCCATCGGCAGCTATCAGCCCACCGCCTGGAAAACACGGGCCGGACGGCTCTGGTTCACGACCCGCAAGGGGCTGGTGACGATCGATCCCGACGAGCCAGTGGTCAAACGCCGGCTCCCTCGCGTGTACCTGGAACGGTTCCTCGTTGACAGCCGCGCACTCGAACCCGGCTCGGCCCGCTTCCCTTCGTCCGCGAAACGGATCGAATTCAAATTCACCGCCCCGACCTTTTTCGCGCCGGAGGACGTGCGGTTCCGCTACCGTCTGGAAGGGCTCGATTCGGAGTGGAGCGAGCCGACCACGCAGCGTTTCGCCATCTATCCGGAGCTGCGGCCCGGCCGGTATCAGTTCAAGGTCATCGCATGCAACAGTGACCTGGTCTGGAACACCACAGGCGCAACCGTGGCGTTTGAGGTCATCCCGATGTGGTGGGAGACGTGGTGGGCCAGACTCGGCGGATTGCTGGCCGCCGGGCTGGCCCTGGCCCTGGCGGTGCGCTACTGGTCGCACCGGCGCCTGAAAGCGCGCCTCCAGCTCTTGCAGCAACAGCAACGCGTCGAAGCGGAACGCAAACGCATCGCGCGCGACCTGCACGACGG
>DATJYF010000102.1:0-6845 GCA_035499715.1 Opitutaceae bacterium | reverse complement strand
CTTTGAAATCGGAGCGATTTTCGCCGGCGGTGTGGCGCAAAAAAACGTAAAATTTCAGAGGGTGCTACACGATGGACAGAGGGAAAGAGCTTCAAGATTCAACGATACAAGCCCTTGCTTTGTGTGTGGTATTGCCATCGGTATCTAGGGGCTTAAGCTCAGATCGAACCTTTGAGTAATTTTTGATGAACGACTGGGTGCAAAGGCTCATCGCTTGGACAAGTCATCAGGACTATGCATGGTTTGTCGCCTGTCTGGTCTGGAGTGGAGTTGCCGTCGGCGCGTGGGGACGAGGGCCGCGGCGGGAAGGCCGCGAGTGGTGGCTTGTCTGGCTGGCCGGCGCCGGTGCGATCGAGTCCGCGGTCGAGCTGGCGCTTTATGCCAACAACTTCCATGCGCCCTACTTTTGGTGGGATTTTTTTCTGGGCCTGACCCAGGCCGTGGGCATCGCGGCGCTGTGGTGGCCGCTGGCGGAACAGGTTTTCCCGAAGCATCCGCACTGGTGGCGCATCCTGACCGTGGCGGCGGGCATTTCCTTCAGCATTGTGCGGATGAATGCGCCGGTGCCGGGCGGACTGGCGGTGGCGCTGGCCGCGGCGGGCGGCGCCTGGGTCGTCATCCGGGCGGCCGCGGCTGTGCGCGTGCTGAGCGGGCTGCCCCCGGCGGCCCTGCGGCGGATGAAGGTCGGCCTGCTGATCGTCTCGCTCCTGCCGGTGGTGGCCACGTTCGGGCCGCTGGCCTATGCCCTGGACCAGGGCCGGCGCTGGGTGGATTTCTCGCCGTTTGAGCTGCCGGCCGCGGTTTCACATATCCTCGCCGCCGTGCTGGTCGGCGCGGCGCTGTGGGCGCCGCGCCTGCGCGCTGCGCCCGAAGCCTCCGAATCCGCCGCCCAGCGCTGGTACGCCGACCTGCGGCTCGGCTTCACCATTCTCGTCGTCTGGCTGGCGCTCGGCCTGGCCTTGGCGATCGCCAACGGCCGCCAGGCACGGCATGGTTTCGAGCAAAATCTCATCCTGCGCGCGCGCACTGCCGCCGCGCTGCTCGACCAGGACGCCTTGCGCGAAGCGCTCGGCCCGAAACTCCAGTTGGGTCGCGAGCGCACGGCGCGGTTGGCCAATGGCCAACAAGCGACGGGGGTTAGAATCGAATGGGCGTTGAGCCCGTCTTTCGCCGTGTTGCACCGGCAACTACAGCGGCTGCGCACGGCTAATACAGATCTGGTTTATATTTTATTTTCCATCATTCGCGATGGGAAAATCGTTGTTTTAATCACGGCTTCCAGCAACGATGATCCGCAAAATCTCGTCTGGAGAGTTGTCTATCGCAACGCGACCGCGGACGACGAAGAAGCCCTGAAGCTAAAAAAAGTATTTTTAGAGGGGCCTTTCCGCGATCAATGGGGCGCTCATTTTTCAGGCGTAGCGCCGGTGGTGGATACCGAAACCGGCCTGCCTTTCGGCTGGCTGACCATGACCGTGCCGGCCACGGTCTGGTCCACCTCGTTCGCCACGGCGCGGCTGCAATCCATGGCGGTGACCGCCATCGGCGTGGCATTGTGGGTGCTGGCCGTGGTCTATCGCATGCGCCGCGCTGAGCGCGAGCTGGCGCTGCAGCGTGCCGAGCACGCCGCCGCGGCCGACCGCGCCAAGAGCGAGTTCCTCGCCCAGGTGAGCCACGAAATGCGCGCCCCGCTGCAAGGCATCTTCGGCTACACCGATCTGCTGGAAATGACGCCGCTCGACTCGCATCAACAGGATCTTCTCACCAGCCTGCGGGGGCAAAGCGGGCTGATGCTGCGGCTGGCGAACGATCTGGTCGATCTCGGCGCGCTGCAGGCCGGCGCTTTCCGCCTCAATCCGGAGATGGTCGAGCTGCATCCGCTGATCGAGGAATGCATGGATTCCGCGCGGCCGCGCGCGGAGGCCAAGGGCCTGAAGCTATCCCGCACGCTCCAGCCCGGCCTGCCCGGGCTGGTGCGCACCGACGGTGCCCGCCTGCGGCAGGTGCTGCTCAATCTGCTCAACAACGCCGCGAAATACACGCGCGAAGGCAGCGTGGAGCTGAAGGTGCAGCGCTGCCCGCCGCTGGAGACGGCCGCGGCGGTGCCGGAATGGGCCCGCGCCGGCGTCTGGCTGGAGTTTGCCGTCATCGATACCGGACCCGGCATCGCGCCCGAGGACCAGGAACGCATCTTCCAGCCCTTCGTCCGGCTGGAGCGCGATTCCGCCGAGCAGGGCACCGGCCTGGGGCTCGCGCTCACCGGCCGGCTCTGTCAGGCGATGGGGGGAAGCGTGCACGTGGAAAGCGACGGCGAGCACGGCTCGAGCTTCATCATCCGCCTGCCGCTGGGTCTGGCCGTGACGGAGGAGTCGGCGGCAAGCCCGGCGTCTCCGGCTGAGCCGGCCAAAGCGGTCTGGCCGGGCTTGCGCGTGCTCGTGGCCGACGACAACACCCTGGTGCGCGAGCTGCTCGCCACTTTTCTCCGCGGGCGCGGCGCGCACGTCACCGAGGCCAGCGACGGCCTGGCGGCGGTCGAGGAGGCCCGCGAACGCGCGTTCGATGTCATTCTGCTCGATCTCTCCATGCCGTGGCTCAACGGCCATGCCGCGGCGCAACGGCTGCGCCAGGCCGGCGGCGCGCGCGGCCGGCCCTGGATCATCGGACTGAGCGCCGACGCCCGTCCGGAAGAAGAGGCGCGGGCCCACGCCGCCGGCATGAATTGTTTTCTGGTCAAGCCCATGGCGCTGGCCGTTCTGTCCGAAGCCATCTCGGCCGCGCCCGTGGCGCGGCGGCTGGGCCGCAAAGCTGAGGCGGCGGCGGCGGCGACCGTGATGCAACTGCGGGAAAGACTCCTCGAAATCTACGCCCGCGAGACGCCGCGCGTGGTCGACGGTTTGCGCGGCGCGGCGCAGGCGCACGACTGGCTGACGCTGCGCTCGCTCGCCCACTACCTCAAAAACAGCGCTGACACTTTGGGCGCCGGCCGGTTGCAGCGCTGCTGTCGCGAGCTGCAATTTGCCGCCGAGGCGGCCGACGACAACCGCGTGATTCCGCTGCTGGCGGCGGTGGAAATGGCGTCGAACGAGCCCATCGATCTGGGCCGCGACCGCGAACTGGTTCGCGCCTCGGCCTGAAAAACAAAAAACGACCGCGCCGACCCGGTTCAGCGCGGCGGCGGCAATACCTGTTGCGGGGAACTCCGCCCTGAGGTTCTAATTTTTTGATGGCAGCAAAGACTCCAGCCGCGGGAAAAAATTCCGGGGCGCCGCCGTCGATCGGACCGATTGCGGATTCGCGGACGGAACGGTGCGTCCTGGCCTCGCGCCGGGCCGTCGTGGGGGCCGGTGTCCTCGTCGTGCTCGCCGCGTGGGCGGCCTATGCCAACAGTTTTTCCGGGCCGCTGGTTTTCGACGATCCGGAGGCGATCACGAACAATCCGACGATAAGGCACCTCGGAAGCGCGTGGTGGCCGCCCCCCGCCGGCACCACCGGCGGCCGGCCCCTGCTCAATTTCACCTTCGCCCTCAATTACGCGCTGGGCGGCGCCCGTGTGTGGGGCTACCACGCCGTCAATCTGCTCATCCACGCGCTGGCCGGCCTCGTTTTGTTCGGCCTGGTGCGGAGAACCTTGCGCGGCCCCGCACTGAAAGAACGTTTTGGCGCCGCCGCGCTGCCGCTCGCGCTGGCGGTGGCCGTCATCTGGGTCGTGCATCCGCTCCAAACCGAGGCCGTGACCTACCTTTCCGAGCGCGCCGAGTCGCTGATGGGACTGTTTTACCTGCTCGCGATTTATTGTTTCGTCCGCGGCGCGGAAGATCCAGAGGGCGCAAGTCAGAATACAGAGGCCAGAAATACTCTGGCCGCCCGCTTTTGGCTTCCGGCTTCTGTCCTCAGCTGTCTGCTCGGCGTGATGAGCAAGGAGATCATCGCGACCGCGCCGGTGTTGGTGATGTTCTACGATCGCACCTTTGTCGCCGGTTCGTTTCGCGCCGCCTGGCGCCGCCGCCGGGGTTACTATCTGGGACTGGCCGGCACGTGGTTGGCGCTGGCTTATTTGATGACGGGTTTGCGCCAGAGAGGCGCCGGGTTCAGCGAAGGGGTGACGGCATGGAGTTATGCGCTGACATCGTGCCGGTCGGTCGCGCTTTATCTCAAGCTGGCCGTCTGGCCTTGTCCGCTCGTGCTGGATTACGGCCCTGACATGATCCATCGCGTCGGGGCGGCGCTGCCGTATGCGCTGATTCTCGCGACGGCAATGACGGCGGTGGCGGTTGCGATCCGGCGCAGGCCGGCGGCCGGATTTGCCGGGATGTGTTTTTTTCTGATCCTGGCCCCGACTTCCAGCGTGGTGCCGGTGATTGGCCAGCCGACGGCTGAGCATCGCGCCTATCTTTCGCTCGCCGCGGTGATTTCATGGCTGGGGCCCGGACTGTACCGCTTGGTCGGACGGCGCAGTTTTGTCCTGCTGGCGCTTTTGGCCGCGGGCCTGGGCGGGCTCAGCGTCCGTCGCAACGAAGACTACCGGAGCGCGGAAACCGTCTGGCGCGACACCGTGGCCAAGTGTCCCCGGAATGCGCGGGCCCTGAACAATCTCGGTTATACTCTTTCAGCCATGCCCGGCCGGCTGCCGGAAGCGGTCGCCGCCTACCAGGCGGCTTTGCACTTGAGGCCCGACTATGCCGAGGCGCACAACAATCTGGGCGCGGCCTTGACGAGCCTGCCGGGCCGGCTGCCGGAAGCAATTGACGAGTGCGAGGCGGCGCTGCGCCTCGATCCGGATTACGCCAAAGCCCATAACAACCTCGCCCATGCCCTGGTGAATGTTCCCGGCCGGCTGCCCGAGGCGATCGCCGAATGCGAGACAGCGCTGCGTCTTGATCCGGATTACGCCATCGCGCACAACAACCTGGGCGCGGCCCTGTCGCGGCTGCCCGGCCGCATGCCCGACGCGATCGCCGAGTATCAGGCCGCGCTGCGGATCGATCCCGATTACGCGGAAGCCCATGACAATCTGGGCATGGCTTTGGCCGGCCTGCCCGGCCGGCTGCCCGAAGCGATTACAGAATATCAGGCGGCGTTGCGGCTCGAGCCCGACTACGCCAAGGCCCACGACAATCTCGGCATGGCCCTGGCGAAAATCCCCGGACGCCTGCCGGAAGCGGTCGCCGAGTTTGAAGCGGCATTGCGGTTCGATCCCCAGTTGGCTCTGGCGCACAACAACCTCGGTGCGGCCCTGTCGAAAACTCCGCAACAGCTGCCGGCGGCCATCGCCGAATATCGGGCGGCACTGCGCCTCGATCCGGCCAACGCTGAGGCCCACTACAATCTGGGCAACGCCTTGATGAATGTGCCCGGACAAACCGCGGAGGCGGTGGCCGAGTTCGAGGCCGTGTTGCGGATCGATCCCAACCGCGCCGAGGCGCACAACAATCTCGGCTGTGCGCTGGCCGTCATCCCCGGGCGAACCGCCGAAGCGATCATGCATTTGCAGGCGGCGGTGCGGCTCAAACCCGACTATGCCGAAGCCCATTACAATTTGGGCAACACGCTCATGGATGTCCCGGGGCGAACGGCCGAGGCCATGGCCGAGTTCGAGGCCGCCTTGCGGACCGATCCGGGGCTGGCGCCCGCGCGCGAAAAGCTGGACCAGCTGCGCGCCGCCCCACGTTAGATCGGCGCGGCGGCCCGCTCACGGCGTGTCGGCAAAGCCATGCTTGATGGCGTAGCGCACGAGCCCCGCCATCTCGTGGATCTGCAACTTCTCTTTGAGCGCCGTGAGGTGGTTGGCCACGGTTTTTGCACTTACGTCCAGGCGGCCGGCGATTTCCTTTGTTCCCAATCCGCCCGCCACGGCCCGAAGAATTTCGCGCTCGCGCGGCGTCAGCACCCGGCCGGGGTCGGTGTTTTCGCCGCGACCCGCGGCGAGAAGCAGCCGGGTGCTTTCCGGGCAGTAAAACCGGCGGCCTTCGAGAACGGCCGCCACCGCCTCGCGGAACGTTTCCAGCGAGGAGCGCTTGAAAACGAATCCCTGCACGCCGGCCTCGCTCGCTTCCCTGACCACGTGTTCCTGATCATTCGAGGTGACCATGATGAAGCGCAAACGCGGCAGGCGCGGCTGCGCTTGCTGCACGAGGGTCAGGCCCGAACCGTCGGGCAGCATCCAATCGATGATGGCCAGATCGGGCTTGTGCACGAGGCAGGCGGTGAGGCCGGAAGCCACGGAGCCCACCGCCGCGGCAATTTGCAGGCTGGGATCGATGCGCACGGCTTCACTCAATAATTGGCGGACCATCGTGTGATCCTCGACGATGACAAGGCGGGCAGGTTTCATGGCGCGAGCGCGGAGACCGTCTGAGATTCCCACTCAAGCTAACCGGCGCGGCGACGGCGAGAAATTACGCAGGAAATCTTCCCGCCCGGGTTTCCAACCCGCCCATGGTTGCCTTCGGCCCCGGCTGATATCGTGGCGGCGTTAACTCATCATCACCATGAAAATTACACGCACTTTTATCACACTCGCCGCCGCGCTCTCGCTCGGCTTCGCCGTTTTCGCCACGGCTCGCGTCGCCAGCGCCTCTCCCGCTTCTGCCCAGTCCACCTTCAAGGTGGGCGATGACAATATTTCGATGGACTTCCCGCCTGACGATGGCGGCAACGGCGGTGGCGGAGACAGTGGTCATTGATCCCGCCCGGCAACTTTGACTTTATCGCCCGCCCCTGCCTCTGGCATCGGCGGGCGTTAAGTCAGGGGGCCACGCTTCTTAAAACCAGTTTTCAAGAAAGGAGATGCGTATGAAAATCACCCGTCTGTTCCCGGCCTTCGCCGCCGGCTTCCTTTCGCTCGC
>DATJYF010000101.1:0-7936 GCA_035499715.1 Opitutaceae bacterium | reverse complement strand
TGGCCTTGGGGTGGCCGAACAGCCAGCAGGGGCCAGACGGACATTTGTTGTATGGCATGGCCGCTAGACGGTCCCCCCGCTTTGCACACTCCGAGTCTACGTGGGCGGCGTGAACGTCGCCACGCAAATCCTACTTGGATTTTGAAACTTGGGGGCGGGTCAAGCCCAGGGCCTTTTTGATATTTTGGACGCTGGGCAAAGAGATGGACAGTTTCTTGGCGATGGTCACGCCGGTCTTGCCTGCCTCGACCAGCTTTTTGACCTTGGCGCGGGTGGCGTCAGTGATTTTCGCCCGCTTGCGGGTTTTGCGCTGACCAGAGCTTTTTGTTTTTGCCGCGCGCCTGCTGCCAGAGGCGGCTTTGATTGCGGCGATAAAGGCTGCGGTGTCGTTGAATCCATACCGGGTGGGAAGCGCGGCCAGTTCGCGCGAGAGTTCCTTCGCCACAGTCTGCCGCAATTCGGCCAACTTGGCTTGGGCAGTGGCGAGTTCCTTCAACGTTGAGGCAACCATGATTGTGTAATGACAATCTCGTGACGGACAGCGAGGGTCAAGAGCGATGTCGACCTCGTTTTATCCCTGGCCCTCGGTCGCGTCAGGGGACTCCGGTTGACGCCTGCGCATGGGTATATGCAAACAGACGCAATCATCAACACCCTGCTATCGGCGGCTCGGTTCCTCAAAAAACCGGTTCAGCAAGTCGCCTCGCAATCGCTCAAGGACGCCTATACGGCGGCGAAAAATCATCTTTCGAAGACGCTCGGTGAAGATACAGAGGCGGCCAGGGCGCTGGATTTGGCGACGGAGAAGCCGGAGTCGGCGGCGAGAAAAGCTCTGCTTGTTGAAGAAACGGCGGCGCGAGGACTGGAATCCGACCCGGAGCTGCTGCGGCGTATTGCGCAGGTGACAGAGTTGCTGCCGGGTGGTGCCGGCGCCCGGCAGAAAGTCCAAGTGACCGGGCGCAACAACCGCGTGCAGGTCGCGGCACATGACATCATCAATACGGAACGGCATGTGCGCCGGAGCGTCATCACGCCGGACGAGCGCCACATCGACGGTGCGCAGAAAAGGAAGCTGCAACCGGTCATTGCGGATCTGGCCGACCGGCTGGCCGGGGAGGATGGCAAGCCCCGCTTCGGCGCGGTGCATTCCATGCTGCAAAGCAAATTCAGGGTCGGCGCATTCGCGCTGATTCCAAAAGAACGGTTCGACGACGTGATGGGTTTCCTGAATCAGCAGCGGGCGATTCACCGCTCCCGCCTACGGCATCGGAGTCCGGCGGCGTATCACCAGGATTTTTTCGGCGCAATCCATGCGCGATGCAGAGCACTCGGCTGGGACAAACCGCGGCTCCACCAGTTCGCCGCCGAAAAGCTCGGCCTGAAACGGCCCCTCGTTTCACTGCGCGAACTCGGCGCCATCCAACTGAAATCATTGTTGGCATTGCTGGGCCGCGAAGCGGTTTGCCCCGCGGTGGGGGATCACAACCAGCAATGATTGAGAGCGCGGGCATCGCCAAAAAGCACGTGGCCCAGGCTGTGCACGGTATCGTAGCCCATGTCCATGCCACAGCCGTTGACGCGCAAGCATTGCTTGCGGCTGTCGTAGGTTCCGTCGAGCGCCTTGGCGACGTTCCAGGTAATGCGGATTATTTCGCCGTGGCTGATGCAATAGAGGTCGAGGCAGCGGGACATCCCGGAGGAGCTGACGCTGCGCAGCACCGTGTATACGGTCAGGCCCGGATGGAGGCATTTGCGAAGCGAGGCGATCGCATTTTCGCGTTGGTGGGTCTTCATGGGCGCCCCTCAAATGAGTCCCGCCTCGCGGAAGCTGTAGTGTCCGCGGGCTGTCGGATCGTCTTCTCTGGTCCCGATAATGACGTGATCAAGGAGGTCGATCTGCATGGTTTTGGCGGCGTCGCGGAGCTGGCGCGTGACCTGGACATCGGCCGCGCTCGGGGCCGGGTCACCGGATGGGTGGTTGTGGACCGCCACGATGGCGCTGGCACTTGCCAGGACCGCCGCGCGGAAGACTTCTCGCGGATGAACCAAGGTGCCGCTGACCGTGCCAAGGCTGATCCGATGTCGGCAGAGCGGACGGTTTTTGCGATTCAGGCAGACAACGTAAAAGCTCTCCTGGAGTGGAGAGTCGTCGAAGGCGCCGGCCATGTAATTCACAACCTTTGTTGGAGTGTTAAGCGGCTCCTCGTGGCCGAGGCGAACCAGGTGATATTGAATCGAGGCTTCATAGACCTGCATGTTGAACGCGAAATCGCACCGCGTCCGGGTCCGGCGACGTGCCGGGTTGCCGGTGCAGCCCGATCTCGCGCCCCGGGCTCACGCCAAGGCAAAGCGCGGCCGGCCGGCAGGCCGGCGGCGCGTGGTGGAGGCGACAAAGGAGCACAACCTTGCCGGCGTGATAAAATGGGCGAGCAGAGGGCAGGCTCCATTATTTCCACGTTCGTGTGCCTTCGCCAAAGAGCACGACTGGTCGCGGCTGACCATCTCGCCGCCGAAAAGCTCGGCCTGAAACGGCCCCTCGTTTCGCTGCGCGAACCCGGTGCCATCCAGTTCGCTTTTGGAACTACTGGCCCGCGAAGCGGTGTGCCTGGTGGCCGGGGATCACAACTCCACCTCGATGGAGTCGCCGTTCAGGAAGACCGGGTAACTTTGTATACCTTCAACAGCCGGCGGGCAAAGCACGCTGCCGTTTGTCAGGTCAAACTCAGCCCCATGCCACGGGCAGGTCACGATACTACCCTTCACGATGCCATCGGTCAGCGGTGCGCCGTGGTGTGGACATTTTCCATCAATCGCAAAAATCCGGCCCTTGACGTTGAAGAGAGCCAGATGCCGGCCCGCAATCGTGACAGACATGCTGCGGCCGGGCGGCAAATCCTTGAGCGCGGTAGCGGCGTAGTGTTGCAACATAATTGCATTTTAGCCGGCCTGGCTTGGTTGTCCACCACCGTCGTGTTACAAATGCGATTGTCCCCATTTCCGGGCCATCGGTTTTGATTCCAATGGCCCGGCCCGAGTCGCGGGACGGAAGGAGCCAGGGAACGCCGGGAGCCACAGCGGTCCGCAACGTCGGCGCGAGGCGACGGCGGCCCGCAGCGACGAACGCGCCCGCGTCTCGGGTCGCGTTGCCGGGCTTTCGCCCCCAGCAAGGGTGGCGCGGCGAAACAGCGCAGCGCGACGCGCCTCCCTTGCAGCGTCGGAAACAGGGGCCGGCCTCGGCCCGGCCCGCTCTTTCGGTGCGCAGATGGCGCACGCCAGTTGACGGCAGCCCCAAGGTGCGGATGCATGACTTAAGCCGATGCCGACCCGTTGACCTATGCCATAGGGGTGAGGCGTGTATCGGAAAGAAAATGCGACTGCATTTTCCGTAAGTTAAAACCGCAAAGTCGGAATTTTTGCCATGTTGACAGCGAAACCACAATTGAATTTACGAAGCGCGAAGGAATACTTTCGCGAGCATCTTTGCGTGGGCGATTACTACGCTCAGGGTCAGAAAGTGGTGGGTGAATGGTTCGGTCTGGGTGCGGAAAAACTGGGTCTAAAAGGCACGGTCAGGGAAGCGGAATTTCTGGCGCTCTGCGACGGATTGAATCCGGAAACGGGCCGGTTCTTGACCGCGAGAAAAAAGCTCCAACGGCGGGAAAAAGGGAAGCTCGTGGCCAATCGGCGCGTGTTTTACGACTTTACCTTGAGTCCGCCCAAGAGCGTTTCGGTGGTGGCGCTGATGCGGGATGTCCGCATTTTGGAAGCGCATAACCTGGCGGTCCGGGTGGCAATGGCGGAGCTGGAAAAATTTGCGGAAACGCGGGTGCGGAAAGGCGGCCAGAACAGCGAACGGGTGACGGGCAACTTTGTTGGGGCCGCCTTTCGTCATGAGACGAGCCGGGAACTCGACCCGCATCTGCACACGCATTGCGTGATCTTCAATGCGACGATGGATGCGACGGAAGGACGCTGGAAGGCGCTCCAGGTCGAGGGCATGTATCGGGCGCAGAAATTCACGGAGAACCTGTATTACCACGAACTGTGCAAGGGACTCCGATCTTTGGGCTATGAGATCGAAAACAATGCCCGCGACTTTGAAATCAAGTCCGTGCCAAAGAGCCTGGTCCAGCGCTTTTCGAAAAGGCATGAACAGATCGACCGGGAAACGCAGGCGCGGATTGCCCGCGAAGGGCTGCGCGGCCGCCTGAAGGAATTGCGCGGCCAGGTGGCGGAAGCGAAGCGCCAGCGGAAAATGAAAGATTCGACGGCGGACCGGTTGCGGCCGTCCTGGGAACTCCAGCTGTCGGCGAGCGAGGCGCGTGCGCTGGATGCAATCAAACCGGCGCGGCCAGCCTCTGCGCCAAAGCCGGACGTGGCCGCGGTGGTCGCCTGGGCGGATGAATATCTTTTTGAACGCAAGGCCGTGGCCCGCGAACATGAGTTATGGGCGGCGGCCCTTGCTCGCGGCCGGGGTGCAGACTTTGAACTGTCGGATGTGATGAAGGAAGCGGCCAAGCGCGGATACCTCTGCGAAGCGGAAACCCGCCGGATCACTTCGGCGGAAGTCCTCCGGGCGGAGATGGCGGTTGTCGTGGCGGCAAGGGAAGGGCGAAACTGCCATGCGGCGCTCAACCCGACTTTTAAGCCGAAAATTTCGGGCGAGCAGCGAGCGGCGGTCGAGCATATCCTGAAGAGTCAGGATTTCATCACGCTTTTCCGCGGCGGGGCCGGGACGGGAAAAAGTTTCACGCTCGCGGAAGTGAGGCGCGGGCTGGCCGCGGCCGGCCATCCGGTGGTCGTGCTCGCACCCCAGCGCCAGCAAGTGGCCGGCCTCCAAGCAGACGGATTGCCGGCGCAAACGCTCGCGAGCTGCCTTGAGTCCGCGTCAGTTCCGCAAAGAGCGGTGGTCATCGTGGACGAGGCCGGCCAGATCGGCGCCCGGCAGATGAGCCAACTGGTGGCGCTCGTGCGATCGCGAGGCGGACGGCTGATCCTTTCGGGCGACACCCGCCAGCACGGCGCGGTCGAAGCCTCCGATGCCTTGCTGGCCATCGAACGTTACAGCGGCGCAAGGCCGGCCGTGCTTCAGGAAATCCGCCGGCAGAATCCGGCCCTGGCCAAGTCCGCTGCGGAGCGGCGTTTCGTTTTCGGCTACCGGGCCGCGGTCAAAGCCGCGGCGGCGGGCCGGGTTGCTGAATCATTCGCTCAACTCGACCAGCTCGGTTGCGTCTGCGAAACTGATTCTGAATCGCGGTCGGCGCGGCTGGCCGGCGACTATTTGCGCAGTGTGGCCAAGGGCGAACGGACCCTGGTGGTGGCACAAACCTGGGATGAGGTAAACCGACTCAATGCCGCCATCCGCGCGGAAATGGCCGCGAAAGGCCAGCTTGGCCGCGGCGCTGTGCTCAAGACCTACCAGGCCGTCGATTTGGGCTCGGCGCAAAAGCGCGACGCGCGGTATTACGCGGAAGGCCGTTTTGCCTACTTTTCCCGAAACTATGGCCGGTTTGTCCGGGGCGATCTTTGCGCCATCGTGGGCACCAACGAGCGCGGTGTCATTTTGGAAAAAAATGGCCAGCGTTCTACCGTGGGCTACCACCGGGCGGATCGTCTGGTCGTCGCCACCGAGCGCGAAATCGCCATCGCGCCCGGCGACCGGTTGCAGATGAAGTTCAACGGCAGATCGGTGGAAGGGCGGCCAATCGCCAATGGGGAGCTGGTCACGGTGCGAAGTGTCCGCAGCGACGGTGCGCTGATCGTCGAGGGCGATGCCGGCGGGGCAAAGACCCTTTCACCGGGGCAGCGATTGTTCAACCAGGGCTACGCTGTCACCTCCTACGCCTCGCAAGGCAAGACGGTGGACACCGTGCTCGTGGCCGATGCGGGCAGCCGGGCGGTGGCGGACAGCCGGCACTGGTACGTGGCGATTTCTCGGGCGAGAAAAAAGGTCAAAATCTACACGACGGACAAGGAGGCGCTACGGATGAGCATCGAGGCCAGCGGCGGCCGCACCCTTGCTTTGGATCTGGGTGATGGGACGCCGGAATGGGCGCAGCAAGCGCGGATGGTGCTCGAACGAGCGCGGCTGCATCACGCGCATATCCAGCGGGCCGGCGCCCTCCCGGTGAAGGAGATTTCATTTCTGGCCAAACGCCGGAACGCGCAGTGTCCCGCTCAAACTCAAACCGAAAGCCTCAGAATTTCCCTATGATTACGTTAAAACAATCCCTGGCCGCCCAAGAGGCGGCCGAAGCCGCGCTGGCCGCATCGTCGCATTCCGCGCCGTCGCATTCGTCACGGGCGGTGGCGGACAAGCTTCAGATTGAGGGCAACGGCGGCAGATTCTGGGTGCTGCCCTGGTCGCAGTTTGTCGGGCTCGATTACGAAGAGAAGACCGGAGGAGAGGAACTGGTGCTCCGGTTCACCGGCTATGAGGTGGTGGTGCGGGGCTGGCGGCTCGCGCGACTGCGGCCCGAGGTGGTCGCCGGTCGTTTGGAGCTTCTGCGGAGTCAGCCGCACGCTGAAATGGCCGCGCTCAAAGGTTCTGATCCGGTGGTGTCGCGAATCCGGGTATTTGTGCTGGGCCGGCCGGTTCGGACCGAAAGCGAGGCCGAAACGTCCTGAAAAAAGGCCGATTCGTCCAAGCTATTTGGGGCGGGTGCCCAGCATACTCCCTCAATATGCGGGCCAATCTGGTTTTCAGCACCATGAGTGCGGTCATTGCCCTGGCTCTTTGGACCCAGGGTGAAACCGGTCGCATTCTTGCCTGCACCTTCGGACTGCTCTCTGTGTGGCAAACCTACTGCGCGTTTGGACCGCGGACGTCGGCTCCCGTCATCCTGCGCCTGGGCGGATTCCATTGGGACATGGCGAGCTTCTGCCGGGGCTGGCTCATCACCGGCCAGATCGGCACGGGCAAGACCGTGGCTGCGATCAACACCATGCTCTGGCAGGTCTCGAAAAACTGCCCCACGTGGGGCGGGGTCTGCGTCGATGACAAAGGGCTATATTGGGAAACGCTCTCGGCCATGCTCGGGCGCCTTGGACGCGCGTCCGATCTCCTCCTTTTGCAGGTGCAGCCGGAGAATGCTCCTGCCGACTGGAAGCCGGCGCACCGGTTCAATTTGCTGGATAATCCGCACCTGCCGTATTCGGCCAAGGCCAAGATGATCTGTGACGTGGCGGCCTCGCTCGGGCAGCGCACGGAGCAGAGTTTTTTTCGCATGCAGGCGCAGGTGCAGCTGGAGTTCGCCCTGAAGGCGCTCGCCTGTAGCCGCAATCCGGTGAACCTGCACGCCGCCCATGAATTTTTTGCTTCGGACGACTCGCAAATGAAGGTCATGGCCCGGGTCAGCCGGGAGGACTCGGAAGAAGCGGCTTCGCTCGCGAAACATTATTTGCAGGAATTTCTTTCCCAGCCCAAGGAGCAGCTGGGCGGCGTCAAGACGACGATCCTCAACTACCTGAAGCATTTTACCGAGCCGGATATTGCCGAGATTTTTTGTCCGGTGAAATCGACGTTCAGTTTCGACGACATTGACCGGGGCAAGATCATCTGCCTTTCCATGCCGCAGCGCTATGCGGTGGAGCGACGCTACATCAGTACGCTGCTCAAGCTCACGTTCTACCTCCACGCCCTGCGCCGTTTCGACCAGCCTGCGGCCGAGCGCGCCCGACACAACTTGATCGTGCTGTGGGCGGACGAGGCCCAGAAGATCGTGACCGCGGCCGACGATGGCATCAGCGACTACAACGTGGTGGACGTGCTGCGCGAGGCCAAGGCGACCGTGGTGGCAGCCACGCAGTCCTACGCCTCGCTCATCCCGCCCATGGCCGATGAGCGCAAGGCGAAAGTCTTCATCGCCAACCTGGCGAACCGGGTCACTTTTTGCGCGGCGGATGAGGATTCGGCCAAGATCGCAGCGGACACCCT
>DATJYF010000100.1:0-3421 GCA_035499715.1 Opitutaceae bacterium | reverse complement strand
AATCATCCAGACGCTCGCCGATCGCCTGGACTACGAACTCGGCATCATCAGCAAAACCGGCTTCGTTGATTATTTCCTCGTCGTCTGGGACTTCATTGCCTGGGCCAAAAGCCACGGCATTCCTGTCGGCCCGGGCCGCGGCTCCGGCGCCGGCTGTCTCGTCGCCTACCTCCTCGGCATCACCAACCTCGACCCGCTGCGCTTCAAGCTCCTCTTTGAGCGCTTCCTCAACCCCGAGCGCGTCTCGCCGCCCGACTTCGACATCGATTTTTGCATGCGCCGCCGCGGCGAGGTCATCGATTACGTCCGCCAGAAATACGGCCGCGACTGCGTGGCCAACATCATCACCTACGGCACGCTCGGCGCGAAGATGGTCATCCGCGACGTCTCGCGCGTGCACGACCTGCCCTACGCCGAGGCCGACCGGCTGGCGAAGATGATTCCCGACGAGCTCAACATCTCGCTGGAGGACGCCGTGACCAAGTCCGCCGAGCTGCGCGACGAAATCGCCCGCAATCCCGTGGCCAAAAAGATCGTCGACCAGGGCCGCGTCCTCGAAGGCATGGTGCGCAACACCGGCAAACACGCCGCCGGCATCATCATCACCGACCGGCCGCTCGACGAATTCGTCCCGCTTACGCTGCAGGAGGGCGACGTCACCGTGCAGTACGACATGAACGCCGTCGGCAAGCTCGGCCTGCTCAAGATGGATTTCCTCGGCCTCAAGACGCTCACCGTCATCGCCGACGCCGTCGACAACATCCGCCGCACCGCCGACCCCGCCTTCGACATCGAAAAAATTCCCTTCGACGACGCGAAGACCTTCGCCCTGCTCAACTCCGGCCGCACCACCGGCGTGTTCCAGCTCGAGTCCGGCGGGATGCAGAACCTCTGCCGCCAGATCGACCTCTCCTCCATCGACGAGATCGTGGCGCTCATCGCGCTCTACCGGCCCGGCCCGATGGAGTGGATTCCCGACTACATCCGCGGCAAGAAGGACCCGAGCTCGGTCAAGTTCCCCCACCCGCTGCTCGAGGACGTCTGTCGCGAGACCTACGGCGTGATGGTCTACCAGGAGCAGGTCATGGAGGCGGCGAAGATCATCGCCGGTTACACCCTCGGCGGCGCCGACATGCTCCGCCGTGCCATGGGCAAGAAGGATCCCGAGGCGATGGCGCAGGAGCGCGGCAATTTCGTCGCCGGCGCGAAAAAGCTCCACGGCATCGACGAGAAAACCTCCAACGCGATCTTCGACATCCTCAACAAATTCGCCGGCTACGGCTTCAACAAGTCGCATTCCGCCGCCTATGCCGTGCTCAGCTACCAGACCGGCTACCTCAAGGCCAACTACCCGGTGCAATTCATGGCCGCCATGCTGTCGAGCGAGCTCGGCAACGCCGACAAGGTCGCGCACTTCATCGCCGAGTGCGGCGCCATGGGCCTGCAGGTCCTCGGACCGGACGTGAACGAAAGCCGCGAAAACTTCACGCCGGTCGGCGCCCGCATCCGCTTCGGCCTCGCCGGCATCAAGGGCGTGGGCGAGGCCGCCGCGCAAAAGATCATCGCCGAGCGCGAGGCGCGCGGGCCCTTCCGCGATTTCGACGATTTCGCCGCGCGCGTCGACGGCCGCGCCATCAACAAGCGCGTGCTCGAGCACCTGATCAAAACCGGTGCGTTCGATTTCAGCGGCGCGCCGCGCAAGCCGCTCTTCGACCGCATCGACGAAGTCCTGGCCAGCGCCGCCGCGGCCGCGCGCGACAAGGCCGCCGGCCAGCACAGCTTCCTCGACGTGCTGGCCGAGGAGCCGCCGGCCAACGGCGCGCGCGCCGCCATTCCGCCGGGCCACGCGAACGGCGAATTTTCCCCGCTCGAACGCCTCGCCTTCGAGAAAGAGCTGCTCGGTTTCTACGTCTCCGGCCATCCGATGAACCTCTATGCCGGTCTGGCCGACGCGCTCGACACCTGCGCCGAGGACGCGCTGCTGCAGCTGCCCGACCGCACCGAGTTCCGCCTCTGCGGCATCGCCGGCAACATCGCCAAGAAGCTTTCCAAAAAGGACAACCGCCCCTGGGTGGCGTTCATTCTCGCCACCCGGCGCGCGGCGGTGCCGCTCAACATGTTCGCCGACGCCTTTGAAAATTATGGCCGCAACCTGGCCGAGAACGCGCCCGTGCTCGTGCTCGGCAACATCATCCAGGGAAACGACGGCGCCCGCCTCAATGTCAAGGAATGCTACCCGTTGGAGCCGGCGGTGACCAACCTGGTGAAAAAAGTCACCTGGCTGCTGTCGCCCGGGCACCCCCAGGCGGTCGAATTCCTGCGCCGGCTCCGCGACACCGTCAACTCCGCCAGCGGCGACACCCGGCTCGAGCTCGCCTTCCTTTTTGGCGACCGCGCCGCGCCGGTGGCCGAGGCCTCGTCCGGCCTGACCTGGAAGCTCACCGCACAAAGCTTCCAGGAGCTCCGCGCCCATCCCGCCGTGGCCGGCGTGCAGCTCGAGGCCAAGAAACTCGAATTGAAGCCGGACCGGCGCTGGAGCCGGCGGTAAGTTCCGCGCCCTCCCACGCCATGATTCCTTTCCGTCCGCCGGCATGAACCAGGATTTGCCCGCCCCGCCCGATCCGGCCCGTGGCGCCACCCGGGCCCTGCAAATCGCGTTCGTGCTGGCCCTGGCGGCGTTTGCCTGGCTGCGGTTTTCCTACAATTTCGCCGACCCCGATCTCTGGGGCCACGTGCTCTATGGCGAGCGCGCCTGGCTGCGCGGAGGTATCGAACGTATAGATACGCTTTCCTGGACAGCGGCTGGACATCTTTGGATCAACCATGAAATCCTGTCGGAGTTGGCGCTGGCCCAGGTGCACCGGCTGGGCGGCGGCCCGGGATTGTGGCTGATGATGATTTTCATGGCGGTCGCGACGGTCGGGCTGGCCTTGCGGGAAAGCATGGCCGCCTCCCATCCAGCCGTGAAATGGGCGGCGCTCCTGCTCTTTGGTGCCTCGATCAACTTCATCGTCACCGGCTATTCGGTGCGGCCGCAGCTTTTCACCATGCTGGCGCTGGTCCTCCAGATCATCCTCATGCGCCGGATCGCCGCCAAGCGGCCCGCCTGGGCGCTGACCATGCCGGTGCTGTTTGCCCTCTGGACGAATTTTCACGGCGGCTTCCTGCTCGGGTTCGGCCTGCTGGTGGCGGCGGCGGCCGCCCTGGCGGTCCAGGCCGTGCGGCCGTTCCGGCTGGATTCCTTTTTCACCGCCCCTGTCTCCCGCCGGACACCAGTCGTGTTTTTTCTCGCCGCCGCGCTCGCCGGCGCAGGCACGCTTTGCAATCCCTGGGGCTGGCGGCTGATCGAATGGACGGCGCAGAGCGTTTTGCTGCCCCGCCCGAACATCACCGAATGGCAGCCTCTCGGCCTGACCGCCAT
>DATJYF010000099.1:0-7657 GCA_035499715.1 Opitutaceae bacterium | reverse complement strand
GCAGAAAATTCTGCACGCTCCGGCCGGCCCCGCCGAAAGCGGCCCCATTTCCGCCGCCGGCTAAAATCCTTCCATGTCTCCGCTGCGCCGCATCGCCCTCCTCCTGGCCGCCCTCGACCTCGCCGCCCTCGTGCTGGTGTTCAATCTCGTCAGCCACCTGCGCGGCCTGGGCGTGCAGGGGATGATCTTCACGCCGTTGCTCGCGCCGTTCGCCCTGCTGGTCATCGCCCTTTACCTCGTTGACGGCTACAAGTCGCGGACGGACATGATGAGCGTCGACTACACGAGCCAGCACATCCTCGCCCTGGCCTCGACGCTGGTGACGATGTTGCTGCTGACCTATGCGATCATTCCCAGCGGCTATCCCCTGCAGCAAAGCCGCGTGGTGATCGCGCTGAGTTTTTTCCTGCTCACTCCGGTCACGCTCGGCTACCGTCGGCTGATTTACCGCCGGCAATTGCGCGCCCGCGGTCAGCGCGCCATCGTTTTTCTCGGCGACCGGGCCAGCTGCGCGGCCTTCCAGCAGGAATGCGCCAAAACCGGGCTGGACCGGCCGGTGATTTTTTCCACCAGCGATGCGGCCGCGGCCGGGCCGGCGGACGCGGCCCTCAAGATCGAGCTGTTTGATGAGGTGCTGGCCCGCGTGGAACGCAAGGAGTCCGCCGTCGAGGCCATCGTGCTGCGCGAATCCAATCGCGAGCTGCGCCCCGAACTGGCGGAACGGCTGGTCGATCTCTATTTCGCCGGCATCCCGACCTACACGCTGGAGCTCTTCCACCAGATCTACTGGCGGAAGATTCCGCTTTACCGGCTCAATCCCACCTGGCTTTTCCAGGAAGGCTTTCAAATCGCCCGCGAACCGGTCTTCGAGCGCCTCAAGCGCCTGAGCGACATCGTTCTTTCCCTCCTCGGCCTGCTGCTTAGCGCGCTCCCGCTCTCCCTCGCGGCCCTCGCGGTCAAAGCCGGCGACGGCGGATCCATTTTTTTTATACAAACCCGTATCGGGAAAAATCACCGGCCCTTCCGGCTGTTCAAGCTCCGCACCATGCGCGCCAGTCAGCCGGATGACGGGGCTGCGTACACCCAGAAAAACGACCCGCGCATCACGCCGGTGGGCAGATTCCTGCGCGTATCACGGCTCGACGAGCTGCCCCAGCTCTGGAACGTGCTGCGCGGCGACATGAGCCTGATCGGCCCGCGGGCCGAGTGGGACCGCCTGGTCGAGGATTACGAACGTCAGATTCCCTGTTATTATTTTCGCCATCTGGTCAAACCCGGCATCACCGGCTGGGCCCAGGTCAACTATCCCTACGGCGCCAACCTCGAGGACACCGTCCGCAAGCTGGAATACGATCTCTACTACATCCGGCATTTTTCGTTCGTGCTCGACGCCTCGATTGTCCTGAAGACGATTCACATCATGCTCTTCGGCAAGGGCCGGTGAAAACGGATATAAATGCACCGGGCGATCGTTACCGGAGCCTGGACCATTGGCGGGGAATAGCGGCCATTAGCGTGGTCCTTTTTCATGCCAGCAGCGGCTGGATGGCGCACTCCGACCGAGGGTTCTTGCTTCGTGGCATCAAGACCATCGCGGAAAATGGATGGTTCGGCGTCCATCTTTTTTTTGTCATCAGCGGCTACTGCATTGGCGCACGGTCTGCGCAAGATCACATCCGGGGCCGGGCGGGCGGATTTTTCCTGTTGGATCGCGCCTGGCGGATTTTTCCGGCATACTGGGCCGCTTTGCTTGCCGCCGCCGCATGGGCTCTGCTGGCAACACCATTTAACCATGTGCCTCTCGTCTCCCGGCCAGGACATTCCGGGATATTCCCATCCAACTTCACCCGGGTATGCGCTGAATTCGCGCTTATGGCCCCATGGTTCAAACAGACTCCTTGGCTGCTCGTCAGCTGGTCGCTTACGAGCGAGATTTTCTTTTATCTCCTGGTTGCGTTCGGCCTGCTCCTGGCCCGGACCTTCCGTTCCCCGCTCGCCGCCATTTTGCCGGGTGCGGGGTTGGCTTTCGTCCTGGCCTTGAATACCGGCGGTCTTCCCCTGAATTTCTGGCCTGAATTTACCTGTGGATTTCTGGCGTGGCTGGCGTCCCACTTGCGAGGCAGACGCAACCGCAATGCCATCCTTTGCTGGCTTGCAATCCTCGGCCTTGGAACGATCGGCCTGTGGCGTGGCTCGCCGGCCGACACACTGCCTTGGGCGGCGGCCTTCGCCATTATTTTGATCGTTCTGCAGCGCTATGACTCGGCGGTCGCAACCTGGCCGGCCCTGCGCTGGCTGGGACGCGTCGGCGCCTTTTCGTATTCTCTTTATTTGGTCCATTTGCCCATCATAAGTCCCGCGCGCAATCTGATCGCACGTGTCTGGCCCGTCTCTGCGCCGTCCTTTATAATCGTTGTGGCCTTATTGGTCCTTGCAGCCATCGCGGCGGGTTGGATTTTTTACCGGTGCGTCGAGTCCCCTGTGGAACGACTTCGTAAAGCGTATCGCCATCCAGCTCCGGTGAAAAACGCGCCTTTGCCAAATATTTCTGCATCTTCCCAATGAAGCCCTATGACTTTCTCGTTCTCGGCGGTGGCAGCGCCGGTTACAATGCCGCGCGCACCGCCGCCGCGCTCGGCCGGCGCACCGCCGTGATCGACGGCGCGCGCGAACTCGGCGGCCTCTGCATCCTGCGCGGCTGCATGCCCTCGAAAACCCTGCTTTACGCCGCCGAAGTGCTGCACCTCGCGCAGCAGGGAAAAAAATTCGGCCTGAAAATTCCGCGCGCGGCCGCCGACATGCGGGCGATGCAGGCACGCAAACGGCGCATCATCGGCGAATTCGCCGCCGACCGCGTGCAGCAGCTCACCGCCGGGAAATTCGACCTTCACCGCGGCCGCGCCCGTTTCCTCGACGCCCGCACCGTCGAGCTGGAGGGCGGAAAAAAACTGCAGGCGGAACGTTTTCTCATCAGCTCCGGCTCGGTTCCCGACGTCCCGCCCGTCCCCGGCCTGCGCGACGTCCCCTTCTGGACGAGCGACGACGTGCTCGCGCTCGATTTCGCGCCGCGCAGCGTCCTCGTCCTCGGCGGCGGCATCGTCGCCTGCGAACTTTCCCAGTTTCTCAACCGCATCGGCACACGGGTCACGCTGGTCCAGCGCAGCCGCAACATCCTGCGCGACCATTCGGAGACCGCCTCGGATGTGGTGCAACAGGCCTTTGTCGACGAAGGCATCGAACTTTTCGCCGGCACGCAGATCCAGGCCGTGGCGTCAGACCCGCGCGGCGTGACGGTGAAGTTTCTCCACGACGGCAAGGTCGTCGTCCGACGCGCCGATCATCTGTTCAACGCCCTCGGCCGCGTGCCTGCCACCGCCGCGCTCAATCTGGCCGCCGCCGGCGTGCGGACGCGGCCCGGCGGCCAGATTGTCATCAACCGCTGGCAGCAGACGAGCGCGCCGCACATCTATGCCGCCGGCGATTGCTGCGGGCCGGCCGAGGTGGTGCACCTTGCCGTCCAGCAGGGCATTCTTGCTGCACAGCATGCCGCGGGCGCGAAAGCGGCCCGGCCCGTCGATTATTCCCTGCTGCTGAATGTCGTCTTCACCGATCCGCAGCTCGCCACCATCGGCCGGCTGGAACGCGACCTCGACGCCAAGGGCGTGCGCTATCTGGCCGCATCGCATCCCTTCAACGACCACGGCAAGTCCATCCTCATGGAGGCCCACCGCGGCTATGTCAAAGTCATCGCCGAGCCCGGGCGCGGCCGCATCCTCGGCGCGGAAATCGTCGGCAGGGACGCCGGCGAGCTCATTCATTGTTTTTCCGGGCCGCTGGCCATGCGCGCCACCGTCTTCGATCTCCTTCGCGCGCCCTGGTATCACCCGACGCTGGCGGAAATTGTCACCTATCCGCTCGAGGAAATCGCGGAGAAAGTGCAAAGCTGATCTAGCCGCCGGCCAGCGTCAAAAGATCGGCCAGGTCCACCCGTTTTTCGTACAGCGCCTTGCCGACAATCACGCCGTCCAGATTCGGGCGGCGTTTTTTCATTTCCGCCAGCTTCACCACGTCGGCGCGCGCGCTCACGCCGCCGCTGGCGATCACGCCGCAGCGCACCGCGCCCAGCAGCGCCTCCTGCGCGGAAAAATTCGGCCCGGTCAGCATGCCGTCGGTGCCGACGTCGGTATGGATGATCGTGCGCACGCCGAGCGCGTCCATCCGGCGGGCCAGCGCCAGCGCGGACGTCGCCGTCGTGTCCACCCAGCCTTTCACCGCCACCTGGCCGTTCTTCGCGTCGATGCCGACCGCGATTTTTTCGCCGAAGGCCGCGAGCAGGTCGGCCACGAACGCCTCGCTTTCCGCCGCCCGCGTGCCCACGACAACGCGCGCCACGCCGAGGCCGAGCGCATGCTCGACTGCGGCGCGCGTGCGCAGGCCGCCGCCCAGCTGCACGCGCAGGCCGAGCCCGGCAATCCGCGCCACCACTTCAAAATTGCGCGGCTCGCCGGCGAACGCGCCGTCGAGATCCACCACGTGCACCCAGCCGGCGCCGGCGGCCTTGAAGGCCGCGGCCACCTCCGCCGGATCCGACGCGTAGACCGTCTCCGCGTCGGCGCGCCCCTGCGTCAGCCGCACGCACCGTCCGTCCTTGATATCAATGGCAGGATAGATTGTCATCTTTGATTACGTGACTTGATTCTCGATTTCTGTTTCCCGACAACGCAAACGTTCATTTATGCCCAAGCCATATCCTGTTTCCCCGTTCCTGACCGAGCTGCTGCATGCCCGTTCGCCATCCGGCTATGAGTTCGAGGCCCAAAAAATCTTCGACCAGTACGTCAAGCCGGCTGCGGACAAATACGCCAGGGACGCGATGGGCAACCGTCTCGCCACCCTCAACCCCGACGGCGACCCCGTGCTCATGTTCGCTGGCCACATGGACGAGCTCGGCCTCATCGTCTCGTTCGTGAACAAGGACGGTTTCATTTATTTCGACACCATCGGCGGACACGACCGCATCATGATTCCCGGGCGCCGTGTCATCATCCAGACGGCGAACGGGCCGGTGAAAGGCGTGACCGGCAAGCGTGCCATCCATCTGATGGACGAGGCCGACCGCAAAAAAGTCCCCGAGACGCACGAAATCTGGATCGACATCGGCGCGCGCTCGAAAAAAGAGGCGCTGACGCGCGTGGCCATCGGCGACGTCGCCACCTACGACCATGAATTTGAACTCATCCATGGCAGCGTCGGAGCGGCGCGCGCCTTCGACAACAAGGCCGGCGCCTACATCGTGGGCGAGGCGCTGGTGCGCCTGGCCGCACACAAAAAAAAGCTGGCGGCGAAGGTCGTGAGCGTGGCCACGACCCAGGAGGAGATCGGCGTGCGCGGCGCGACCACCGCCGTCTACGCGGTCAACCCGCACATCGCGGTGGCGGTGGACGTCGGGCATGCCACGGATCATCCCGATTGCGACAACCGCAAATACGGCGAGACCAGGCTCGGCGGCGGGCCCATCATCTGCCGCGGCGCGAACATCAACCCGCAGGTTTTCGCGCGGCTCGTGCAGTGCGCGAAAAAACTGAAACTACCGCACCAGTTTGAGGCCGAGCCGCGGCCGACCGGCACGGATGCGCGCGCCATCCAGACCGGCCGTGCCGGCGTGGCCACCGGCCTGATTTCGGTGCCGCTGCGCTACATGCACACGCCGAGCGAAATGGTCGACCTCGCCGACGTGGAAAACTGCGTGAAGCTGCTGGTCGAATTCGCGCTCTCGCTCGAAAAGGGCGACTACGCGCACTGGTGAGCGAAATTGTGATCGGCCAAAACAAAGCCGCGGTTTTCGCCGCGGCTGGTTTGCGAACAAGGGGTTGATCCGCCGGACCTCATCCGCCATTCGGCAAAACCTTCATGGGACGCCCTTCGGCGATGCAAATGATGTCCATGGGATTCACAATATAGTTTAAATTTTTTCCGGTCGTCACGATCACCACTCCTTCAGAGGCTTTCACCGCCTTCACGTCTTCAATCTGGCGGACCACTCCTTCCTTCTGCATGAGAAGCGTGAAAGGGGTGTTTGTCAGAGCGGCAAACGCCGCAGCATAGCCTTTTGCCAGGTCCTTGGCATCGGATTGAACCGTTACTTGCACGGTCGAAGGTGTGGACGCCGTTGTGTCCGCACGCGCGCTCAGACAAGCGGCCAAGATGACCGCCAAGATTGTATATTTTTTCATGAACGAACCGTTTTGTGTTGTTTGTCGCGAGGCTGGAAATCGATTCAACCCGTGGGCCGCGGCTCCCTGCGTTCGCGGCCGCAGCGGCGAATCAAGCCGCGTTCTGGTTCGGCTCGCTCTTGCGCGTGCGGCGCAGGATGGGACGGCGGCGGCCGGCGACGACGCCGGAATCGATCACGACCTCGCTCACATCGTCGCGCTGCGGCAGGTCGTACATGACTTCGAGCATGAGGTTTTCGAGGATGGAGCGGAGGGCGCGGGCACCGGTCTTCAGCTCGATCGCCTTCTGCGCGATGGCATGGACCGCGTCGGACGTGAGCTTGAGGCGCACGCCGTCCATGGCAAAGAGCTTCGAATACTGCTTCACCATCGCGTTCTTCGTGCGGAGAAGGATTTTTTCGAGGTCGCCGACCTGGAGCTGGTCGAGCACGGAGACGACCGGCAGACGGCCGATGAACTCGGGAATCATGCCGAAGCGGAGCAGGTCCTCGGGTGCGATCTTCTTCATCACCTCGTCGGGCGCGAGCTCGCGGTCCTCGGCGTTGATGTGGAAGCCGAGCGAGCGCTGGCCGAGGCGCTTCTTGATGATGTTGTCGAGGCCGACGAACGCGCCGCCGCAGACAAACAGGATGTTCTGGGTGTTGACCTGGATGTATTCCTGGTTCGGGTGTTTGCGGCCGCCCTGCGGCGGGACGTTGCACACCGTGCCTTCGAGAATCTTCAGCAGCGCCTGCTGCACGCCTTCGCCGGAAACGTCGCGCGTGATCGAGACATTTTCCGTCGTGCGGCGGATCTTGTCGATCTCGTCGATGTAGACGATGCCGCACTCGGCTTTTTTCACGTCGTAGTTTGCGGCCTGGAGCAGGCGGAGGACGACGTTCTCCACGTCTTCGCCGACATAGCCGGCCTCGGTGAGCGTGGTCGCGTCGGAAATGGCAAAGGGCACGTCGAGGATGCGGGCGAGCGTGCGGGCGAGCAGCGTCTTGCCCGAGCCGGTCGGGCCGACGAGGAGGATGTTGCTTTTCTCGACCTCGACGTCGTTGAACTCGGGCGAAAGCGTGGCGGAGTCCTTGGCGGGCGCCTGGCCGGAATCAAAAAAGAGCCGCTTGTAATGGTTGTAGACGGCGACCGAGAGGACTTTTTTCGCATGGTCCTGGCCGATGACGAAATCGTCGAGCACGCGCTTGAGCTCGGACGGCTTGACCAGGCGGAACGCCGGCTTCGCGTCCGCAGCCGGCTGCTTGACCTCACGGTCGATGATGCCCTTGCAGACAGTCACGCAGGTGTCGCAGATGAAGACTCCCGGGCCGGCGATGATCTTTTTGACTTCCGACTGCGATCTGCCGCAAAACGAGCAGAGGGTCATGCGCGAGGATTTGGCCATGACGCGGATGCTGGAGCCGCTTTTTCCAAAAATCGAATCA
>DATJYF010000098.1:0-8510 GCA_035499715.1 Opitutaceae bacterium | reverse complement strand
CGGCCCGCCACTTGCTTTTTTTTGTTACCCCTTCTCCCTTGCGGGAGACACAAACCAGTAACATAGCAGCCAGACGCTTTTATCGGCTCTTTGGTTGCAGGCTTAATTATTTTTTGTGTCAAAAATCTTCCGGCGGCGGTTTTCGCCTGGGCCGCGGCTGGGTCCAAAGCCGCAGCCACAGCTCGGCGAGATTGCGCAAGCTGGTGCGCCGCAAGCCCTGATGCGCCACCAGCTCCCGAAAGGGCGTTGCCACCCGGCTGCGCTCCTCAAAGTAACTCCAGAGTTCGCGTTCCAGCTCCGCGGCGGCGGTATTCTCGTCCATCGTGCCGGCGGACGTGACGCGCACCTTGTTCTCCCAAAACTGCCTTTCTTCAGCATGCGCCTGCACGTAGTCGAACACCATCTGCTCAATACGGTTAAGGCTCATTTCGGACAAGCTGCGGGAACCGAAAGGCAAAAACAAATACTAATGGCCGGTTCACGAATTCGTTGCATTATGCCCGCCTATCCGCTAGGATTTACCCCCTAGTTAGTCCAGATTTAACCCAAAACTGCCATGTGGCCAAAACTTAAGGAACAGCTTCCCGCGATCATCGTAACCGCCCTGTTGGTGACGATCGCCGCGTTTTTCATTCACCAACAGACGGTCTCGGAGATGACCGCCCAGCAGCAGCAGCAGATCGCCGATCTCAAAGATCAGACCAATGCCGAGATCAAGGCCGCGGCCGAGGAAAACAGCCAGCGCATCGAGGCGATCAACAACCTGCTCAAGGACGCCATCGCCAAGCGCCAGGCAGATGCGCTCATGACCGATGAGGAATTCGCCAAGGTCAACCAGGAGAAAATCGACAAGCTGGCCACCGCCATTGCCCAGAAGATCCAGCCGTACAATCCGCTGCCCAAGACCCCGGAGGAGGCCGAGAAGCAGCAAAGTGAACAGATCGACAAGGTTTCCTCGCGCCTGGCGGTCAAGATCCAGCCCATCCTCGCCGACATGGCCAAGGACCAGCACCTCACCCGCGATTCCATCAACGCCTACAGCCAGAAAATCACCGATCAGATCGGTGTCGTCCTGACCGAGGAGATGGCCAAAAACCAGCAGTTGAACAACAATCTGATCGAGACCCAGGCCGTGGCCCGCGATTCGCTCGCCCTCTCGCACCAGGTCACCGCGCTTTATCTCAGCACTTTCAAGGACCAGGGCATCGTCTCGCGCCTGCTCATGCTGCCGGCGGACGTCGTCAAGGACGCGGCCAATTTCAGCATCGTCAACAGCAACGAACGCGAAAATATCGAGAAAGGCCTGGTCACGCAGATGAACGACCTCGAGAAGCGGCTGAACGACATCGAGGCCCAGCAGCCGAAGAAATAGCCTGCGCCTCCTTTCCCCGCTGCTCGCAGCCATGCGCCTCTTGCGCATGGCTTTTTTTGGTTGCCAGTGGATGGTCAGCCCGTGGCGTGCCTGCGCAGCTTTGGAGCAACGGACGGGATCACACGCGGTGATCGGCGGCGGGCCTTCTGACGCACGGTCGGTCCCTCCCGGATCGCGGTGGGCAGGCCTTCCCTCCTTTCCTTTTGGTTTTGCCGCAAAGTGCATGATTTTCACCCAAAGCGCCGCTCATCATGCATGTTTTTCGCGCCTCCAAATTTTTACATAAATTTTTTAGCTCGTTTTAAATCAAGCGCTTAGCGGCTGTGGAAACGCCTTTGGCACGATCTGAGTTAGTGGCAGTTCATCCACGCGACTAGCACCCTTCGCCCGACAACGCTCAAAATCGCTTACTGCCATGCGTAATTCCCTTACTGCTTTGAAGCATCAATCGTTGGAAGCCAGCTCGCAGCAAGAATCCGCCTTCGATGCCGCCTTGATCCAGCGCTTTAACCAGGGCGACGAATCCGCTTTTGTTGAAATGATGCAGCGCTACCGCGGCAAAATCTACGGTCTCACCCTCAGCATGCTGCGCAACGCGGCCGATGCCGAGGAGGTCACTCAGGACACGTTTATCCGCGCCCATCGCGGCTTGGCCAACTTCCGCGGCGATTCCTCGCTCTCCACCTGGCTCTATCGCATCGCGCTCAACCTTTCGCGCAACCGCTACTGGTATTTCTTCCGCCGCCGCCGCCAGGACTCTGTCTCGCTCGATCGCGAACTGGCCGACAGCTCCGACGCCACGTTTGCCGACCTCATCGCGGCCGACACACACGACCCGCTCCAGGAAACCGTCACCAGCGAGTTCAGCGACCTCATTGCCCGCTGCATGGAACGGCTCGACGCCAAGCACCGTGAAATCCTCACCATGCGCAACGTCCTCAACCTTTCCTACGAGGAGATTTCCCGCACCCTCAACATCAACGTCGGCACGGTCAAGAGCCGCATCGCCCGCGCCCGCGAGAATCTGCGCGCGCTCCTCAGCGAAATGTGCCCGGAGTTCGCGCCCGACGCCTCGCCCGCCGATTACTTTGTGGCGGCCCGCGCCGCCTACGGGCGCCCCGCCATCGCTTACGCCTAAACAGAAACGCGCGCACATACCCCGGCGCGCGTTTTTTGCGGCCTAAAATCGCCGGCGTCTTGCGGGGACGCCGGCGATTATTTTTTCGGCCGATTAGAACTTCAGCTCCGCCCCGCCGAACGCCCCGAAGCCGGGCGCGGGATAGCCGTTCACCTCCTCGTATTTCTCGTCGAGCGCGTTTTCGATCCGCGCCTTCAGCGCCAGGTGCGGCGTCGCCTGCCACGACGCGTAGACGCGCGCCACGGTATAGTCCTCCCCGTCGATCTGCGCAAACGTCTGCGCATCGATGTCCTCGCGGCCCGCGACGATTTTCACGCCCGCGCCCGCGCTCACGCCGCCGCCGAAGTCGTGCCAGAGGTCGAGATCGGCGCTGTGGCGCGGCCGGCGCACCAGGCGCGTCTGCGTCGAGCGGTCGATCGCATCGAGATAGGTGTAGGCCGCCCTGACCTCGATCGCGCCGGGCAGGCTGGCTTGGGCCGAAAATTCGACCCCCTGCGTCCGCGCCCGGTCGACATTTTCCGTGGTGGACGGAAAAACGCTGAAATTGGTCACGATCAGGTCGGTGAAATCCGTCTGGAAAAACGTCGCGCCCAGCGCGCCGCGCTTCTCCGGCAGATAGTAATCCGCGCCGGCGTCCCAGCCGCGCGCGTGCTCCGGCCGGAGGTTCGGGTTGCCGACATAAAACGTGCTCCGGCCGTAAAGGTCGAGAAACCCGGGCGAACGGAAGCCGGTGCCGTAGCTCGCGCGCAGCTTGAGCGTCTGCGGCACGACCAGCCAGGCTGCGGTCGCGCGGCCGGTCGTGGCTCCGCCGTAGGTGTCGAAATGGTCGTGGCGCAGCCCGCCGGTGAGGAAAACGTTTTCCACCGGCGACCACTCGTCCTCGGCAAAAACGGCGAACAGCTTCTCGCGCCTGTCGATGTCGCCGAAGCCGGTGTTGCGCGTGGTGTTGGCCTCGGCCGTCAGACCCGCGGTCAGGCGGTTGGCCGCGGGGAGCGAGACCGTGTTCTGCCAGTCGAGCACGGCGCGGTGGTTCGTCACCACGGTGGTTTCGGCCGGGCTGAAATACGGCGGATTGGGCGCGGGATTGTCCGAGACGAAGCGGCGGTCCTGGCCGCCGAGGGTGAGATGGCTCGTGAAATTTTCCGTCGGCCGGGCGTCGACGAAAACCGTGCCCAGCCAGTTGTCCTCGCGGTCCTCGTTGTTTGGATCGTCGGTGAAACGGTCGCCCGGATCGCCGTAACGGCTCAAAAATCCGCGCAGCGTCAGCCCGGCGGAAAATTTGTCCGTGAGCGCGCGGTCCAGCCGCAGCACGACGTTGCCGTCGTCGAATGAATTGTTCGGACGGGCGTTGCGCGTCCGGCCGCCGCCCGCGGAAAAATTATAGGCCCAGGCGCCGTCCGCCCCCTGCGCGGCCGCCGTGCCCTCGATCGTGCCGAAGCTGCCGGCCTCGGCCGACACCTGTCCGGTCGGCGCGCCCGCCCCCTTTTCCGTGCGCAGCGAGACCACGCCCCCGATCGCCTCGCTGCCGTAAAGCGTGCTCTGCGGACCGCGCGCGATCTCCAGGCTGTCCTTCGCCCCCACGGTCGCGCCGCCGAGAAAGACGGCGTAATCGGTGTTCGGGTCGTTGAAACGGATGCCGTCGACGAGGAACAGCGTCTGGTTCGAGTTTGCGCCGCGCAAAAACAGCGAAGTCGACGCGCCCGCCTGCCCGGTGGCGAAGGCCGGCGCGCCCGGCACGCCGCCGAGCGCGTCCTTCAACGAGTCGACCTGCTCGCGCGCCAGATCGGCGGCGGAAATCGTGTCGACCGCCGTGCCGAGCGTCTGCGGCGCCTCGGGCGTGCGCGTGGCGGTGACGACCAGCGGCGCCAGCACCGTGGCGGTGTCGGGCGCGTCGGCGCGGAGTTGGGTGAACGCCAGCGCGGCCAGCGCGCAGGCGGAAATGACCCGGTGCGCCACGCGCACCGGAGGAAGGTTGTTTTTCATGGATGTCTGCTTGAACGGTCGGCAAGAGCAGACACCCGGGGGCGCCGCTCTCACGCTTCATTTTTGCGATGAAGTTTTCGCGAGGCGCCGCGCGCAAAAATTCCGCGGCACACGCGTGAGCGTTCGAGGGTGGATGTTCGGACTCCGCATATCTGCACGCACGGCGCGCAAATTCTCCAGGGACCAAAATCCAGATCCCAGGATCGGCCGCGGCCATCGGGCCGGGGCATTTCCTGGAATTTGAAAATTTGGCGTCTGGCATTTGCGCGCCGCAGGCGTGCACCTCGCCTCCGCCTTCACCGGCTTTGCCGCCGATTGGCTTTGCCCGCGCGTCCGCCGCGCGGTGGAGGTTTGTGATGCGTTACCGCAGCGCAACTGTGGCCGGTTCTCACGGCCTTCCCCAATATCTCGAACAAGTGAAAGAACGGCGAACCCGGCCAGATTTCCCACCTCCGCCGCGCCTGCAATCCATTTCTATGCGCATTTTTTGGGAATGCCCGGCACTCGGCTGCGCTTGCTCCGCCGCGCCGCCCCGGCCAGCCTGACTGGATCGATCGCGATCCATTTCACCTCCCGGCTTGCAATTTCATATCAACATATCTTGATATGACGATATAACTTAAGGCCATGACTTCCCACCCTTCCGACTCGTTTCCCAGCCGCCCCGCCTCCGCGGGCGCGGATGCCTTGCGCGCGGTGTTTGCGCAGCGCATCGCCATCCTCGACGGCGCGATGGGCACGATGATCCAGCAGCACCCGCTCACCGAGGCCGATTTCCGCGGCGACCGCTTCCGCGACCATCCGCACGACCTCAAGGGCAACAACGACCTTCTCTGCCTCACCCGCCCCGACATCATCGAGGGCGTCCACGCGCAGTATTTCGCCGCGGGCGCCGACCTGGTCGAGACCAACACCTTCAACTCCAACCGCATCTCGCAGGCCGATTACCGGACCGAGCACCTCGTGCCCGAGCTCAACCTCGCCGCCGCGCAGGTCGCCCGCCGCGCCGCCGATGCTGCCGCGCAAAAACTCGGCCGCCCCTGCCTGGTCGCCGGCGCGCTCGGCCCGACCAACCGCACCGCCTCGATGTCGCCCGACGTCAACCGCCCCGATTTCCGCGCCGTCACCTTCGACCAGCTGGTCGAGGCCTACCTCGAGCAGGCGCGCGCCCTTGCCGCCGGGGGCGTCGACGCGCTCCTCATCGAGACGATCTTCGACACGCTCAACGCCAAGGCCGCCCTCTTCGCCACCGAACAGCTCTTCGACGAACTCGGCGGCCGCCTGCCCGTGATGATTTCCGTCACCATCACCGACGCCTCCGGCCGCACGCTCTCCGGCCAGACCGTCGAGGCGTTCTACAATTCCGTCCGCCACGCCCGGCCGTTCAGCGTCGGCATCAACTGCGCCCTCGGCGGCCGCCAGATGAGGCCCTACCTCGAGGAACTTTCCCGCGTCGCCGAATGCTACGTCACCTGCTACCCGAACGCCGGCCTGCCCAACGCCTTTGGCGGCTACGACGAGACGCCCGCCGACATGGCTGCGGTGCTCGGCGAATTTGCCGATGCCGGATTCGTCAACCTCGTCGGCGGCTGCTGCGGCTCCACTCCGGCGCACATCGCCGCCATTGCCCGGGCCGTGCGCGGCAAGAAACCTCGCGCGCTTCCCGCTCTCGAACCCGCCCTGCGCCTCAGCGGCCTCGAACCGTTGACCGTCGCCTGATTTTTCATGAACCACGGAGACACAGAGAGCACAGCGTTTTCCCAAAAGCGTTCTTTGCCGTTTCCGGTTCGTTCTCCGTGTCCTCCGTGCCTCCGTGGTGAATAATTCCTCTGCCAACGCCTCCGGTTTTCTCGTCATCGGCGAGCGGACCAACATCACCGGCTCGCCGAAGTTCGCCAAGGCGCTCAAGGCCGGCGACTGGGACGCCTGTCTCGCCATCGCCCGCCAGCAGGTCGAGAGCGGCGCCAACGTCATCGACATCAACGTCGACGAGGCGCTGATCGACGGCGAGGCCACGATGGTGAAATTTCTCAACCTCATCGCCGCCGAGCCCGAGATTTCGCGCGTGCCGGTCATGCTCGATTCCTCGAAATGGACCGTGCTCGAAGCCGGCCTGAAGTGCCTTCAGGGCAAGGGCATCGTCAATTCCATCTCGCTCAAGGACGGCGAGGCCGAGTTTCTCCGCCGCGCCACGCTCGTCCGCCGCTACGGCGCCGCCGCGGTCGTCATGGCCTTCGACGAACAGGGCCAGGCCGCCACCCGCGACGACAAGGTCCGCATCTGCACGCGCGCCTACCGGCTTCTCACGGAAAAAACCGGCTTCCCGGCCACCGACATCATCTTCGACCCGAACATTCTCACCGTCGCCACCGGCATCGAGGAGCACAACAACTACGCCGTCGATTTCTTCGAGGCCACGAGCCTGATCAAGCAGACCCTGCCCGGCGCGAAGGTCAGCGGCGGCGTCTCCAACGTCTCGTTTTCCTTCCGCGGCAACAACCCGGTGCGCGAGGCGATCCACACGGTTTTCCTCTATCACGCGATCAAGGCCGGCCTCGACATGGCCATCGTCAACGCCGGCATGCTCGGCGTTTACGAGGAAATTTCCAAGGACCTCCGCGATCTCGTCGAGGACGTGCTGCTCAACCGCCGGCCGGACGCCACCGAGCGCCTCGTCAAATTCGCTGATGATTTGAAGGCCCAGCAGGGCGGCGCTTCGAAAACCGAAATCAAGGAAGACCTCGCCTGGAGAAATGCCTCCGTCGAAGAACGCCTCTCCCACGCGCTCGTCAAAGGCATCGACACGTTCGTCGAAGCCGACACCGAGGAGGCGCGCCGCAACACCGCGAAATATCCGCGGCCGCTCGCCATCATCGAGGGCCCGCTCATGGACGGCATGCGCGTGGTCGGCGACCTTTTCGGCGCCGGCAAGATGTTTCTCCCGCAGGTGGTGAAATCCGCCCGCGTGATGAAAAAATCCGTCGCCTACCTCACGCCGTTCATGGAGGAGGAAAAGCGCCGGAACCTTGCGGCCGGCGGCACCGCCCGCGCCAACGGAAAATTCCTCATCGCCACGGTCAAGGGCGACGTCCACGACATCGGCAAGAACATCGTCGCCGTCGTCCTCGCCTGCAACAATTACGAGGTCACCGACCTTGGCGTGATGGTGCCCTCGGACAAGATTCTCGCCAAGGCCCGGGAGATCGGCGCCGACGTCATCGGCCTCTCCGGCCTGATCACGCCATCGCTCGATGAAATGGTCCACGTGGCGAAGGAAATGGCCCGCGAGAATTTCTCCGTGCCGCTGCTCATCGGCGGCGCCACCACCAGCCCCGCGCACACCGCTGTGAAAATCGCGCCGGAGTACGCACCCGGCGTCGTCCACGTGCTCGACGCTTCTCGCGTGGTCAATGTCGTCAGTTCGCTCCTCTCGCCCGAGCAAAAACCCGCCTTTCTCGCCGAAACCATCGCCAAGCAGGAAAAGCAGCGCGCAGAATTTGCCGCGCGCCGCGCCCGCAAGCCGCTCCTTTCGCTCGCTACCGCCCGCGATCGCCGCCCGAAATTCGACTGGGCCGCGGTCGACATTCCGCGCCCGGAGTTTTTCTGCACACGGGTTTTTTCCACTGATCCGGCTCTCCACTCTCAACTTTCAACTCTCAACTCGGGCAATCTCACGCTCGACGAGATTGCCCGCTTCATCGATTGGGGCCCATTTTTCAGCGCCTGGGAATTGCACGGACGCTATCCGGACATCCTGAAGGATCCAAATGTCGGCACCGAGGCGGTAAAAGTCTTCAACGACGCCCAAAAACTCCTCGGCATCATTGTCGGGGAAAAACGCTACGTCGCCAAAGCTGTGATCGGCTTCTGGCCGGCCAACGCGGTGGGCGACGACGTCGAGGTTTACGCCGACGAGAGCCGCTCGCAGGTGCTGACCACATTCCATTTTCTCCGCCAGCAGCTGGAGAAACCGGCGGACCAGTTCAACCACTGCCTTGCCGACTACATCGCGCCGAA
>DATJYF010000097.1:0-9839 GCA_035499715.1 Opitutaceae bacterium | reverse complement strand
TTTTGAACAGGTCGACGTTTTCGAGGCAGAAGCGGATGGCACGGAAGCCCATGAACGGGTTGTCCTCGCGCGGAAACAGATCCGGCGCGCTGGTCATGGGCTTGTCGCCGCCGAGGTCGAGGGTGCGGATGATGACGGGATGCGGCGCGAGCGCCTCGGCCACGGCCTTATAGGCGACGAACTGCTCCTGCTCGCCGGGGATGCGCGAGGAGCTGAGATAAAGATATTCGGTGCGGAACAGCCCCACTCCCTCGGCGGCGAATTCCCGGGCCTGCACCGCCTCCTCGACCTTCTCGATGTTGGCCATGAGCGTGACATGCTCGCCGTCGAGCGTGACGGCGGGCTCGCGGCTGGCCTCGAGCAGGCGCTGTTCGAAGGATTTTTTCTCGCGCTGGATCTTGCCGTAGCGGAAGAGCGTCTGCTCGGTGGGGTTGACGATGATGACGCCGTCGTAGCCATCGACGATGGCCCAGTCGCCGCTGCGCACCTTGCGGGTGAGGTCGCGCACGCCGACAACGGCGGGAATTTTCATCGAGCGGGCGACAATGACGGCATGGCTGGTTTTGCTGCCGGTGTCGGTGACGATGGCCAGCGCCTGGCTGCGGTCGATGCTGGCCGACTCGGAGGGGGAGATGTCGTTGGCGACGACGACGCGTTTGTCGGCCAGCCGGCTGAGGTTGTTGGCGGCCTGGCCGAGGAGGTTTTGCAGCACCCGCTGGGTCACGTCGCGGATGTCGCCCGCGCGCTCGCGCAGATATTCGTCGTCGATTTCGTCGAACGCCTTGATGTAGCGGGCGGCCACATTCTGGAAGCAGGTCTCGATGTTGAGGCCGGTCTTCTCGAATTCGCGGATCGACTCGCCGATGAGCGCCTGGTCCTCGAGCACCATCAAGTGCGCGTCGAAAATGCGCGCCTCGTCCGGCCCGAGGTTTTTTTCCACCTCGTCCTGGATTTTGGCGATTTGCTGGCGGGTCGTCAGCAACGCGTGCTCGAAGCGCCCGATCTCCTCCACCCGCTTGTCGGAGTCGACCTGGTACGACGGCACCTCGACGTCGCTCTGCACGTACAGAAAAATCTGCCCGTAGGCGATCCCCTGCGAGGCGGAGATCCCCTGCACGGTGAGCTCTTCTTTGGCACGGGCGTCCATGGTCGGCAGCCGCCGGGCGGGCAACCGGTGGCGTTGAAGGATAACGTGTTCAACGCACGGCGGGTCAACAAGGATTCATCGGATTTTTAGCAAATTCGTGCTTCCGTCACCAGCACTGGCGGGCCCCACGCCCCGCGGATGCGCGCCGCCGGCGTCTCCGCCGCCATGCCGTCCGGCAACAAGGCAAAGCCCGCGCTGCCGCTGCCGCTCAGGTGCGCGACCAGCCCAAACTCCACCGCCAGCGCCTCCAGGAGCACCGGCAGGGCGGGAAATTTGCGAAAGACCGGCGCCTCAAAGGAATTGAACAGGAGCGCCTCGGCCGGGGCGCTCGCGTCGCCCAGCCATGCCGTCAGCCGCGCCTCCGCGGCGGCTGCAGGCAGGTAGCTTTTTTCGCCGCCGGCCGCCAATTGGGCGTAGGCCCAGGGCGTGCCGATGCCGAAGCCGGGCTTGAAAATCAGCGCGCGACGGCCGCGCAGCCGCCCGGCCGCCTCCGCCGCCAGCGGCTCGACCCGTTCGCCGCGGCCGCGCATCACCACCGGCCCGCCCGGCAGAAACAGCGCGCAATCCGACCCGGCGCGCGCCGCCAGCGCCGTCAGCGCCGCGCGATCCAGCGGTTCCCCGGCGAGAAAATTCAGCCCGCGCAGCGCCGCCGCCGCATTGCTGCTCCCGCCGCCCAGACCCGCGCCCAGGGGAATGCGCTTCGCCAGAAAAAAAGCCGCGCCGCCGCTCCAGCCCGTCGCGTCAGCAAACAGCCGCGCCGCCTTCAGCACGAGATTCGATTCATCCCGCGGCACCGCCGGGTCGTCGCATTCGAGCGTGAATTCACCGCCGAGGCGCGTCTCGATTTTCAGCGTGTCGCCGAAATCCACCGGGGCCGCGACCGAGACCAGCTCGTGATAGCCGTCCGGCCGCCGGCCGGTGACGGCCAGAAAAAGATTTATTTTGGCGTGGGAAAAAACGGCCACGGAACTCATGAGATGAATCTGCTAGCGCATGCCGGCGGGCGAAGCAAAAGCAGAAACGCCCGCCGAAGGCCAAACCGGGCCGCGGGAGGAGGAAATTGCGGAAACCAGGCCCGACTCCGGCATCGACCTATCTTCCGGTTTCATGGCTTCCTCCTTCAATTACATTCCGATTTGATTCAACATTTCCCTTTTCCCTTCGCGCCAATTAGCGTGCAGTAACGCTCAATTCCATGCCTTGCGATCTCATTCTCGCCCTCGATGTGCCGACGCGCGCTGACGCCGCTCCCCTCCTTCGCTCGCTCCGCGGATCGCTCCGCTGGGTGAAAATCGGCCTGCAGATGTTCACCGCCTACGGCCCCGACTGCGTCCGCGAATTCGCGGGCCTCGGCTTTCAGGTCTTTCTCGATCTCAAGCTCCACGATATCCCGCACACCGTGGCCAGGGCGGTCGAGTCGCTCGCGCCGCTGCCCATCGGCATGCTCACGCTGCACACCGCGGGCGGCCGCGAAATGATGGCGGCCGCGCGCGCCGCGCAGGAACAGGCGAAACCCGACCTGCGCCTGCTTGGCGTCACCGTCCTGACTTCGATGGACGCCGCCGCACTCGCTGAGACCGGCGTGACGGCCGCGCCCGAGGCACAGGTCGCGCGCCTCGCGCGCCTCGCCGCCGGCGCCGGGTTGCGCGGGCTGGTCTGTTCGCCGCTCGAAGTGCCGCTGCTGCGCGCACAGCTTCCGGCTGATGTGCAACTCGTCACGCCCGGCATCCGCCTGGCGGGCGAGAGCGGTGGCGACGATCAGAAACGCACCCTTACCCCCGTAGAGGCCGCCCGTGCCGGGGCGAACTACATCGTCGTCGGCCGGCCAATCCTGAAAGCCAGGGATCCCGCCGCCGCCGCGCGCGCGATCCTCGCCGAGATCGGCTCGTGAAAACCGGATTTGCTTAAAATGCGGAACTCAGGAAATCAGGAATTGACTCCGATTCATCTGGATCCCGCCCCCGATTTCCCAAATTTGTAATATAATACGTTACAAATCGATTTGTAGTACGATGCTGGCGGCAGGATCTCGATCTTGCGGCTTCACATACCAAAGTTTTCTCTTATTTCCTGAGTTCCCTGTTTCAAATTTTCCCCACCGCATGAGCCGCGTCGCCGCCATTCTTCTCGCCGCCGGCCGTGGCGCACGCATGCAGGACGCCGTGCAGGACAAGATCCTCGCGCCGCTCGCCGGCCGGCCGGTCTTCGCGCACTCCGCCGCCGCGTTTCAAGCCAGCGGCATCGCCGATTTCTACGTCATCGTGCACCGCGGCACGCCGCAGCTCCACGGCCTCATGGCCTACGCACCCACGCCGGCGACCTTCGTGCCGGGGGGCGCGGAACGCCAGCATTCTGTCGCGCGCGCGCTCGAGGCGCTGCCCGACGACATCGGCTACGTTTTCATCCACGACTGCGCCCGGCCGCTGGTGCGGGCCGACCAGCTCGCGGCCCTGCACAAGATCGTCCGCCGCGAAAATGCCGTCGTGCTCGCCCACCGCGTCACCGACACGATCAAGGAGCACGCGCTGGAGGGCCGCGACGGCGCACGGCTCCGCACGCTCGACCGCGCCCGCCTCTGGGCGATGGAGACGCCGCAGGTTTTTTCGCGCGAACTCATCGTCCGCGCCTACGCCCGCGTGGCGGAGAAAAAACTCCGCATCACCGACGACGCCCAGGCCGTCGAGCTGCTCGGCGCGGCCGTGGCGTTGCTGGAAAATCCCCATCCCAACCCCAAGCTCACCGCGCCCGCCGACTTCGCCTGGCTGGAATTTTTGCTCGCCCACGGCCAGGCTCGCGCCTGAAAAATCATGCCTCCCCTCCGCATCGGCCACGGCTACGACATCCACCGCATCGTCCGCGGGCGCCCGCTCGTGCTCGGCGGCGTGCGCTTCACCGCCGACTTCGGCCTCGACGGCCACAGCGACGCCGACTGCCTTACCCACGCCATCTGCGACGCGCTCCTCGGCGCCGCCGGCCTGCCGGACATCGGCCACTTTTTTCCCAACACCGATCCGGCCTACAAAAACGCCGATTCGCAGCAGCTCCTCCGGCGCGTCGTCGCCGAATTGAAAAAAGCCGGGTACGCGCCGGCGAACATCGACGCCACGCTCATCGCCGCGCGCCCGAAAATCGCGCCGCAGCTCGCCGCGATGAAAGCCGCCCTCGCCGCCTCGACCGGGCTGCCCGCCGACGCCATCGGCATCAAAGCCACGACCAACGAGGACGTCGACGAGCTCGGTCGCGGCCTCGCCATCGCCGCCCACGCGGTCGTCCTGATTCAAAAGGTCTAGCGCCCAAAGGCACCAGATGCGCAGCAGAATCATTTTTTCTCTGCCTTGTCTTTGTGCCCTGGCGGCCGTTTTTTCCGGCTGCACCCGGCGCGAGACCGCCGTGCAGCGCGGCGACCGCGACCAGGTCCTTTACCGCGGGCTCGGCTATGAAATCAGCGGGCTCGATCCGCACCTTGCCACCGGCCTGAGCGAATACAGCGTCATCTCCGCGCTGTTCGAGGGGCTGGTCGCCGAGGATCCGGTCGACCTCCATCCCGTGCCCGGCGTGGCCGAGTCGTGGGAGGTTTCGCCGGACGGGCTGGTTTACACCTTTCATCTCCGCGCCGGCGCGAAATGGTCCAACGGCGAGCCGGTGACGGCGCAGGATTTCGTGGACTCGTGGCGGCGCGCGCTCTCGCCCGCGCTCGCCGCGCCCAACGCCAGCATGCTTTACGTCGTGCGCGGCGCGGAGGATTTCAACCAGGGCCGGCTGGCGGATTTTTCCCGCGTGGGCGCGACCGCGCCCGATGCGCGCACCCTGCGGGTGACACTGACGCAGCCGACGCCGCAATTCCCCGCCATGCTCAACCAGACGGTGTGGTTTCCCGTGAACCTGCGCAGCCTCGCCGCCAGCGGTCCGCCGGACGCGCGCGGCAACCCGTGGGCGCAGCCCGGCCGTCTCGTCGGCAACGGCCCGTTCGTGCTCAAATCCTGGCGGCCCGGCCAGGAAATCGTCGTGGAAAAATCGCCGGCCTACTGGGATGCCGCGCGCGTGCGGCTCCAGGCGATCCGTTTTTTCCCCTTCGACAGCGTCGACGCCGCCGAGCGCGCGTTTCGCGCCGGCCAGCTGCATCTGACCGAGACGCTGCCCATCGGCAAAATCGACGCCTACCGCCGCGAGTCGCCGCAGCTCCTCCGCACCGATCCCGTTCTCGACACCTATTTTTTCCGCCTCAACGCCCGCCGCGCGCCGCTGAACGACGAACGCGTGCGCCGCGCGCTTTCCCTCGCGATCGACCGGCAGCTCATCGTCGGCAAAATCCTGCGCGGCGGGCAGCAGCCGGCCACGGCTTTCACGCCGCCCGGCCTTCCCGGCTACACGCCGCCGGCGGCGGTGACGACCGATTTCGCCGAGGCGCGCCGGCTGCTCGCCGCGGCCGGCTTTCCCGGCGGCCAGGGCCTGCCGCCGATCGACCTGCTTTACAACACGTCCGAAAACCACCGGGCGGTCTGCGAGGCCGTGCAGGAGATGTGGCGGCGCGAACTCGGCCTCGAGGTCCGCCTCGTCAATGAGGAGTTGAAGGCCGTGCTGGCCGACCGCCAGGCCGGCCATTATCAAATCCTGCTTTACGACTGGCAGGCGGACTATCTCGATGCCGCCTCCTTTCTCGATGTCTGGCGGGGCGACAGCGGCAACAACAATACCGGCTGGTCGAGCGCCGATTACGACCGGCTGCTCGCCGCGGCTGCGCGCACGGCCGACCCGGCCGCCCGCGCCGCGCTTTTCCAGCAGGCGGAGCGGTTGCTCCTCGCCGCCGCGCCGGTCATTCCGCTTTATTTCAACACCCACGTTTTTCTCCTCCAGCCCGCGGTGAAAAACTGGCATCCGACCTTGCTCGACCACCATCCGTACAAATACGTTTATCTTGAGCCAAACTGAGCCATGCCTGAAATAGTTCTCGCTTAATGGAAAGCCCTAATCCGATCGTCCCCGATTTGCCGCCTGACAGCAGCCTTACGGTCCCCGCAAAGACCGAAATGGCCGATCGGAACTTCGTGCACATCGCACTGATCATCGTGTTCGGGATGATCGCGACCACGCTGGCTCAGACTCAGGTTCTCGGTAAACTGCCCATCCAGAATCTGCTCAAAGGCCATCTTCACGTCTCGCGCGAACAGATGGCCGCTTTCTTTTTCTGGGCCGGTCTGGCTTGGTACTGCAAGCCGGTCGCCGGTCTCTTGACCGATGCTTTTCCTCTCTTTCGCACCCGACGGCGCTGGTATCTACTCATCAGTTCCATCTGCGCTTGCGGATGCTGGATCGCACTTGGTTTGGTGCCTCATACTTACAAGGCCTTGCTTCTTGCAGCCATTGTGGTGGAGGCCTGTTTGGTCATGGCTTCCACCGTGGTCGGCGGCTTTTTGGTGGAAGCCGGACAAGCCCTGCAAGCAACCGGACGGCTAACGGCCATTCGGATGCTCGTGATGAACGCATGCCTGCTGGTTCAAGGCCCGGTCGCCGGCTTTTTGGCGTCAGGCGCATTTATGATCGCAGCGGGAGCCAATGCCGCAGTTGCTCTGTCGATTTTCCCAATTGCATATCTATATCTACGGGAGAAACCCACCACCACCGCCAAAACCGCGGTTTTTATCAACGCCCTCGATCAATTGAAAAAAATCGGACGGTCTAAAACCATGTGGCTCGCCTTACTGTTTATCGGCTTGTTTTATTTCGCACCCGGTTTCTCGACTCTTCTGTATTATCGGCAAACCGATCAGCTGAAATTCACTCAGCAATTCATCGGCAATCTCAACGCCATTGACGGTGGCGCAGGCGTGCTCGCAGCCATCTTGTATAGTCGCCTGATCCGCCGGCTTAACATAAAAACCATCATCTTCTGGGGCATTGCGACGACGGTCGTCGGAACAATGTTTTATTTGTTCTACAATAACAAAACGGAAGCCATGTTGGTGGAGGCAGAATATTCCTTCTTCTTTTTCATGACGGATGTGGCATTGACCGACCTCGCGGCTCGCGCCACGCCCTCAGGCTGTGAAGGATTGGGTTATGCTCTGATTCTTTCGGTCAGAAACATCGCCTACCTTGGCGCCGATTATGTCGGCTCCCATTTCGCGGATAAATACAATATTCCGTTCAGCAAAATGGTGTATGTTAATGCCGGCACGACGGCGATCGTGCTGGTCTTGCTGCCCTTGATGTCACGATTATCGCCGGTGCTGATGACCAGCGTGGACAAATCGGCAGCCAAAGAAAAATAGCTTCCGATGCTTCGCTTCATCGCCCGCCGCATCCTCGAGACGATCCCCGTCCTCTTCATCATCGTCACGGTGACGTTCTTCATGATCCGCTTCGTGCCCGGCGGGCCGTTCACCGCGGAGAAAGCCGTCACGCCGGAAATCCTGCGCAACCTTGAGGCGCACTACGGCCTTGATCAGCCGCTCTGGCGGCAGTATCTCAACTACCTCGGCAGCCTCCTGCACGGCGACCTCGGCCCGTCGTTCAAATATCCGAACCGGACCGTCAACGAGATCATCGCCGAAACGCTGCCCGTGTCATTCGAACTCGGCGCCGAGGCGCTCGTCGTCGCCCTGCTGCTGGGTCTGACCGCCGGCGTCCTGGCGGCGGTGAAACGCAACTCCTGGCTCGACTACGCCGCCTCCGGCCTCGCCATGACCGGCATCTGCGCGCCCACCTTCGTCGTCGGCCCCCTGCTCGTGCTGGTTTTTGCCATCCACTTCGGCTGGTTCAACGCCTCCGGCTGGTTCACGCCCATCGACCGCGTCCTGCCCGCGCTCACCCTCGGCGGCTACTACGCCGCCTATGTCGCGCGGCTCACCCGCGGCGGCATGCTCGAGGTCCTGAACCAGGACTACATCCGCACCGCGCGGGCCAAGGGCGCCTCCGAGACCCGCATCATTTTCCGGCACGCGCTGCGCGGCGGACTTCTGCCCGTCGTCGCCTTTCTCGGGCCGGGCATCGCCGACATCCTCACCGGCTCGTTTGTCATCGAAACGATTTTCCAGATTCCCGGCCTCGGCCGCCAGTTCGTGACCAGCGCGTTCAGCCGCGATTACACCCTCATCACCGGCACGGTCATTCTCTACGCCGTGCTCATCATCGCGTTCAACCTTCTCGTCGATGTCGTGCAGGTCTGGCTCAACCCCAAGCTGAAGTTCGAATAGCCCCCGCCTCATGCCCACGCTTTCGCCCAAGGAACTTCCCTCCGCCGACGTCACTGCCGGCCAGCTCGAGCAGGGGCATTCGCTCTGGAGCGACGCCTGGCACCGCCTGCGCAAAAACAAGCTCGCGGTCTGTGGCGGCGGCCTGCTCATCGCGCTCGCCCTGCTCTGCTTCCTCGGCCCGTTTTTTTCCCAATCCTACGAAAGCCAGAATCTCGATCTCGGCGCCGCGCCGCCCAGCGCCCAGCACTGGCTCGGCACCGACACGCTCGGCCGCGACCTTTTCGCGCGCATCCTTTTCGGCGGCCGCATTTCCCTCATGGTCGGCCTGGTGGCCTCGTTGGTCGCCCTGCTCATCGGCGTGACCTACGGCGCGATCGCCGGCTACGTCGGCGGCAAGACCGATGTCGTGATGATGCGCATCGTGGACATCATGTACGCCCTGCCCTTCACCATCTTCGTCATCCTCCTAATGGTGTTTCTCAAGGATCCGATGGAAAAATTCGACGTCTGGCTCGCGCGCTTTCCGCTGCTGGGCGACACCCGGGGCATGGGAAAGATCCTGCTGCTCTTCGCCGCCATCGGCGCGGTCGAATGGCTGACCATGGCGCGCATCGTGCGCGGCCAGATTCTCTCGGTGAAAAAAATGGAGTTCATCGAGGCGGCGCGCGCGCTCGGCTACGGCCCGGGCCGCATCATCTTCCGCCACATGATCCCCAACATCCTCGGCCCGATCATCGTCTACACCACCCTCACCATTCCGGCGGTGATCCTGCTCGAGTCGTTCCTCAGCTTCCTCGGCCTCGGCGTGGACGCGCCCATGAGCTCCTGGGGCACGCTGATCCAGGACGGGGCGGAAAAAATGGAGGAGTTTCCCTGGCTGCTGATTTTTCCCGGCGGCATCCTCTCGCTCACGCTTTTCTCGCTCAACTTTCTCGGCGACGGCCTGCGCGACGCGCTCGACGTGCGGGCGTCGAAGGATTGACCTTTGGCCGACGCTCCGCCACCTCACGCTGAGAGAAATGCGCCGCTTCTTCCCCTATTTCAAATACCTGCGGAAAGTTCGCCTAGCGCTAATCGCGGGCGTCTTGTGCGGTATACTTTATGGTGCCGTCGGCGGTTTGGGCATGCCTCTGATGGTCAAATATGTCATCCCCCGCGTTCTTCTTCCCGATACCCCATCCACACCAAGCCTGGGTTTCGCTGTTCATACGAGTTGGTTTGATCTCGATGGTTTCTTTGACCGCATGTTCGGCATAGCGAAGCCTCAGACTACGCCCTCCTCCTCATCGAAACCGGCCCCCGCCCCTCCGCCGGCTCCGGTTGCATCCCATCCACAGCTGAGCACGTTGCAGATCTGGTCGATCGCTCTCTGGCTGCCGCTTATTTTTGCGATCCGGGGTGCGGCCGGCTATCTGAACACCTACCTCATCCAGTATGCCGGCGTGCGAATACTCGAGGATATCCGGCTCGATTATTTTCGGAAGCTGCAGAATCTCCCT
>DATJYF010000096.1:0-7105 GCA_035499715.1 Opitutaceae bacterium | reverse complement strand
ATGAGAAACGAGCCGCCGCGCCGGATGGTGTCGTTGATACTGGCGATCAGGCGGGCCATCTCGGCCCCGCGGCTTTTTTCGAGCGGGCGGTCGGTATCGCCGCGGGTTGTCTCGGTGATGAGCGTGTCGAAGTGCCCGGCGGGGAAGCGGGCGCCCTTCAGCGTGCGCTGGTCGTCGAAAAGCACGTCGCCGGTGGCGAAGATGTGCCGGTGCTTGTGGTGCAGTTCGACGCCGGCGGCGCCGGCGACATGGCCGGCGGGATGAAAGATGAGCTCGATCTCGTCGTGCGCGCCGCGGAATTTTTTCGCATGGCCGAAGGGCAGGCCGGTCATGCGCTTGACGCAGCGGTCGACCTCCTCGTGGGTGAAGAGCGGATAGTCGGGAATGTTCTCATCCTCCTTCTGGCGGAGCATGACGCTGGCGGAGTTGTGCAGCATCCGCTCGATCAGGATGCGGCTGGGCTGGGTCATGACGACGGCGGCCTCGGGATGTTCGCGCATGGCCAGCGGCAGGCTGCCGATGTGGTCGAGGTGGCAGTGGGTGATGACGATGAGATCGGGCGGGGCGTCGCGCAGGCGGGCCAGATCGGGCGCGGCGCGGCGGCCGGTGAGCTTCGGGTGCAGCCCGCAGTCGAGCAGGATGCGCACATCGCCCAGCTGCAGAAGCAGGGAGTTGGCGCCGATGCCTCCGTCGCGGTTCAGGTCAATGAGCTTCATTTATGAAGCGAGGAGCGAGAGGCAGAGAATGGGCGAGGGCAAGAGCAAGATTTTCCGGCGCTTACAGGTGCGGCAGCGTCATGGTGAACGGCGGCAGCGTCACGTGGATTTTCCGCCCGTGTTCGTCCACGCCGTGAAAGCAGCCGCGCGCCTCGGCGTCGCAGTTGGTCACATGGTAGCTGTTGTAGGAAAAATGTTCGCCGGGCGCCAGCCGCGGCGTTTCGCCGACGATTTTGTCGCCCTCGACGACGAGCTGGCTGCCGTTGGCGTGGAGAATGACCCATTTACGGCCGAGCAGCGTCACGGTGCGGTCGGATCCGTTGCGGATGGTGATGAAGTAGACGAAGGCATGCGGCTTGTCCGCCGGGAGGCTGGGGCCGCCGTGGTGGTAGACCAGCTTGTCGAGCTGGGCGGTGAGGCCGGGCAGTTCGGTCGATTTGCAGGACACGGCGGACAGTGAGTGCAATTTCAGGCGCGGCGCAACTTCCGCCGGGCCGGCGCGCCTTTCGGCTTGCGGGCGGCTGCGCCGCGGCGCACAAACGCATTTTCAATGGAAAAACTCGCCTTGCTTTCCGTCAGCGACAAACGCGGGCTGGCCGAATTCGCCGGCGCACTCGTCCAAAAGCACGGTTACCGGCTCCTCTCGACCGGCGGCACGGCCAAGCTCCTCGCCGGGCGCGGCCTGCCGGTGACGGAGGTCAGCCGGCACACCGGCTCGCCCGAAATCCTGGAGGGCCGGGTGAAAACGCTGCATCCGAAAATCCACGGCGGCCTGCTCGCGCGGCGGGACAAGCCCGAACACCTCATCGAGGCCGCGGCCAACGGCATCGCGCTGATCGACCTTGTGGTGGTGAACCTTTATCCCTTCGAGCAGACGGTGGCGAAGCCCGGCGTGCCCTTCGAGGAGGCGATCGAGAACATCGACATCGGCGGCCCCTCGATGCTGCGCAGCGCGGCCAAAAACCACGAGAGCGTCACGGTGGTATGCGATCCGGCCGATTACGACTCCGTGCTGGCGGCGCTCGACCAGCCGGCCACGCTCGCGGCGCTGCGCCGGCGGCTGGCGCTGAAGGTCTTCCAGCGCACCTCTGCTTACGATGCGGCCATCGCGCGCTACCTCGAGACGCAGGCCGACGCGCCCGACCTCGCTGCGCTCGCGGGCTTTCCGGAAAAACTCACGCGCACCTGGACCAAGGCGCAGGCGCTGCGCTACGGCGAAAATCCGCACCAGCAGGCCGCGCTTTACGGCACGTTTCACGAGCACTTCCAGCAGCTCCAGGGCAAGGAGCTCAGTTACAACAACATTCTCGACATCACCTCGGCGACCTACCTCATCGGCGATTTCGAGCGGCCGACCGTCGCGATCCTGAAGCACACCAACCCCTGCGGCGTGGCCAGCGCGGACACGCTGGGCGCGGCGTGGGAGCAGGCCTTTGCCACCGACCGGCAGGCGCCGTTTGGCGGCATCATCATCGTCAACCAGACGCTCGACGGCGGCCTGGCCAAAACCATCGCGGAGATTTTCACCGAGGTCATCATTGCGCCGCGCTTCAGCGACGAGGCGCTGGCCGTTTTCGGCAAAAAGAAAAACCTGCGGCTGATGATCGCGAAAGAGGGCATCGGTGCGGATTCGCTCCAGGAAATCCGCTCGGTGATCGGCGGCGTGCTCGTGCAGGACCGCGACCGCACGCTCGGGAACGTCAACGAGTTCAAGGTCGTGACCAAGCGCCAGCCCGCGCCCGAGGAATGGGCCGGCATGCTCTTCGCCTGGAAGGTCTGCAAGCACGTCAAATCGAACGCCATCGTCTATGCCCGCGGCGAACGCACGCTCGGCATCGGCGCCGGTCAGATGGCGCGGGTGGACAGCTCGCGCATCGCCGTGTGGAAGGCGAAGGAGGCCGGCCTCGACCTGCGCGGCTCGCAGGTCGCGAGCGAGGCGCTCTTTCCCTTCGCCGACGGGCTCATCGCCGCAGCCGACGCCGGCGCCACCGCCGCGATCCAGCCCGGCGGCTCGGTGCGCGACGACGAGGTCATCAAGGCCGCCGACGACCGCGGCCTGGCCATGGTCTTCACCGGCATCCGGCATTTCCGCCATTAAGCGGTTTTCCGATTGGCGGCCGGACCGGTTTTGCGCCACGGTGGGTGGATGTTCGATCCGGTTGAAAAGCTGAAGGAGTTTGTCCGGCACCCCAGCGTGTCGGCCGACTCCAAGTTCAAGGAGGGCATGCGGGGCGCGCGCGAGTTCGTCGCCGGCCTGCTGCGCGGGATGGGTTTCGCCGTTGAGATTGTGCCGACGAAACTTCATCCGATCGTGCTGGCCCGGCGCGGCGGGGACGAACGCTGGCCCCACGTCATTTTTTACGGCCATTACGACGTGCAGCCGCCCGATCCGCTGGACCTCTGGACGACTCCGCCGTTCGATCCAGTCGAGCGCGCCGGCCGGCTGTACGGCCGCGGCGCGGCGGACAACAAGGGGCCGCTGATGACGCACCTCGCCGCGATCGCGCAGCTGCTGGAAAAAAATCCCGGGCTACCGCTGCGCCTCACTTTTCTCATCGAAGGCGAGGAGGAGATGGGCAGCCCGAGCTTCCCGGAGTTTCTCGAAACGCACCGGGGCGAGCTGCGGCGGGCCGACCTGGTTTTTCTCTCCGACACCGGCAGCCCGAGCGGACAGCAGGTGGTCATCACCTGCGGGCTGCGCGGCCTCGTCCTTTGCGACATCGAGGTGACGGGCGCGAAGAGCGACCTGCATTCCGGCCTGCACGGCGGGGTATTGAGGAATCCGATACAAGCGCTGGCCGAGCTGTGCGCCTCGCTGCACACGCCCGACGGCCGCGTGAATGTGCCGGGATTTTACGACGACGTGACGCCGGTCGAGGCGTGGGAGCGAGCGGAGCTGAAAAAGCTGGGCGGCGAGGCGGAGCAGTACCGTGCGTTTCTCGGTATCCCGGCCTTTCACACCCCGCCGGGCTGCACGCCCTTCGAGGCGATCCGCTTCCTGCCCACGCTGGAATTCAACGGCATCGGCGGCGGCTACCAGGGCGAGGGGACGAAGACGGTCATTCCGAGCAAGGCGTTGGTAAAGATCAGCTGCCGGCTGGTGCCCAACCAGCAGCCGGAAAAAATCCGGGAGCTGCTTTACCGGGCGATCCGCGAGCGCATGCCGAAGGACGTGACGTTCCGTCTGATCGACCAGCACCAGGGCGTGCCCTATGTGGTCGTGCCACCGGACCGGCCGAACACGCCGCCGGACCAGCCGGCGGCGCTGGCCCGGGCCTTCCGCGCCACCGACGCCGCCGTGGCCGAGGTCTTCGGCCGGCCGCCGCTTTATTTGCGCGAAGGCGGCAGCGTGCCGATCATCGCCGACATCAAGCGCGTGCTCGGTCTGGATTCGGTCATGCTCGGATTGTTTCTGCCCGAGGACAACCTGCACGCGCCGAACGAAAGCTTCAACCTCGGCGTCATGCAAAAAGGCATGGCCGTGTCGCAGAAAGTGCTGCAGGCGCTGGCCGGTGGCTGACCGGCCGGGGTGGCCAGCAAAAAGCCCCGGAGAAAATCCGGGGCCTGGCTTTTGGAAAAATTCCGCGCGGGTTACATGCCGGTCGGCGCGGCCGGAGCGGCGGCGCCAGCGGGCGCAGTCATGTCCGCGGCGTCCTTCTTCACGTCGAGGTCGACGCGGCGATCCTTGGCCATCTGGTCCTCAGTGCCTTTCTTGGTCGCCTCGAGGCTGCCCTTGGAAAGGGTTTCCAACCGGTCGGCCGAGATGCCGGCCTTGACCAGGTAGTTTTTCACCTCCGCCGCGCGGCGGTCGCCGAGCGCCATGTTATATTCGTCGGTGCCGCGCCAGTCGCAATGGCCTTCGAGCAGCAGCTTTTTCGCCGGGTTGTCGTTGAGATATTTCACCGCGTCGACGAGTTTCTGGCGCTCGCCCGGCTTGATGGCCGACTGGTCGAAGTCGAAATAAACCGAAGGAATCAGGCCGGCGATGACGTTGCCTTTGTCGATCGCGCCCTCCGGCAGGCGCTGCTGCAGGCCGGCGGCGGAGTTGTCGGTCGTGCCGACGTTCTCGGGATTGAGCGAGGAGGCGCCGTTCGGGCCCAGCACGGTTTGATCAGGCGTCGGGCGCTTGGTTTTGGTCGTGCAGCCCGCGAGCAGCAGGGCGGCACCGATGACGACGAGGCAAAGGTTCGAGAAAGAATGCTTCATGTGAGACGAAGATTTTGTGTTATTGAGCAAACGCCTCGGCACGGCAAGGATTTATTAACCAACCTTACCCGTGAAAACCGCCCGGCCGCCGGTCTGCTATCTTTTCGACAACGGTTCGCTCCGCGCCGCCTCGACGCTGAGCTTGCGCCGCATCGCCGAGCGGCTGCAGGCGCGGCTGGCCGGAGTCGAGGTGAGGGCGGTCTCGCTGCTGCATTCGAGCGTGGTGGATCCCGGCGAGCTGGGCGGCCGGCGGGCGGAGCTGCTCCAGCCGGCGCTGGAAGCGGCGCTCGCGCGCGGAGAGAACGATTTCGTGCTGGTCCCGCTTTTTTTCGGGCCGAGCGCCGCCCTGACCGTCTATCTGCCGGAAAGGCTGCGGGCCCTGCAGAAAAAATCTCCGCCGCTGCGCGCGCGCGTCGCGCGCTGGCTGGTGGACGCGGCGGCGGACGACGCGCGGCTGGCGTCGATTCTGGCCGACGCGGTGCGGCGGGCGGCGATGGCGGCGGGATGGCGCCGGCCGAAGGTCGTGCTGGTGGACCACGGCAGCCCGGAGCGTGGAGTGACGGCGGTGCGGGATTTTCTCGGCCGGCAGTTGCGGCGGCGGCTGGCGGAGGAGGTGTCCACGGTGGCGGTGGCGTCGATGGAGCTGCGGCCGGGGGCGGAATATTCCTTCAGCGCGCCGCTGCTGGCCGACTTGCTGCGGAGCGAAAATTTCGGCGGGGGCGACGTGGTGGTGGCGCTGCAGTTTTTGTCGCCGGGCCGGCACGCCGGTCCGGGCGGCGATGTGGGGGAAATCTGCGCGGCGGCGGAGCGCGACCGGCCGGGGCTGCGCACCGCGCTGACCGGGCTGGTGGGCGAGGACGAACGGCTCGCCGACGTGCTGGCGGAGCGGTATCGCGAGACGGCCGCGGCGGAATGAGTGCGGCTCAGAGCAGCGCTTTTTTCGGCTCGATCAAACCGACCTCGAGGGCGTAGCGCGTGAGACTGGCGACGTCGTGGAGGTTCAGCTTGCGCATCAGGTTGGTGCGGTGGTTGTCCACCGTCTTCACGCTGATGCCGAGCTTGGAGGCGATTTCCTTGGTGCTGTGGCTCTCGGCCACGAGCTGGAGAATTTCGCGTTCGCGGTCGGTGAGAAAATCGGCGGTCGCGCTGGCGCTGGGGTTGGCGACGACGTTGCGGAGGAGGGCGGCGACGGCCGGCCCGAAATAAGTGCCGCCGTTGGCCACGGTTTCCAGGCCTTTCTTGAATTCGATCAGGCCGGCGGTTTTTTCCACGAAGCCATGCGCGCCGGCCTCGAGCATTTCGCGGACAAGGACGGGATTTTCATGGCCGGAGAAAACGAGCACGCGGACGTTCTTGAGCTGCTTGTTGAGGCGGCGGAGAAGATCGACGCCGTTGAGCCCGGGCAGCTTGGCATCGAGCACAAGCAGGTCGGGCTTCACTTCCACGCATAAATTATAAGCGCTCTGGCCGTCGCCGCTCTCGCCCACGAGTTTGTAATTCGGATCCGTGCGCAGGATCTCAACGAGCATTTCGCGAATGGCGGTCTGGTCTTCGATGATGACAAGTCGCTTCATGCGATTTAATTAAATGAGGCACTATCCGTAATAGATAAAGGCATAAATAAGAAAATTTTCACTGGTGCAAGCTGTTAGGCGTATATTCGGGTCGATTTGTTTCCGGTGGATGCCACCGGCGGGAGCGGTCTTTTTGCTCATAGGTTGCGCCAGCGAACCGGCCCCGGAGACCAAGACGCCGCCCACGGCGGATGTGGGAAAACTGCAGGCCTGGCACGACGCCGAAATGCTGGCCAACCGCTCGGCGGGGCGGAGCGCCGCCGCCGGCGCCGGCACGTCCATGCTGCCCATCTACGGCGACAACACCATGCTCGTGATCAGCGCCGTGCCTTACGACACCTTGCGCCCGGGCATGACGGTGGCCTATCGCAACCGCCGCGGCATCGAAGTGGTGCACAAGCTGGTGGAGAAGCTTTCCCGCGGCTGGCGGGTGGAAGGGCTGAACAACGACGAGGAGGATCCGGAGCTGGTCACGCCGCAGAATTTGATCGGCGTGGTCTATGCCACGCTCAACTACGGCGATGAGAACGATGATAACTAGCCGATCCCGGGCGGGCTCCCGCCGCCACGCGGGACGTTTTTGATCGGTTTTTGACGGTTGCGGATTCC
>DATJYF010000095.1:0-8267 GCA_035499715.1 Opitutaceae bacterium | reverse complement strand
CTGACAGCAATGACGTGCAAGAGGTGCAAAGGAAACAGCGGCGGGGGACGATTTTTTGTATTCAGGTCATAAAAAGAGACCAGCCAAATGCGTGCCGCGCCGGCTTATTACAGCTTTTTTTCTTTTGCCGCCGCCCGGTCTCCGCAAATCGGGTGCACAATGGCTGGACGCCGCCGCGGAAACTTTCCAGCGTGCTCCTCCATGCCCTGGATCCAATGCCCCGCCGCCCGGCGCCGCCTTGCCGCCGGCGCCGGCCTTTTCATCGCCATGAGTTCCTTCCTTTCCGCCATGCCCGCCACCCACAAACGCGCCGAAATTCCCGCCAAATACAAATGGGACTTCACGCCGATTTTCGCCAGCTGGGACGCCTGGGAGCAGGGCATGACAACGCTCGACGCCAAGATGACCGAATTCGCCGCGCTCAAGGGCACGCTTGCCCAGGGCCCCGACGCCGTGCTCCGCGCCTACCGCCTCTACGACGAGATCGGCATCCTCCAGTACCGGGTTTATTGCTATCCCCAGCTCCAGCGCGACATCGACACGCGCGACCAGGCGGTCTCGGGCAAATTTCAGCGCGTGCAGGCGCTCTTCGCCAAATTCGGTACGGCCACGGCCTGGTTCACGCCCGAGCTCCTCGCCATCCCGCAGGCCACGACGGAAAAATGGATCGCGAAGACGCCGGGCCTTGGCATCTACCGCTTCACCATTTCCGAGGCCTATCGTCAGCAGAAGCACGTGCTCGACGAGAAAGGCGAGCGCCTCCTCTCCTACGCCACGCGGTTCAACCAGGCGCCCACCGAGGCCTTCCAGGAGCTGAGCACCAGCGACATCAAGTTTCCCAAAATCAAGCTGTCCGACGGCCGCGAGGTCACGCTCACCCCCGCCGCCTACCAGGCCGTGCTCATGACGGACCGCAACCAGGCCGACCGCGCCGCCACCTTCGAGGCTTATTACAAGACCTATGCCGCCACGGTGAACACCTACGCCGCCATCTACAACGGCCTGCTCCAACGCGACTGGTTCCTCGCCCAGGCGCGCAATTTTTCCTCGACGCTCGACGCCGCGCTGGACGCCAATGCCATCCCCATCGCCGTCGTGCAAAACCTCGTGGACACGACCCGCGCCGGCACCGCGCCGCTCCAGCGCTACCTCCGCCTGCGCAAAAAGCTCCTCGGCCTCTCGACCTACCATCTCTACGACAATTTCCTCCCCATCTTCGACGTGGAAAAAAAATATCCCTACGACGAAATCGTGCCGCTGGTGATCTCCTCCGTCGCGCCGCTGGGCCCCGACTACCAGGCGAAATACCGGCAGTTCACCACCGGCGGCCGCATCGACGTCTATGAAAACGACGGCAAGCGCAGCGGCGCCTACAACATGGGCGTCTACGGCGTCGGCCCGTACCTGCTGCTCAACTACAACGACACGCTCGACGCCGCCTTCACCTTCGCGCACGAGGCCGGCCACGCCATGCACACCGTGCTGTCGTACGAAACCCAGCCGTTCGTCACCTCCGAGTACACCATTTTCATCGCCGAGGTCGCCTCCACCACCAACGAGCGCTTCCTGCTCAACAAGCTGCTCGAGACCACGACCGATCCCAAGGAGCGCTTCGTGCTCCTCCAGCACGCGGTCGACGCCATCGTGACGACCTTTTATACCCAGGTGCTGTTCGCTGATTTCGAGCTGCAAGCGCACCGCTTGGCCGAGCAGGGCCAGCCCATCACCGCCGAAGTCCTGGACAATATCTACGACAGGCTGCTCGGCGATTATTACGGCGACGCCGTCACCCACGACGATCTTTACAAGATCACCTGGGCGCGCATCCCGCATTTCTACAATTCGCCGTATTACGTTTACCAATACGCGACCTGCTTCGCCTCCAGCGCGCAGCTGGTGAAACAGATGACCACCGGCACCCCGGCGGAACGCCAGGCGGTGGTCGACCGTTATCTGACGATGCTCCGGAGCGGTGGCAGCGACCAGCCGATGAAGCTGTTGCAAAAAGCCGGCGTCGACCTGACGAAGCGCGAAACCGTGCAGGCGGTGATCGACCAGATGGACGGACTGGTCACGCAGCTCGAGACCGAGGCGGCGAAGATCAAGTGAGGTGACGGAGTTTTTGAGTAATCATGCCGCGGTATCTTTTTGCTGAATAAGAGCAAAATGCCCAAAGTAATAACACATATCCCTATGGGTTGCGGAGGAGACGGCGCATATGGGATTTCACGTTATCGTGCCATTCGTCGGCCGTGACACTGTACATCACTGTGTCCCGGATCGTGCCGTCGCGTCGCACTTGAAAACGGCGGATCACGCCGTCTTTTTTGGCGCCGAGCCGTTCAATAGCAGCTTGCGACCGCGTATTTAGAATATCGGTGCGCCAGCCCACCACGGTACAGTTCAATTTTTCGAAGGCGTGCTCCATCAACAACCACTTGCAAGCGGTGTTCACGTGTGTGCGCCACCAGCTCTGCGCGTAGAAAGTGTAACCGATCTCGACCCGCCGCGCTTCGGCCACAATGTCGTGGTAACTGGTTGCACCGATAATCCTGCCGCTGTTGAGTTCGCGCACAACAAAGGGCCGCCGAACGCCCTTGGCGCAGTCCGCCAACGCGGCTTCGATGAAAGCGCGAGTCTTCTCCGGTTCGGGAACGGCGGTGAAGTAAAGCTTCCAAAGTTGACCGTCGGCCGTTGCCGCCTGAAGCGCGGTTTCGTGGGCGAGTTCCATGGGTTCGAGACGAACGCCGTGGCCCTCAAGCGTGACAGGGTCCGTAAAGATCGACATGGCCAACGATGAGTAACATATGTGCAGGAATACCGTGTCCAAGCATACCTTCAAAATACGTTTTGCCTCTAATAATCATATCCAGCCCAGCAATCACAAAGAGTGGCAAGGATCCACTGCTGACCGACATCAGTTTTTTACGGTCGGGCAGTATGGCTTTACGCTGAGCCCATCGCTTCCGCGCCCTCCTCCTCCGTCTCGACGATGCGGGCGATGCTGAGGAGCTTGTCGCCCTCGGCGAGGGTGAGCAGCTTCACGCCCTGGGTGTTGCGGCCGCTCTGGCGGATGCCTTTCACCGGGCAGCGCACGCTCTGGCCCTTCGCCGTGAGGAGCATGATCTCGTCGTTGTCGTGCACGCTGAGCGCGCCGGCCACGGCTTCCGACTTGATGGCGATGACGCCGGAGCCGCCGCGCGATTGCAGGCGGTAGTCGTCGAAGGGCGTGCGTTTGCCCACGCCCTCCTCGCTGGCGACGAGCAGGGTGCAGGCGGGATCGACCACGGCGATGGTCTTGATGTAATCGTTCTTCTCGCCGAAGCGCATGCCGGTGACGCCGACAGTGGCGCGGCCCTGGTCGCGGAGGTCGGATTCCCGGAAACGGATCGACATGCCCTTGTAGGTGATGAGCACGAGCTCGTTTTCGCCATTCGTCAGCACGCAGCCGATGAGTGCGTCGCCATCCTCGAGCTTGATGCCGATGATGCCGCCACGGCGCGGATTGGAGTACTCGGCGAGGTTGGTTTTTTTCGCCACGCCGTTCTTCGTGCACATGACGAGGTGCAGGTTTTCGGAAAATTCCTTCACGCAGACCATGGCGGCGATTTTTTCGTCTTTCTGGAGCTGGAGGACGGACGAGACGGACTTGCCCTTGGAGGCCCGCGTGCCTTCGGGGATCTCGTAGACTTTCTCCACGTAGACGCGGCCGTTGTTCATGAAAAACATGATATAGTCGTGCGTGCTGGCGGTGAAGAGGTGCTCGACGAAATCCTCCTCGTAGGTCTCGGTGCCGATGATGCCCTTGCCGCCGCGCTTTTGCGAGCGGTAGGACGCGACCGGCGTGCGCTTGATGAAGCCCTGGTGGGAGACGGTGATGACGCAGCCTTCGTTGGCGATGACGTCCTCCATGCGGAATTCGCCGGCGGCGGCGGTGATCTCGGTGCGGCGCGGCGAGGTGTATTTTTCCTTGAGCGCGAGCAGCTCCTTCTTGATGAGGGCGAGCAGCTTCTTCTCGCTTTCCAGGATGCTGCGCAGCTCCTCGATGAGTTTGATCAACTCGAGGTATTCGGCTTCGATCTTGTCGCGTTCGAGGCCGGTGAGCTGGTAGAGGCGGAGTTCGAGAATGGCGTTGGTCTGGCGCTCGGAGAGCGGATACTTGGCCATCAACTTCACCTTGGCGTCGTCGCGATTGGCGGCGGCGCGGATGATGCGGACGAAGTCGTCGAGGTTGTCGAGGGCGATCTTGTAGCCCTCGAGGATGTGGGCGCGGTCCTCGGCCTGCTTCAGGCGGAACTGGGTGCGGCGGGTGATGACATCGCGGCGGTGCTCGATGTAGCACTCAATGAGCTCCTTGATGTTCATCTGCTTCGGGCGCTTCTTGTCGAGCGCGAGCAGGATGACGCCGAAGGAGGACTCGAGCGCGGTCTTCTGAAAGAGCTGGTTGATGACGACCTTGGACTGCTCGCCGCGCTTGAGCTCGATGACGATGCGGGTGTTCTCGTCGGACTCGTCGCGGAGGTCGCGGATGCCGTCGATGTGTTTTTCGGAGACGAGTTCGGCGATGCGGGTGACGAGGCTGGCGCGATTGACGTTGTAGGGGATCTCGGTGATGACGATCTGCTCCATGCCGCCCTTCATTTCCTCGGTGTGGGCCTTGCCGCGGATTTTGACGATGCCCTTGCCGGTGCGGAGGTAGCTGTCGATGCCGTCGCGGCCGGCGATGACGCCGCCGGTGGGGAAATCGGGGCCTTTCACGATCTTGACGATTTCGTCGAGGGAGATGGCGGGCTGGTCGATGATGGCGCAGGTTGCGGTGATGATTTCGTCGAGATTGTGCGGCGGGATGTTGGTGGCCATGCCGACGGCGATGCCGGTCGAGCCGTTCATCAACAAGTTGGGCAGGGCGGCGGGCAGGACGGTCGGCTCGGTGGTCGATTCCTTGTAATTGGGCGCGAAATCGACGGTTTCTTCCTCGATATCGCGCAGTAATTCCTCGGCGATTTCGGAGAGGCGGCACTCGGTGTAGCGGTAGGCGGCGGGCGGGTCGCCGTCGACGGAGCCAAAGTTGCCCTGGGGTTCGATGAGCGGGTAGCGCATGACCCAAGTCTGGGCGAGACGGACGAGCGTGTCGTAAACCGAGGAGTCGCCGTGCGGATGGTAGTTTTTCAGCACCTCGCCGACGACGCCGGCGCACTTGTCGAAGGCGCGGTTGTGGAGCAGGCCCTCACGGAGCATGGCGTAGAGGATGCGGCGCTGGACGGGCTTGAGGCCGTCGCGCGCGTCGGGCAGGGCGCGCGAGATGATGACCGACATCGAATAATCGATGTAGGCCGTCTGCATGATGTCGGTGATGTTGGCCGAGGAAAGTTTTTCGGAGGCGGTGTACATTCGGAAATTTTTTTAAGCGCAAAGACGCAAAGACACCAAGATCGGAGAAAAGGGATATTTAATTTGTGAATGAAACTTCGCGACTTCGCGTCTTTGCGCTTCAAATTATACGTCCAGAAACTGGACGTTGAGCGCGTTGTCCTCGATGAACTGGCGGCGGGGCGGGACTTCGTCACCCATGAGCAGGGTGAAGAGCGCGTCGGCCTTGGCAGCGTCATTGATCGAGACCTTGAGGAGGCGGCGTTTCTCCGGATCCATCGTGGTTTCGAAGAGCTGTTTCGGGTTCATTTCGCCGAGGCCCTTGTAGCGCTGGATGCTGAGGCCCTTGCGGCCGTTGGCGCGGATGTGCGCGACGATGTCGAGCGGGCTGAACAGCTCGGTCTTGGTCTCGCTTTTCTGGCCGATATTCTCGGTGATGAGGTAGCGCGGTTTTTCAGAGGCGGAATACTGCGCGACGTCGAGGCCGATCCTGGCCAGGGCCTTGAGCAGCTTGGTCATCTCGGTGCTTTCGAAAATCTCGTGGATGGTGATGCGCTTCGTCGGAGCATCGGATTTTTTCTCGCCGACGGCGAACGGCGTGCCGGTGCCGGCGGCGGCGTTGTCGGGCTGCTCGAAGAGGTCGGCGTCGAGGCCGTGCTTCTGGACGAACTTGGCGCGGGCGGTCTCGTCGGCGAGGAATTCGTGCGACTCCTTGTTGCCCTCGCGGATGCGGGCAACGTAGCGCGGAAGGGCGTGCGTGTCCTTGTCGTGCTGGTCGAGGAATTCGGCGAGGGCGGCGCCGTAGCGGGTGACGCCGCCGCCCAGTTTTTCCAGCGCAGCGAGCGTCTCCACGATCTTGTCGATCTGGGCGGGCGTGAAGATGTTTTTGTCCCGCAGGCGTTCGAGGACGACATCCTCGCTGCCGAGCTCGAGGAGGATGCGGTTGAGCTGCTCGTCGTTGTCGATGTATTGCTCGCGTTTCTTGCGCTTGATCTTGTAGAGCGGCGGCTGGGCGATATAGACGTAGCCGCGCTCGATCAGGCCGCGCATCTGGCGGTAGAGGAAGGTGAGCAGGAGGGTGCGGATGTGGGAGCCGTCGACGTCGGCGTCGGTCATGATGATGACCTTGTGGTAGCGGGCCTTCTCGGCGTCGAAGGCGCCGTCGCCCTCGTGGTCGCCGATGCCGGTGCCGACCGCGGTGATGAGGGTGCGGATTTCCTCGTTGGCAAGGACCTTGTCGATGCGGGCCTTCTCGGTGTTGATGAGCTTGCCGCGGAGCGGGAGGATGGCCTGGTAGCGGCGGTCGCGGCCCTGCTTCGCGGAGCCGCCGGCGGAGTCGCCCTCGACGATGTAGATTTCGGTGAGCGCGGGGTCGCGCTCGGAGCAGTCGGCGAGCTTGCCGGGCAGGCCGCCGCCGGAGAGCGCGCCCTTGCGCACGGTCTCGCGGGCCTTGCGGGCGGCCTCGCGGGCGCGGGCGGCGTTGAGGGTCTTGTCGATGATGCGCTTGCCGATGGCCGTTTCCTTTTCGAGGTAGAACTTCAGCTTTTCGCCGACGGCCTTCTGGACGATGCCGTCGACCTCGGAATTGGAGAGCTTGGTCTTGGTCTGGCCCTCGAAGCGGGGCTCGGGAACCTTCACGGAGATGACGGCGACGAGGCCTTCGCGCACGTCCTCGCCGGTGATGGCCGGATCCTTTTCCTTGATGAGATTGTTGGCCTTGGCAAAGTTGTTGATCACGCGGGTGAGGGCGGTGCGGAAGCCGCTGAGATGCGTGCCGCCCTCGAGATTATAGATGGAGTTGGCGTAGGCAAAGACCTGGTCGTTGTAGGAATCGTTGTATTGCAGCGAGACGTCGACGACGGTGGCGGGCTTGGAGGGGTCCTCATTCGGCACCTCGTCAGTGAAGGTGATGGGCTTGTCGTGCAGGACGGTCTTGTTCTTGTTGAGAAACTTCACGAACTCCGTGATGCCGTCCTTGAAGTAGAACTTGTCCGATTTTTGCGAACGCTCGTCGTTCAGGACGATTTCAATGCCGGGATTGAGGAAGGCCAGTTCGCGCAGGCGCTTGGCGAGGATCTCGTATTGAAACTCGCGGGTGCCTTTGAAGATTTCCGCGTCGGGTTTGAAGGTGATTTTCGTGCCGGTTTTCTTGGTGTCGCCGATGACGGCGAGCTTCTGCGTGGTTTTGCCCTGGGCGAAGCGCATCTGGTAGACCTTGCCGCCGCGGCGCACCTCGGCCTCGAACCATTCGGAGAGGGCGTTGACGCACTTCGCGCCGACGCCATGGAGGCCGCCGGAAACCTGGTAGGCGCCCTTGCCGAACTTGCCGCCGGCGTGGAGATTGGTGAGGACGAGCTCGAGCGCGGGCATCTTGTAAACCGGATGCATGTCCACCGGAATGCCGCGGCCGTCGTCCTCAACCGAGCACGAGCCGTCGAGATGGACCGTGACCTTGACCTCGGTGGCGAAGCCCGCCAGGGCCTCGTCGATGGAGTTGTCCACCACCTCAAACACGCAGTGGTGCAGTCCGCGCTCACCCGTGTCGCCAATGTACATATCGGGGCGTTTGCGCACGCCCTCGAGACCTTCGAGTTTCTGGATTTTGGAAGCGTCGTAACTCTCGGCGCCAGACTGGGATTTGATGTTTTTTTTCGCGTTGTCTTGATCGGGCATGAAGGGAAAAGAGCAGGGTGTGGCGGAAAGGAAAAATATTTCGCAAAAGGTCCGTGCGGACAACAGAAATTTTGATCAAAAACGGCCTGCAATAACCCGTTCTGGTGCTGCGTTTTCGTTTGCGCGCCGCCAGCGCCGCACCCTAGCTTGGCAGCTCCGTGAAGCTCTCCGTGAAAGTCGTTTATGCCTGCCGCGTGCTCGCGCAAATGGCGCGCAGTCACGCC
>DATJYF010000094.1:0-2966 GCA_035499715.1 Opitutaceae bacterium | reverse complement strand
TCGGCCGCGAGCCGACCGACGAGGAGCTGGCGCGCGAGCTGCAGATTCCCACCAGCAAGGTCGCCCATCTCAAGTCCGTCAGCGTCCGCCCGACCTCGCTCGACGCGCCCATCGGCGACGAAGGCGATTCAGCCTCGTTTGGCGACATCGTCGGCGACGACAACGCGGTCAGCCCTTTCGAGAACCTCCGCGGCAAGAACCTCAACTCCGACCTCCACGCCATCATCGGATCGCTCGACAAGCGTGAAGCCGAGATCCTCCGCCTGCGCTTCGGCCTCGACGGCAAGGACGCGCTCACGCTCGAGGAGGTCGGCCGCAAGTTCAAGGTCACGCGCGAACGCGTACGCCAGCTGCAGAACATCGCCCTCTCGAAGATGCGCAAGGCCATCCTCAAAAACGAGACCCAGCGCACGCGCGACGACATCCACGAAGAGCACCTCCAGCGCAAGCGCATGGAAGTCATCCGTGAGTTCGTCGAGAGCAAGGCGAGGAAACCGGCGCGCGCCGGACGGAACTGAGTCCGCGAATTCTTTCCTGCAAAGGCCGGCGGCACTGCTGGCCTTTTTATTTCCGGGTACGCCGTCGGGGAGCGATGGGCTGATAACCTCATCTTATGTCGGCGCGGGGGTAAAATAAGCGCGAAAGATAGCGGTTTGCCTGAACCACGCCGGCCGGCGGGCCGTAGGCGAATTCCATGCACTCCAGCTTGCCTTTCCTCGCCACGCTCACCGCCACGCTCGCCCTGGCCGCGCTCCCGGCCGCCGGCGCGTTCTCCGACTCCACCTGCACCGTGCAGGCCGGCACCGTGCTCAACCCCGTGCCGGACGGCCTGCTCGGCACCAACATCGAATGGTTCAACAACGGTGACGGACTCGCCGATTACCAGGGCAACCTGAACAACGGCCTGATCCTCACTGCCACGAACCAGGAAATTTCCTCCATCCGCTTTCCCGGCGGCATCCTCTCCGATTTCTATCACTGGCAGAACGGCGTCGGTCCGGTGAGCTCGCGGCCCGTCATGGCGCACGGCGCCGATCCCGGCTCCGAGCGCGACGTCTACGGCACGCCGGAATTTTTGAAAACCTGCCAGCTCACCGCGGCCACTCCGCTCATCACCGTCAATGTCGGCACCGGCACGGCCGGCGAGGCCGCCGGCTGGGTCGACTACTGCAACAATCCGAAAAACACCCAGCGCGTGGCCGACGGCGTGGACCCGTCGATGCGCGTGCCGGTGTGGGAGCTCGGCAACGAGCTTTATCTCAACAGCACCACCGCCCAGCAGCAGATCACCATGGCGCCGGCGCAATACGCCGCCGACGTGCTCGCCTTCGCCACCGCCATGCGGCAGTCCGATCCCACCATCCAGCTCATGGCCATCGGTGTGCCCAACCGCTCCGCCTACTCGCTCACGTCCTACTCGAACTGGACCCAGACCGTGCTGCAGACCTGCGCCGCGCAGATCGACTACATTGCCTACCACAACGCCTACTTCCCCGGCTTCTGGAGCGGCAACGATCCCACGCAGCAAAACGGTTACCGCGCGATGTGGGCCGGCCCGGAAACGACCAGCCAGGAGCTGACGCAGCTTGAAGGCTGGATCGCGCAGTACCAGCAAAGCCGGCCGATCAACATCGCCGTCACCGAATGGGGCCCGCTCTTCGGCTCGCTGCCGGACTGGATCGACCACAACAAAACCATGGGCAGCGCGGTTTATGTCGGCCGCGTCCTGCAGGTGCTGCTCTCCCACCCCAAGGTGAAAATCGCGAACTACTTCAAGCTGGTCGATGGAACCCCCATGGGCTGGGACTCCTATCTCAACCAGCCGAAAGTCGATTATTACGTCATCCAGCTTTTCGCGCTGCATTTCGGCACCAGCATGGTCGCGACCAGCGTGACCAGCCCGACCTACTCCACCAGCCAGACCGGCTCCGTGCCGGCGGAAAAGAACGTCGCCGAAGTCACCGCCGTCAGCTCGGTCGATCCGGTGGCGAAAAAACTCTACATCAATTTCGTCAACCGCGCCTGGACGCAGACGCACTACGTCAAGCTGACGGTGAACGGATTCAACCACACGACGACCTCCGGCACGCTCTGGCAGATTTACTCCGGCAACGTGACGGACAACAACGGTCCGGACATGATGCCCGGGCTGGACATCTCCTACGTCGATCCGTCCACGACCGTGAGCCACATCCAGATTCAATCGAAGAGCGTCGCCCTGAACTCGAACATCGCCCTCCCGCCGCACTCGATCGAGACGCTGGAAATCGACGGAAATTAAGCCGGAGTCATCCGCGAGTTTGTCGAAAGCAAGAAGCCGGCAAAACCGGCGCTGAAGAAACTGGCGAAAGCCGGGCGGAACTGACCGCGCGAAACTTCATCCCAACCCAAAGGCCGGCAGCCACGCCGGCTTTTTTTATTTATATGCGTGAACAGCCTGTTCTAACCAAGCACAGGTTCACAAAGCACTTCGGTAAGTACCGAATTGGCAATAAAGCACTCTTCGTGCGCTGCATGGTGCAACGCAGAAAGCTCGGCGCTATCTGGAATACGTGAACCCGAAAACTTCACTTTGGGATGCAAAATCACCCTGGTCATCGCGAGCTTACTTTGAGCATTCTTTTCCATGACGCCAATTGCCGCATCAAGATATTCGTCCACGAGAAAACCCTTCTTGGCGGCTATCGAGAGAAACCAAAGCATATGGCAGCTGGAAAGGCTCGCGACAAATGCTTCTTCTGGATCGACTGCATCTTGGGCCGAATATGGAAGCGGAACGACATGCGGCGAAGATGAAGCCGCTACTTCAACGCCGCCATCGAATCGCCAAGTGTGTTTTCGGCTATAACGATTATCGGAGAATGCTTGCGTCCCTCGACTCCAAAAAATTTCAGCAGTGTAGGATGCCATGGTTTTTACTGACCAGCATCAGTCCTACCCTTTCCATTTAATAACTGAAATAAAAA
>DATJYF010000093.1:0-7432 GCA_035499715.1 Opitutaceae bacterium | reverse complement strand
CCAAACGCCACGGCGCGCCGCTGGTGGAACGTAACACCATCGGCGCGCTTGGGCTTCATCCGCACGTCGGGGACGCCGCGCTTCACCGGCTTCCAAGCTGGTCCGAACTCGCGGAAATCCCCGAAGCCGAGCTGCGGCGCTGCCTGCTCGGATTCCGCGCGCGCTACATCCACCAGACCGCGCGTTTCCTCGCCGCGCATCCCGGCTGGCTCGAAGCAACCGCTGCCCTGCCCTACGCGACGGCGAAGGAAAAATTATGCGAGCTGCCCGGTGTCGGCGAAAAAATCGCCGACTGCGTGCTGTTGTTCGGCGCGGGCAGGCTCGAAGCGTTTCCGGTCGATGTGTGGATCCTCAAGACCATGGCGGAGCGCTACGGCTTGCGCGGCTGGCGGCCGGCTCAAATCGCGCACTTCGGCCGCGTCCACTTCGGGCTGCTCGCCGGACTCGCCCAGCAGTATCTCTTCGCCTTTGAACGCCGCGCCGCTGGCCGCTAGGCCGCGGTCACTGCCGGCGGGATTTTGCTTTTTTGCAGCAGCCGCCAGGGGAAAAAATAAACGAAGTAAACCACGGCGTAGATCGCAAAATTCTCCAGATGGGCAAAATGCGCGAAGGCAAAGAAAAAGATCAGCAGATGCATGCGCACGATGTTCTTGTACGGCTCCATCATGCCGGAGTTGGCCGCCTGCGCCTTGCGGCGGAAGATGGCCTCGGGCGTGACTGCGCCGTCGTCGGGTGGCACTCTCGGCCGCGCGCGAAAGGCGGCGCGCTCGGCGATGACGGTCACGGCCAGGAACGGCCAGTAGCGGCGGAAAACTTCGGCATAGATCGGAAACATGCCGGAAATCATCCCTCCGCGGAGGCGCTGTTCGCCGACCGGGAAAAAATGATTCAAAAAAACGGAGTGCACGAAATGAAACATGCCGAAGTGCACGGTGAAGAAGGCCAGCGCGAACAGCGCTCCCGCGAATACAAACGATTCGCCGGCCACCGCCGCGACCGCCGGCGCCTTGGTCGCCGCCATCATCATCTGCGCCGCCGGCCGGAAGATGTTCAACACGATGATCGCATAGCCGACGCACAGACTCGACAGCCAGAGGCTCCAGACCAAGTCGGTGGTATGCCATTGGAACCACCACGCCATGCCCAGGCCAAGGGCGAAGGCCAGCGCGTCAGGCCAGATGTCCATCCATCCGGTTTGTGGTCTGGCGATCGAGGGACTCATTCAACAAAAGTCAGACGCGATCAGGGTTGGTTGGCATCATAGGGCGGCGGGCCGTCCAAAGCAGAGGCAATGTCTTTATCGGTCAATTTATAGACCAGGATGGAAAAATTTACATTATCGTTCGGTTCGCGCTGCCGCAGGTAGGCGGTTAGCCGTCCGAACCGCCAGGCGTCAAAATAATTCAGGACTTCCTGCCATTCCGCCAGTGTGTGTTCGCGCAATGCGGCCATCCGCACCGCTTCGTCGCCGGCCAGCAGCGGCCTGACTTTTTCGTAGCAATCCTGATACATGGCCTCGTATTTCTCATTCCACGGGCCGAACGGATTCACCCCGACCGCCACCGGCTGGAGCATGGTGGCGCTGATAAAGTAAGTCCCGCCCTTCAGGTTCATCGCGGCGGGCTTCTGCAACAGGACCACCACCCGGCCGCCGACCGGTTCGGCCCGGCTGCCGACGAGTTCGTAATCCGGCTGCCGGCGCAGCCGGTCGGCCAGCAGTTTTCCGGTTTCATCCGGCGGGAGTTTGAAGGCCTGGATCAGCGGCGGCACGTCCCAGCCCGGATTCGAGTGAAGCTTGGCTGCCGGAATCTCGTAGTAATCGGGGCTGCTGTTGCCGAAATAGGAAAGATAGACCGGGCCGTTCAGCCGATGGCGTTCGATGTACCGCTTTACCGCCGGCAAATCCTGGCCCCAGTCCAGCGAGCTGTCCACCAGGTGCCGGTAGGCGCGGCTGGGGTGGACGATGCCATTGAAATAAGCCAGGTAATTGGGAAACCAATACATCATTTCGACCGCCAGCACCGGCATGAGGACGCAAAGCGACACCCCGGCCAGCCTGGCGGCCTTTTCCGGCGCGCCGATTGTCCTGCCGGCCTCCGGCCTTTTGTCCGCGCCGCCCAGCCACCATGCCGCGGCCCCGCCGAGCACGCATAGCGGCGCATAAACCGGCAGGATGTGCCGATGCCCGATGTTCAGGTGGCTGGGAATCGCTGCCGCCCAGTAAACCGCCTGCAGTGCCCACAACGGGAGGGTTTCATAGCCGGCCCGGAGACCGGCGCCCCCGACCGGCGCGGAGGGCCGTTGGTCCCACGCCCGCCACCGGGCGACGGCGGCGGCCAGCGCCAGGGCCATCACCGCGAACATCGCCAGCGGCGTTTTGACCAGAAAGGTGTAGGGGAAAAAGAACGCCTGCCCTTGCGTGTCGAACCGGCCGTTAAAAAACGCTGCCCGCTGCCCGGCGTTTCTCCACGTGCTGGCCAGGCCGTAAAGAAACGGCTCGGGCAGCAGGCGGTGCCGGCGGAAAAAGTCGATCACGCGCAGGGCCGGCGCCGGCGGCGGCGCGTCCGTCCGCGCGTCGAACTCCCGGCGCTGCAGCAGAGTCAGCACCCCATCCCTGATCGCCTCGGCCGCCGCCTGCGCGTCGTACTCGTTCGTCAATTGCAGCGGGCCGAGATGGCGGGCGCTCAAAATTTGCATCGCCTGCGTCTGCTGTTCCCCGTTCAGACCCAGTTGGCCGATCAGCGCGAGCGGATCGGGTTTTCCCAGGAGCGATGCCCAGGTGTGAGTCAGCCGGTCGCGGCCGGGCTCGGCTTGGGCAAAAATCGAATAACGAAATCCATAGCAGGCCCAGATGATGATCGCCGCCACCGCAACGTGGGCCGCGGCGGCAAGGGCAAACGCCGCCGCCTGCCGGCCGCGGCCCCTTAATTCGCGTTTCGATCCGATTTCCACCGGCAGCGGCCGGCCGTCGATCAGCCGCGCGACCACCAGGACCGCGGCGATCGGCACGATCAGCGCCGCCGACATTTTGGTGACAAACAGCCCGCCGACAATCAGGGCGCTGCCCAGCACACGCGGCATGGTGAGGCGGTGGAGCACCGCCCACATGCTCCCGGTCGCGGCCAGGAAAAACAGCGCGCAGGCCGCATCCGAATTCATCAACGCGCCGTTGGCCAGTATCGACGGATTAAATACGTAGAGCAGCAGGGCGAGCAGGCCGCCGGCCGGCCCGAACAGCCGGCGGGCCCACCACCAGACCAGCGCGCCCAGCGCCACGGCCAGCAGGCCGCAGATCGCGCGCCCGCGCCGGAGCATGCCGCCGGCGTCGTTGCCCATCCGGTAGAACCAGTCGTAGGCCAGGGCCGTGTCGTAGGAGCCCCGCCATGTTTCCGAGTCAGTCGAGGGAAACCGGTCGTGGCTGAAAAGAAACGGCAGCGCCATCAGCCGGTCCGGCAGCACGCCGTTTTCGGGATCAAGGCGGTAATCGTGAAGCCGCCAATAGCTGTAGCCCGCCGCCGCATGGCCGATTTCATCGGCGGTGGCGGATTTTTCCCGCAGGCTGGCAAGCATCAAAAACCAGAATCCCGCCAGCAAAACGGCGGCCGCGAGCGGGCCGCACAAGCGTCGCCGCCAGCGGTCGATGCCAAATGCCTCCGCCATTGTCCGAAGTCGGTTGCTTCAACAACGCGGCTTCATTTTGGCCGCTGGATCAACTCGACTTCGTAGCCCTCCGGCGCATCGACAAAGGCGATGATCGCTCCGCTGGCGGCTTTCATCGGCCCATCGCTCAGTGCATAGCCTTTTTTCTTCAGCTCGGCCGCGAATTTTTCGATGTCGTCGACCTCGAAGGCAAGATGCATGAGGTCGGGCTGCACCTGCACCGGCGGCGCGCCGGACGGCATCTGACAAATTTCGATCTCTTCGTCGCTGTTGGGCGTGCTCAGAAACACGAGCTGTGCGCCGCGCGGCGAGGTATGGCGGCGGCTGACCGCGAGGCCGAGCGCATCCTGATAAAATTTCACCGTTCGATCGAGATCGTTCACCCGCATGCGGGTATGGAGTAGTTTTTTGACCATGGTTTGAGTATGGCCGGCCGCTGCCGATGACGCAAGCCGTGGTGGAGGCAGGCCCTCATTTCAGCTCGAACGACACCATTTCGTAAGGCCTGGCGTCGCCGATGTTGGCGAAGGAATGAATCTTGCCGCGGGCCGGGGAAAACGCGGCGCGGCCGGTCTCCTGGTTGTCGTCGTTCGTTTTGCCCTCGCCGGTGATTTCCCTGATTTTTGAACCGCGCACCACGATGTAGACGTGGTCCAGCGCATGGATGTGGATGGGCGAGCATTCGCCCGGCTGGAAGACCCAGCGCACCATGGTTATTTTGGAGTTATTGACCAGCAGCTGCGCGGGCACAACTTTTTGTGTGACGAGCTTGGCCAGAGTGAGCGGATTGATGATCGGCGGATTGGGGTTGGGTGTCGCCGGGCCTGGCTGCGGCTTGAGACTGACCGAAACCATTTCGTAAGGCGTGTCGCCGATGTTGGCGATGGACAGGGTTTCGGGGCTGGCCGGGATAAAGACGGCCCGCCCGGTTTCCTGGACCGCTTCGCTGGCCTTGCCGTCGGCGGCGACTTCGCGGATGTCGGCGCCGCGGATGACGACCTCGACGTGATCGAGCGACTGCGTTTGCGGCGGCGTGGCTTCGCCGGGCTGCAAAATCCAGCGTACCATTTTTATTTTTTTGTTATCCACCACAACGCGCGGCTGGACGATTTTTTCGCCGGATGGCAAGGGCTCGGCAAAACCGCTGTTGCCGTTGATAAATCCCAGAACGATCGTGCAAAGGACCAGGGATGCTGTGCGGCAGGGCATGGGAAACGAAGTCATCGCAAATCCTCCAATTGGGGTTAAATCCAAGGCGACGGAGAAGCTAGTGCGGGCGGATGGTATTGGCAACCACGGTGTATAGCAACCAGGTGTCACGTGTTTTCGGCCGCGTAGGCGCGCGCAAGCAGCACGACGGGATGGATGACCGCGACATTTTCGCCGGCGGCGCGAAAGCCGTTTTCAATTTGGAGCAGGCAGCCGGGATTGGCCGCAGCAACGATCTCCGCGCCGGTCGTGCGCAAATGGCCGAGTTTGCGCTGCAGCAGCCAGGCGGCGGTGCGCGGCTGGGTCAGATTGTAGACGCCGGCGCTGCCGCAGCACCACGTCGCCTCGGCGCATTCGCGCAGCTCGAGGCCGGGAATGGCCCGCAGGACTTCGCGCGGGGCCGACGAGATTTTTTGCCCATGACAGAGATGGCAGGCCTCATGGTAGGTGACCGGCCGCGGCGCGAATGCCGGAGCTTCGGGCTTTCGAAAGCCGGTTTCGACCAGCCACTCCGAAATATCGCGAACCTTGCGCGACCAGGCCGCGGCGCGCGCGGCACAGGCCGGATCGCCGGCGAGCAGGCGACCATAGTGTTTCAAATGCGAGCCGCACCCGGCGGCGTTGGAGATGATGGCGTCAAACTTGTCCGGATCGATCAGGCCGAGCTGGCGCCGCGCGAGTTCACGCGCCGTTTCCAGGTCGCCGTTGTGCGCGTGAAGCGATCCGCAGCAGTGCTGCGCGCGCGGCGTGACGACCTCGCACCCGTTCGCCAGCAGCACATCCACCGTGGCGCGGTTGACGTCGGAAAAAACCAGGTCCTGCACGCAGCCGGTGAGCACAGCCACGCGGCGACGTGATTTATTTTGAACCACAGAGGGCGCGGAGAACGCGGAGGAATTTTTTTCATCGGACTTTGTGCTCTCTGCGGTGAATGAATTTGGAAATTCCACTTCGGCGATCAGACCGTCGGAGAAACGACGGGCGATGCGCGGCGTCTGTGGCTCGAGTTCGCGCAGGCGGCGCGGCAACCAGGCGGTGAGCCTCGAGCGGCGCACGAGCGCCTGCAGTCCGCAGGCCCGCCAAAACCACAGCAGCCGGCCGGCGGCGCGCAGCGCGCGCGGCCGGGTGAAAAGAAAACGCAGTGTGAATCGGCGGATGAAATCGCGTTTGGGCGTCGCCATCACGCCGCTTTGTTCCGACTGGGCGCGGGCCGTCTCCCAAAGCGCGGCATAATCCACGCCGGCCGGGCAGGCGGTGGTGCAGGCGAGGCAGCCGAGGCAGTAGCCCATTTCTTCGGCGAAGATGCGCGTCGTCTCCAACTCGCCGTCGGCCACGGCGCGCATCAGGGCGATGCGTCCGCGCGGGGAATTTCGCTCCCGGCCGGTCTCGGCGTAGGTCGGACACGTCGGCAGGCACAGCCCGCAGTGCATGCACTGCTGGAGCACCGAGTAGTCGAGCGATTGGAGGAGGTTTTTCACCACTGGGACACAGGGCGCATAGGGTTCAGAAGAAAAATTTTCTCCATGTCCTCCGTCTCTCTGTGGTTAATCAAAAATTTTGCCGGGATTTAAGATGTTTTCCGGATCGAGCACGTGCTTGATTTGCTTGAGCAGCGCGTAACTCGCGTCGCCGAGCTGCTGGCGGAGAAATGCCTTTTTCGCGAGGCCCACGCCATGCTCGCCAGTGATGGTGCCTCCAAGGGAAAGCGCGTGACCAAAAATTTCCCTCATCGCCATTTCGACGCGATGCATTTCCGCGGGGTCGCGCTCGTCGGTGAGAAACGTCGGATGCAGATTGCCGTCGCCAAAATGGCCGAAGGTGGCGACGTCGAGGCGGTGCTTTTCGGCGGTCTGGCCGACAAAGCGGATCATTTTCGCCAGCTCGCTGCGCGGAACGGTGGCGTCTTCCAGGATGGTGGTCGGTTTCGTCCGGGCGAGCGCGCTGAAAGCGCTGCGGCGCGCCGCCGTCAGGCGCGCGGCCTCCTCGTCGTTGGCCGCGCGTTTCACCGCGGCTGCACCGTGAGTGCGGCAGAGCGTTTCGATCTGCGCCGCGTCTTCGGCCACGGCCGCGGGGTGGCCGTCGGCCTCGATCAGGAGCAGCGCCTCCGCGTCGGTCGGCAGCCCGACATGGGCGTAATCCTCGACGCAGCGGATGGTTTTCCGGTCGAGAAACTCCAGCGTGCACGGGATGATTTTTGCCGCGATGATGGCCGAGACGGTTTCCGCCGCGGCCTCCATCGACGCATACGTGGCGAGCAGCGTTTGCCGCGCGGCGGGCTTGGGCAGGAGCTTGAGCAGCACCTGGGTGACGACGCCGAGGGTGCCTTCGCTGCCGATGAAAAGATCGCGGAGATTGTAGCCGGCGACGTCCTTCACGCACTTGCCGCCGAACCAGCAAACGGAGCCGTCGGCCAGTACGACCTCGAGGCCCACGACATAATCGCGGGTCACGCCGTATTTCAGACCGCGCAGGCCGCCGGCGTTCTCGGCCACGTTGCCGCCGATGGTGGAGACTTTCATCGAGCCGGGATCGGGCGGATAAAAAAGCCCGGCCGCCGCGGCCG
>DATJYF010000092.1:0-15737 GCA_035499715.1 Opitutaceae bacterium | reverse complement strand
TCACGCTCACGATGAAGCCCGCGCCGGCGGACCACGGCGTGGTGTTCCGGCGCATCGACCTGCACGGCAGCCCGGAGCTGCGCCCGCGGGTCGACCAGGTGACCGACCTGGTGCGGGCCACGACCATCCAGTCCGGCCACGCCAAGATCCACACCGTCGAGCACGTCCTCAGCGCGCTCACCGGCTGCGGCATCGACAATGTCCTCATCGAGATGAACGCCAGCGAGCCGCCGGCCATGGACGGTTCGGCCAAGCCTTTCGTCAACCTCATCCTCGAGGGCGATCCGGTCGAACAGGACAAGGAGCGGCAATACTTCGTGCTCGACGAGGCTGTCTCCGTTGCCGAGGGCAACCGCTCCGTCATCGCGCTGCCCTCGAGCGAATTCAAGATCACCTGCACCTCGGCCGATGACCGCGGCATCCACACCCAGCACCTCTCGCTCACGATCGATCCCGACGTCTATATGACGCAGATCGCCGCGGCGCGCACCTTCACGATCTACGAGGACATCGAGGAACTCCTCAAGCTCGGCAAGATCCGCGGCGGCTCGCTCGATTGCGCCGTCGTCTTCAAGGGCGACAAGATCATTTCCAAGGAGCCGCTCCGCTTCAAGGACGAGTTCGTCCGCCACAAGATCCTCGACATCGTCGGCGACCTCACGCTCCTCGGCCTGCCGCTCAAGGCGCACATCATCGCCACGCGACCCGGCCACGCCATCAACGCCGAGCTGACCAAGGCGCTCTACGAGAAACTCCAGGAAAAGAAGAAGGGCGCGTCCAAGAAAAAGGCCGCCGGCCCGGCCAAGGTCCTCGAGCACGAGACCTCCCTCGAGATCCGCCGCGTGCTCGACACGCTGCCACACCGCTACCCGTTCGTCATGATCGACCGCGTGGTCGAGTTCATCGGCCAGGACGAGCTCGTCGCGATCAAAAACGTCACCGTCAACGAGCCGTATTTCCAGGGCCATTATCCGGGCAACCCCGTCATGCCCGGCGTAATGCAGCTCGAGGCCATGGCCCAGGCCGCCGGCATCCTCATGCTCCGCCGCGGCTCGAGCGAGGGCAAGACCGCGCTGCTCATGAGTTGCGACAAGGTCAAGTTCCGCAAGGCCGTCCGCCCCGGCGACCAGGTGGTGATCAACGTCAAGCTGACCAAGAGCCGCGGCGACAAGATCGCCTGCGCCGAGGGCACGTGCAGCGTCGCCGGCCAGGTGGTTTCCTCGGCTGAATTGATGTTTGCCATCATGGACAACGACGAGGTGGAATGAACGATTCCATGTCCGCCAAAATCCATCCCACGGCCGTGGTCGAGTCCACCGTCGAACTCGGCCGCGACGTCGAAATCGGCCCTTTCGCCTACGTCGGCGGCCGCGCCGCCATCGGCGACGGCACGCGCCTCCATCATCACGCCAGCGTCGAGGGCAACACCATGGTCGGAAAAGATTGCGAGGTGTTTCCCTACGCCTGCCTCGGCGGCAAGACCCAGGACTTGAAGTTCAAGGGCGGCAGCCCCGGCGTGCGGATCGGCGACCGCAACGTCTTCCGCGAATACGTCACCGTCCACGCCGGCACGGACGACGGCGCCATGACCGTGGTCGGCTCGGACAACACCATCCTGGCCTATTGCCACATCGCGCACGACTGCGTGCTCGGCAGCCACATCATCATGAGCAACTATGCCGGCCTGGCCGGCCACGTTGCGGTCGAGGATCATGCCGTGCTCGGCGCCTACGCCGGCATCCACCAGTTCAGCCGCATCGGCGCCTACTCAATGCTGGCCGCCGACGCCAAGCTCCGGCACGACATGCCGCCGTTCTTCATGGGCGACGGCTCGCCGGTGGTCGTCCGCGTGGTCAACAAGATCGGGCTCGAGCGCAACGGTTTCACCGCCGAGCAAATCGACCGCGTGAAACAGATCTTCCGCATTCTTTACCGCGACGGCCTCAACCGCACGCAGGCGCTCGAAAAACTGCGCGCCCATCCGCAGTCCGCCAGCGCGGAATTCAGCCACATGCTCGCCTTCGCGGAAAAAAGCCAGCGCGGCCTCGCGCCGTGCGAGAACTGAGACCGGCCCGGCGCGGCGGTGGGTTTTATTTTTTCTTGTAGACCGTGGCCGGATCGAACACGCGCGGCGCGTCGAACTCGAGCTTGAGCGTCGCCGCGTCGTCGGCGCTGGCGCCGGCCGCGAGCTTGCGATAGAAGCAGGAGCGGTAGCCGTTGTGGCAGGCGGCGCCGCCCACGTTCTCCACCTTGAGCAGGATCACGTCCTGGTCGCAGTCCACCCGGATCTCCTTCACCAGCTGCACGTGGCCGGATTCCTCGCCCTTGACCCAGAGTTTGCTGCGCGAGCGGCTCCAGTAGGTGGCCTTTTTCGTCCGGATGGTGTGCGCGAGCGACTCCGCGTTCATGAACGCGAACATCAACACCTCGTTGGTCACGGCATCGGTGGTGATGCAGGGAAGGAGGCCGTCGGAGCCGAACTTCGGCTGCAGCGTGGCGCCGAGCTCGATCTCGGCCGTGGTGGTGCGGGCGGGGAAAACGTAGCCGTTCATGATGGATTCGGATTGGAAAATTTTTCGGCGAGCCGGAGGAGGTAATCGTAGGTGTAAAGTCCGGTGCCGTGGCCGTCGCTGAATTCGAAGCGCAGCGCGTAGTTGCCCACGCGCTCCCAGCCGGTCACGTCCACGCCGGAAAATTTTTTCGGTCCGTCGCCGCCGTATTGGTTGCCGAAGATGTCCTGTTCGCCGCGCGTTTCCGCGCTGGGTGAGGCCGCGCGCAGCATCTCGGCGGGAAAAAACGTCTCCATGCCGTCGCTCCAGGCGATGGCGACCTCGCGGCCGATGAGCTGGACGTTCTGCGGCGTTTTCATTTCCGGGTCGTTGAAACAAATCTGTTCGGCCGCGGAAGAACAGCAAATTAATCGGAAGCGGAATTTGCTTTCCCGCGGGTGCGCCGCAAGTTCGCGGCATGGACACCGGACAGCCCACGAGTGCATCGCCGCCGCACGTTGTCGTCCTCGGCGCCGGTTTCGGCGGCCTCACTTTTTGCCAGAAACTGCCGGCTGCGCTCGCCCGCCTCACGGTCGTTGACCGGCAGAACCACCATCTCTTCCAGCCGCTGCTTTACCAGGTGGCGAGCGCCGGCCTCTCCGCGCCGGACATCGCGCAGCCGATCCGGGCGATCTTTTCCCGCCGGAAAAATTTCGAGGTGCTTATGGCGGAGGTGACCGCGGTCGACCTCGCCCGCCGGCGGGTCCGGCATGAATTCGGCGAGCTGGCCTATGACTATCTCGTGCTCGCGCTCGGCGGCGTGACCAGCTACTTCGGCCATCCCGAGTGGGAACCGCACGCGCCCGGCCTCAAGTCGCTCGACGACGCCTTGCGCATCCGCCGAAAAATTCTCTGCGCCTTCGAACATGCCGAAGTCGAGACCGATCCGCTGCAACAGCAGGAGCTGATGACCATCGTCGTGGTGGGCGGCGGGCCGACCGGCGTCGAACTGGCCGGGGCCTTCGCCGAGCTGGCGCGCACGGTGTTGCGGCGCGATTTCGACCACATCGACCCGACCAAGGCGCGCATCATTTTGTTCGAGGGCGGTCCACGCTTGCTGGCGGCGTTTCCGCCCGGGCTCTCGGCCAGCGCCCAGCGTCAGCTCGAGCGCCTGGGCGTGGAGGTGCACACGGGCGTGCGCGTCGAGGACATCCGCGCCGGCGAGATCGTGGCGGGCGGGAAAACCATCCGCGCCGCCAACATCATCTGGGGCGCGGGCGTGAGCGGCAGTCCGCTCGCCAAAAGCCTCGGGGTCGAACTCGACCGCGCCGGCCGCATCCAGGTGCGGCCCGATCTCAGCCTGCCCGGCCATCCGGAGGTTTTCGCGATCGGCGACATGGCCGCCCTGACGGACAAAAACGGCGTGGCGGTGCCCGGCATTGCGCCGGCCGCGATGCAGATGGGCGCGCACGTGGCGAAAATCATCGTCCGCGAGCAGCGCGAGGGTCGGGCAGAGGGTGCGCCGCGCGCCGCCTTCGCCTATTGGGACAAGGGCTCGATGGCGACGATCGGCCGCAGCGCGGCGGTGGCGCAGGTCGGCCGGCTCCGGTTCAGCGGCTGGCCCGCCTGGGCGGCGTGGCTGTTCATCCACCTGCTGTTCCTGATCGGTTTCCGCAGCAAGCTCTCCGTGCTGCTGCAGTGGACGTATTCGTATTTTACCTACAAGCGCGGCGCGCGCGTGATCACCGGCAGAGGCGACGCGCGATCGGCTGGGCCGGCCTGAAAGGGCGGCGCCCGCCCGGCCGCTTGGGGATTATCCCCCTGCGGCGGCCGACAGCCGCTGCAATTTGTTCGCGAAAATAGTAAGGAGTTATCCCTAAAATACCATGAGGGAACTTACGCAGATTCAGGGGGTTGCGGACCGATGCTTATCATCTACCCTGATTTTTGTTATTACAGGTTTTAAACTCCAGGCGATGCACATTCTTCACCTCGAAGATTCAAGTCCCGACGCGGAGTTGATCGCGGCGCTCCTCGCCCGCGAGTGGCCGGCCTGTGAGTTGCGGCGGGTGGAGACCAAGGCGCAATTTCTGGCGGCGCTGGAGGTCGGCGATTTCGACATCATCCTCTCCGATTACACCCTGGGAAATTTCGACGGGCTGGCGGCGCTGGAACTGGCGCGCGTGTGGTGCCCGGAAAAGCCGTTCATTTTTCTTTCCGGCACCATCGGCGAGGAACGGGCGGTGGATGCGCTGAAGCGCGGAGCGACGGACTACGTGATCAAGGACCGGCCGGGCCGGCTGATTCCCGCCATCCGCCAGGCGGTGGCGCGGGTCGAGGAGGGCCGGCAGCATCGCATGACCACGGAGGCGTTGCGGCAAAACCGGGAGCGGTTCCGGGAAATCACGGAGAATGTGGCCGACCTGATCGTCCTGCTTGATCTCGAGGGCCGCCGGCTCTACCACAATCCCGCCTACGCCAAGGCGCTCGGCGAGCCCGGCGAGCTCATCGGCACCAATTTTTTCGCCAACGTCCACGCGGATGACCGCCGGCGTACCTGGGATGACTTCATGGAGTTGGTGCGGTCGGGCAACGGCCATCAGTCCGAGTACCGCATTGTCCGGCGCGACGGCGCGGTGCGTTACATTGAATCGCACGACAGCGTGATTCGCGACCGGGACAGCTACGTGACGCACGCCCTCATCGTCGCGCGCGATGTGACCGACCGGCGGGCGGCCGCGGAACGCATCCGCGAACAGGCTGCGCTGCTCGACAAGGCCCAGGACGCCATTCTCGTGCGCGATCTCCAACATCGCATCACCTATTGGAACAACGGCGCGGGACGGCTCTATGGTTGGACCGCGGCCGAGGCACTGGGGCAGGACGCGGGAGTGCTGCTCAAAACCGAACCGGCCGTGCTGAAGGCGGCCTGCGAGGAAACGCTCGCCCGCGGCGAATGGCTCGGCGAACTGCGCCACCATACCAAAAAAAACGGCGAGGTGATTGTGCAAAGCCGTTGGACGCTGGTGCGCGGCACCGACGGCGCGCCCGCTGGATTTTTGAGCATCGATACCGACATCACGGAAAAAATCCGGTTGGAGGCGCATCTCCTGCGCGCCCAGCGGATGGAGAGCATGGGCATGCTGGTCAGCGGCATCGCGCACGATCTCAACAACGCGCTGGCTCCGATTCTCATGTCCGCCGGCGTGCTCAAGTTGAACGCGAACGAGTCCACCAGAAAACTCGTCGCGGGGATCGAAGCCGGCGCCCAGCACGGCGCGGCCATGGTGCGGCAACTTTTGTCGTTTGCCCGGGGCACCGCCGGCGAGCACGCCAGCATCAAGCTCGATTCCCTGCTGGAGGAATTCGAGAAATTCATCCGTCCCTCCATCCCGCAGCGCATCGAGTTCGAAATCAAAATTCTGACGCCGCCGCCGCCCGTGCGCGCCGATGCCACGCAGATCAAGCAAGTGTTGATGAACCTCTGCATCAACGCCCGGGATGCCATTTCCGGAGCGGGCCGGATCCGGCTTTCCCTGGATTACATCCAGGTGGATCGGACCCATGTCCTGGCCATGATCGAGGAGAAACAGGGACCTTTTGCCGTGTTGACCGTCGAGGACACCGGGGCGGGCATCCCGCCGGAGTTGCTCGACCAGATTTTCGATCCTTTTTTCACCACCAAGGAGGAGGGGAAGGGCACGGGTCTCGGCCTCTCGACGGTGCGCGGCATCGTCAAGGGTCACGACGGCTTTCTCACGGTCGAGAGCGAAGTGGGCCGTGGCACGGTCTTTCGCATTTACCTTCCGGCGGTTCCGGCCGGCCGCGCCGCGGCAGTGGCCATTTCTCCCGTGGCGGCGGAGCGCAGCCGGAGCATTCTGTTGGTCGACGACGAGCCGATGATCCGCTCCGCCTTGGAAATGGTGCTGGCCGATGACGGCTACCGCGTTTTTTCCGCCGGCAGCGCCAAGGAGGCGCTGGCGATATTCAACGAACGCCGGCCGGAACTGCACCTTGTCATCACCGATGTCTGGCTGGCCGACGCCGTCGGGCTCGAGTTCATTCGCACGCTGCGGGCCATCGATCCGCGTTGTCCGATCATCGCCATCAGCGGCGCAGCCAAAACCGGCCAATATGAAAGCGAGCTCCAAGCGGTGAACGTGCCCCTGCTGGCCAAGCCCATCCGGGGTGAGGCCTTGCTCAGTGCCGTGCGGGCGGCTCCGTCGGCCGCCGGCCGGGCGGCGATGCCCGTGCGCTGACGCCGGCCATTTTCCGGCCGGGAGAAAAAGAGGCCGCTGGCGGAGGCGAAAATGCGCGCGTTGACGCCAACATGCCGGCATGCGATTCAATTGCAGACGGATACATTTTCGGTTTACGTGGAAAGCAAAGAACGCATTGACCATAAATAAAACCGAACTTACGCAACTGATCTTCTTATACCCTGTTTGTTTGGCCCTGCCCGAATGACCCCGGCGGGCCGGGCCCACCCCTTTCTGCTCACGTGTCCCCCATTGCTCCTTTTTCGTCTTTTTACGAGCCGCCGACCATTTTTTGCTAATGTCGTACCAAAAATTAGTTAGATGCGGCAAGCATGTTCCGGCCCGCAGCAAAGCCGCTCTCCGTCTCGCCCCCTTTCCCTTGGCTGGCCTTTAACTTCTAACCCCCGAAAAAAAATGCTCAGACAAAGACTAAGCGCGCGCGCATCCGCCGTGCTGTTTTCCATCCTGGCCGGCTGGACCCTCTCCGGCTCGGCTTACGCCTACGATTGGCTGCAATTCCAATTCAGCCCGGACAAGACCGGCAACAACACGCTCGAAACGACAATCAACGCATCGAACGTTTCCCAGCTGAAGCAGCTTTTCAAAGTTTCGATTTCAGACAGCCCGGATGGCGCGCCCGTCCTGCTCACCGGCGTCTCGACCCCGGCCGGCGTCAAGGACCTGATTTTTGTCCAGGGCTACCATGGCGCCCTCACGGCTTACGATGCGCATAACGGCAGCACGGTCTGGTCGAAGACCTTCGGCGGCGCCGGCAATTCCGCCCCCGCGATCGACCTGAACCGGAAATATATTTATGTGAACAGCTCGAGCACGGCCCACAAGATCAACGTCGGCGACGGCAGCGAAGTCACCGGTGGCGGCTGGCCCGAGACCACCGGCTCCGGCAAGAGCAGCTCCCAGCTCACGGTCGCCATGGCCAAGGACGGACACGAATACCTTTACTGCGCGAACCAAGGCCACGCCTGCGTGACCACGATCAACCTCGATACCGGCACCCAGCATGTGTTCAACATGGCGGCCTCCGACCAGCCGGACACCCATTCGCCCAATCAGACGCAAAGCGGCGCCAATCCGTGGTCGCGCGCGATCCCCTACGATTCCAGCCTGGATCTGGTTTTTGAAATGGGCGGGACGAATAACGGCTCAGGCTGGACCGCGGGCAAACTCTGGCGGCAAAGCTGGGTCGCCCTGCCCGCCGACGGCCACACCACCGTGAGCGGCGGCCTCGGGTGGCCGGCGGACAGCTACACTCCCACCAACTGGTCCGCCACCGTCAGCTCCGACCAGGACATCGGCTCCGGCGGCCTTGGCATCCTGCCGGTCGGCTTGAGCAGCAAATATCCGCACCTCGGCGTCCAGCCGGGCAAGGATCACAGCATCCGCATCCTGAACCTCGCTGACATGAGCGGGCAGGGCGGTCCCGGCCATCTCGGCGGCGAGCTGTTCTTCTATTCATTTCCCGCCATGAGCATGATGCGCTCGGAGGTCTGCATCTGGACCAATCCGGCCGACGGCCAGGTCTGGGCCTTCACGCCCGGTCACAATGGCATCGCCGGCTTCAAGGTCATGATCGACGGTTCCGGCAATCCCAGCCTGGTGCTGGCTTGGTCGGACGTATTTTCGAGCGTCCATTTCAACACTTCGGCATTCGTCGCCAACAACGTCCTCTATGCCGCCACCGGCGGCGGCGAGCACACCAGCGCAGAATCGCCCCACCAGATCAACGCCATGGATCCCACCACCGGCACGGTCCTCTGGTCGGGCGCGATCGACCAGTTCCATTGGACCAGCCCGATCCTCGCCAACGGCATTCTTTACATGGCGGACGGGCCCGCCGGCGGCTTCGGCAGCGGCGCCGCCAACCTGACCGCGTGGAGTCTCGGCAACGTGCAGCAGGCCGTGGCCGATCCGACCTTCACCCCGCCGGCTGGCAATTATTCCTCCGCCCAATCTGTGGCCATCAGCACGGCCACCAGCGGCGCTTCGATCAATTACACCACGGATGGCAGCATTCCGAGCGAGACCGCAGGCACCCTGTATAGCGGCACGCCGGTCACGATCAGCAGCACGACCACCCTGAAGGCCATCGCCTACAAGAGCGGCCTTGCCGACAGCAATGTCGTGGTGGGCAATTATACCATCGGCGGCATGGTCGCGGCGGCCCCGACCTTCAGTCCGCCGGGCGGCTCCTATGGCTCGCCACAGATGGTATCGATCAGCACGACCAGCGCGGGTACCACCATCCGTTATACCACCGACGGCAGCACGCCGACCGAAACCAACGGCACCCTCTATACGGGCCCGATTTCCGTCACCGCCGATATCACGCTTGAAGCCATCGCCTATGGCGGCGGCTTCCTTGACAGCTCCATTTCCACGGCCAGCTATCTCATCGGTTCGACCGGCGCGATCACCTACGAAGCGGAGACCTCCGGGCACACGACGAGCGGGCCATTGAGCTCGGTGCAGACGGACAAGAACAGCAGCGGCGGGGAGTGGATCGAACTCGAGTCCAACGCGGTCGGCCAGTATATCGAGTTCAACATCGGCACCGCCGGCGGCGGAGCCGGGCCCATCCTGCCGGCCGGCACCTACCAGCTGCAGATGGAATGGAAGGGCAACAACAACCGCGGCATCCTCCAGCTCTCGGTCGACGGCAGCCCCCTCGGCTCGACCCTGGACCAGTATGCCTCCGGCCAGAGCTATCCGACCACCACCTTCGGCACGGTGAACTTCCCGACCGCGGACAACCACATCATCCGCCTGGCGGTGACGGGCAAGAACTCGGCCTCGAGCGGGTACTTCCTCTCGGCTGACAAGTTCGTCTTCACGCCGGTCCAGACCCAGTCGCAGGTGGCTGCACCGGTCTTCAGCCCCGCCGGCGGCACCTACAGCATGGCGCAAAACGTGGCCATCACCAGCGCGACCCCCGGGGCCTCCATCCGCTACACGACCGACGGCAGCGCGCCCTCGGAAACCAACGGCACGGTCTACTCCGGCCCGGTCAACGTCAGCGCCAGCGAGACGCTCCAGGCCATCGCCTACGAAAGCGGCCTGACCGACAGCACCGTGACCAGCGCAAGCTACACGATCGGCAGCGGCAATCCGCCGCCGACCCTCAACTTCGAAGCCGAGAGCCTCAGCTACACCGGCAGCGGCGCGACCACCTCGGTCCAGACCGACGCCAACTCCAGCGGCGGCAAATGGGTCGAACTGGCCGGCAACAGCGTGGGTGACTCCATCACCTTCACCGTGCCCAACGTCGCGGCCGGCACCTACCAGCTGAAGATGGAATGGAAGGGCAACAACAGCCGCGGCATCCTCCAGCTCGCGGTCGACGGAGCCAACGTCGGCTCGACCCTGGACCAGTATGCCTCGGGCCAGACCTATCCGACGACGACGTTTGGCAACGTGACCTTCAGCACGACCGGCAGCCATGCCGTGCGCCTGACCGTCACGGGCAAGAACTCCAAGTCCAGCTCCTACCAGCTCTCCGCCGACAAGTTCACCTTCGTTGGGCAGTGACCCCATCCCAGCGGACGCGGCGCGCGGGAGCATTAGATTGCTCCCGCGCGCTGTACTTTTTTGTTGCGGGCTTTCTGCGGGCTCTCCGCACTCTACCGACAAGTTCTTGAGAACTGCCGTGGGAAATCGTCGTTCGTGAAACTCCGTCCCTTTCGTTTTTTCATCTCCCTTTTCCTTTTTGCGTCACCACTGATTTCACGCGGACAGGAAACGGTGCCGCTTGAGGGCATGGTCGTCAGCGCCACGCGCTATCCGGAGTCCGCCGCAAAGCTGCCGGTGGCGGTCGATGTCTTTAGTGGTGAAGAGTTGAATGATTCGCCGGCGCTCACGCTGGACGACGCCTTGCGCAGCGTGCCCGGCTTCAGCTTGTTCCGGCGCTCCGGCAGCATGACGGCGAATCCGACGGCGCAGGGCGTTTCGCTGCGCGGCATCGGCCCCAGCGGCGCGAGCCGGTCGCTGGTTTTGCTCGACGGCGTTCCCCTCAATGATCCGTTTGGCGGATGGGTTTATTGGAGCAAGCTACCGCGCGAATCGCTCGAGCGCGTGGAAATCGTCCGCGGCGCCGGTGCGGGAGTGTGGGGCAACGCCGCGCTGGGCGGCGCCATCCAGCTTTTCAGCGATCCGCTCGACCGGAACCAGGCGCAGGCCAGCGGTACGCTCGGCGATTATGGCACGCGCAGCGCCGAGATCATGGCCACCGGGGTGCACGGGTCCGACAGCGTGGAGGTCGGCGCAAACGATTTCATCACGAGCGGGTTTCCGCTGGTGGCCGCGAGCCAGCGCGGCCCGATCGACCGGGACGCCGCCGCCCGCCATCAATGGGCGCAGGCCAAATGGCAGCACCGCCTCGACGACGTCACCTTCACCGTCAACGGCCGCTATTTCACCGAGGATCGCAACAACGGCACGCCGATGCAACAGAACCATTCGCGCGAGGGTTTTGCTTCCGTCTCCGCCGACGGCAGGCCGCAGGACGGACCGTCGTGGTCGGCCGTGGCCTACGCGCAGAAAGAAGGCTTCTCCAGTTTCTTCTCCTCGGTCAACGCCGCGCGCACCGCGGAGACGCCGGCCAACAACCAGTTCGACGTGCCGGCCACGGCCGCGGGCGGTTCCCTCACCGCCACCTGGCAGCATGCCGGCGGCGGCGCCACCACCGCCGGGGCGGACACACGCTGGGTGAGGGGAGAGACGCGCGAAGACGCCTCGTTCAGCAATGGAAGATTCACGCTCCTCCGCTATGCCGGCGGCCAGCAATATTTCACCGGCATTTTTGTCCAGCACGAACAGCCGTTTGCTTCCCGCTGGCGCGCCTCGCTCGGCCTTCGCGCGGATTACTGGGACAACTACGACGGCCACCGGCGCGAATACTCCCTCGTCACCCAGGCGGCCACGCGGCTCGATTCCTATCCTGCAAAAAACGGCACGGAATTCAATCCCACCGCCGGGCTCGTCTGGCAGGCCGCGCCGTGGGCCCGCGCCCGCGTCGATGTTTACCGCGCCTTTCGCCTGCCGACGCTGAACGAATATTACCGGCCGTTTCGCGTCGGCAATAATATAACCGAGGCAAACCCGTCCCTCACGCCCGAGACGCTCACGGGCGGCGAGATCGGACTTGATCTGGGCCGCCAGCCGGCCGGCGTTTCGCTCGCGGGATTCATCAACGACCTGCACCACGCGGTCGGAAATGTCACGGTCGGACGCGGCCCCGGCAATATTCCCGGCTTCGGGGTTGTGCCGGCCGGCGGGCTCGCCATCCAGCGGCAGAACCTCGACACCGTGCAGGTGCGCGGGCTGGAGGCCTCGGCCCACTGGGCGCCCGCGCCCGGGCTGCGCCTCGAAGCGAGCTATCTGTTGGATGACGCGAAGGTCGTCAGCGCGGCCCAAACCTCCTCGGTCGGAAAACGCCTGCCGGAAGTGCCGCGTCATAATCTGGTCTTCAGCGCTGACTGGCTCGCGCCCGCGGGCTTGCACCTTGCCGGCCGGCTGCGCTGGACCAGCTCGCAATTCGACGACGATCAGAATACGCTCAAACTCGCGTCGGCGACCACGGTCGATCTGGCGGTCTCGCGGCACTTCGGCCAGGCCGTGGAGGTGTTTCTGTCCGTGGAAAATCTTTTCAACGCCGAGGTCGAGACCGGACTGGGCAGCACGACCGGACCTCTCAATGTCGGCCCGCCGCGCTTCGCTCACGGCGGAGTTCGCTGGGCTTGGTGAGCACATGGACGGCGTGGAAGCCGTCTTTATCCCGGGAAGACACCCTAGGGAAATTTTTTCGGATTTGAGATGTTTTTTACCGCAGGCATGAAATTGCCCGGGGTGTCGTAAAGCCGATGGGTTGCTCTGGCTCTGACCCGTCGGTGGAGGCGGTCGGATTGTATATTCTTTGCAGCAACGGGCAACTAATTTTGAATGAGTAGAATACATTGCAATCTAATTGATATAAACCAATCGCAATTTAATATATTTAACTATATAACGCAATTTGATGGATGGCGCGTAGCAGATTCGTTCCGTGCAAAAAGCGAGCTATGCATTCATTATTGGAAAAATTTATGAAACATATTTCAAAAGCGAATAGATAGAATTCCCTATATCGAATTGCCCGAGCTTTTCCCGCCCCAGTTTGGCCGAGCGAACTGCAGTTAAACCTCCACTTAGTTAATCCTATGAAAAAAAACCTCTCTCCCGGAAGCCGCGTGCAGTGCACCTGCTCCCTCGCGAAGAAACTTTCGCTCCTGATCGTGCTGTTCGGTCTCGGCTCGGCCCAGGCCGCCACCATCAATGTCACGAGTTCGCCGTACAATGCGTCCACCGGCGGGACGACGGATGACACCACGGCCATCAACAATGCCATCTCCGCGGCCAACGCCGCCGGCGGCGGCATCGTGGAGTTTCCCTCCGGCACCTATCTCAGCGGCTCGATCAAGATACTGAGCAACGTCACCCTCCAGCTCGATTCCGGCGCCACCATCAAGGGCAATTCCGGAAAAATCAACGCCGCTGAATCCGAAAACAGTTCCTGGTCCTCGTATCAGGATTATGGACACGACCATTTTCACGACGCTCTGATCTGGGCCGACGGCGCCTCCAACATCGGTATCACCGGCCCCGGCACGATCGACGGCAACGGCGCCCTCCAGACCAACACCCCCAGCAGCGGGAACGGCACCAAGGGCGTGTGCTTGAAGCAATGCGACGGCGTCGTCCTCTCCGATTTCACCATCAAGAATGGCGGCTGGTTCGGCCTTTTCACCCAGGGCACCAACAATGTTGTGATGACCAACGTCAAGATCAAGGACAGCAACCAGCGCGACGCCTTCGATCTGGTCAACGGCCAGCACTATGACATCAGCGATTGCGACATCGAAGGCAGCGACGATGCCATGTGCCTGAAGTCGGACTACGCGCTCGGGCCGACGGATGCGTCGGGCAAAACGTGGGACAACCAGGACATCCACGTCGACGGCAGCACGATCCTCTCGACCGGCAACAACGCCGTCCAGATCGGCTCCGAGACCGTCTTCAACTTCCACGACTGCACCTTCAGCAACCTGACGATCACCCAGGCCGGAAAGGCCGGGCTCGGCGTCACCTCCAACGACGGCGCGGTCATCGATGGCATCACGTTCTCCGATATCACCATGACCAATTGCGTCGCGCCCATCCATGTGCGGCTCCTCTGCATGGGCCGGGCCCCCGGGTCGCCGGGCGTGGGCAAGATCAAGAACCTCAGCTTCATCAACATTACCTCGAGCGGTCAGCCGACCGGGGCGGAAAACTCCAATCCCGTCACGGTCTTCGGCTATCCCACCGCCACCATTGACAATGTTGTCTTCAACAACGTGAACACCACGGCGGCCGGCGGCGACACCACGGGGAGCGATTCGAAGAACAACTATCCCGAGGACATTGTCGGCAATCCCTCTCCCTCCACGGGCTACGGATGGCAGCCGCGTTATCTCACCACCCTGGTGAATGGGAGCGGCACCACCACGGGCGAGCCGCCGGCCTACGGGTTTTTCCTGCGGCACGTGAATGGCGTCAGCTTCATCGGCTGCCAGGCCCATTACAGCAGCACCGACGACCGGGCGGTTCTCGTCTGCGACAACGACGGCCAGAACATCAAGGTCGACGGACTCACCGCACAGGTCGGCTCATCGGCTCCGTATGACCTGAGCTTCGTCGCCACCAATGGCTATCAGTCGACGAACAATCTCAACACCTCCGGCGGGACCCTGCGCGTCAACACGACGAGCTATTCGTCGAATTCCCCGCTGCCGGTGAACTCGTCCACCTCGACGAGCGCCTCGATCACCTCGCCGGCGGTCTTCACGCCTTACTCCGGCACTTATACGAGCGGACAGACCGTCACGCTGGCCTCGGCCACCAGCGGAGCGACCATCCGTTACACCACCGATGGCAGCACGCCGACCACGAGCAGCGGCACGGTCTATTCCGGCGCGATCACGCTCTCGGCTGACGTCACGCTCAAGGCCATCGCCTATGCCAGCGGCATGAACGCCAGCGCCGTCAATACCGCCATCTACACGGTGGCCACGTCCGGCGGCGGCGGTGGCGGCGGCACGCTCACCTACGAGGCCGAAAACATCAGCTACACGGGCACCGGCGCGACCGCCTCGGTCCAGACCGACGCCAATGCGAGCAACGGCAAGTGGGTGCAGCTCGCCTCCAACGCCACCGGCCAGTACATCGACTTCACCCTTCCGAGCGTCCCGGCCGGCACCTACAGCCTGCAGATGAGCTACAAGAGCAACAACAATCGCGGTCAGCTCAGCCTGTCGGTTGACGGCACGACCCTCGGCAGCACGGTCGATCAATACCAATATCCCTCGGTTTATCCGACGGCGACCCTCGGCAATGTCACCTTCAGCTCGACGGGCAACCATGACGTCCGCCTCACCGTGACCGGCAAGAACGCCTCCTCCAGCGGCTACGGCCTCTCGGCCGATGCGTTCATCCTCGTTCCGCAATCCGGCGGCAATCCGCAGGCGGCGGCGCCCTCCTTCAGCCCGGGCGGCGGCACTTACACCAGCACGCAGACCGTGACGATCACCTCGTCGACCGGCGGCGCTTCGATCCGCTACACCACGGATGGCAGCACGCCCTCGGAGACGAACGGCACGATCTACTCCAGCCCGGTGAGCATCAGCGCCACCACCACGCTGAAGGCCATCGCCTACGAGAGCGGTTACACCGACAGCAGCGTCACCAGCGCCACCTACACGATCAGCTCCGGTGCCCAGACGTATAACTTCGAGGCCGAAAGCCTGACCTATACGCCGAACGGCGCCACCGCTTCAGTCCAGACCGACACGAACTCCAGCGGCGGCAAATGGGTCGAGCTGGCCGGCAACAGCACCGGCGACTACATCGACTTCTCCATCCCGAGCGTGGCGGCCGGCACCTATCAGGTACAGATGGA
>DATJYF010000091.1:0-7357 GCA_035499715.1 Opitutaceae bacterium | reverse complement strand
CCGGCAGCATCGTCAGGCACTCGGCCAACACCCACTGCCTGCCGGCCGACGACCTTGTCCGCGACCAGCTCCTGGCCGTGCGCTATCACGACCTGGTGACGCTCGAAGGCTACCTCGTCGAAGTCAGCCGCCCGGACGGATATCACTGGCGCTCCTCGCTGACCCGCGACGACACCGGCGCCGGCGCCTGCGAAGTCATGTGGATAACGCAGGTTTCCCGCCGCAAATTGTGAGACCGGCCGGCGGAATCAAGCCAGCATCTCCTCGAATTTTTTCGCGTCCTCCGGCGTGTCCACGCCGATGGTCGGGTCATCGGTCAGACCGACCCTGATGTCGTAGCCGGCCTCGAGCACGCGGAGCTGCTCGAGTTTTTCAATCTGCTCGTAACGGCCCGGCGGGAGCGCGGGAAATTTCTCCAGCAGCTCCGCGGTGTAGGCGTAAAGGCCGAGGTGTTTGAAACAGGGATTGGCCGCCACCCAGGCGTCGTCGACCGCGCCGCCGCGCTCGCGGGCGAACGGCAGCGGCGCGCGCGAAAAGCACAGCGCGCGGCCGTCGCGGCCGAAAACGACCTTCACCTGGTTGGGGTTGGCGAAATCGGCCGCGGTCCGGAACGGCGTGGCCAGCGTCGCCATCGGCGCGCCGCCGTCGAGGAGTTGCGCCAAGATGCGGATCTGCGCGCCGGTGACCAGCGGCTCGTCCGCCTGGACGTTGACGACCTGCTCCGCGCGCACCGTGCGGTTGGCCTCGGCCAGCCGGTCGGTGCCGCTGGCATGCGCCGGACTGGTCAGAATCGCCTGAAATCCGCGCGCGGCCAGCAGCGCGCGGAGTTTCTCGTCATCCACCGCAAAAAACAGCGGTAGATCCGGCGCCTGGGCCGCAATCCGCTCCGCCACCCAGAGCAAAAGCGGCTTCCCGCGAATCAGATGCAACAACTTGCGCGGAAAGCGGGTCGATTCGAGCCGGCATGGCACAATAATGGCTGTTCTGGGCATATGACCCGAGACTGTCCGGGAGTTTTTAGGTTGCAAGCCGCGCCGACCCCATGAAATTCTCGACGGCTGATTTTTCACTGATGGACAAAACCGACACCACGCCCGCCCTGCAACCGCTCGTGAAGGAACTGGTCGTACAAAACAAAATGGGCATCCATGCCCGCCCGGCGGCCATGATCGTGCGCATCACCAACCGTTATAAATGCGACGTCTTCGTGGAAAAGGACGACGAGCAGGTTAACGGCAAGAGCATCATGGGCTTGATGATGCTCGCGGCCGGCAAGGGCTCGACGGTCAAGTTCATCGCCACCGGCGACGACGCCACGCCGATGCTGGCGGAGTTGGAAACCCTTTTCGCCCGCAAGTTCGACGAGGCGTAAGGCTGGAATCGCGGAAACGCGGCGGAGCGGAAGGGTGCAAAAGCCTTTTGGCGTCTCGGTGTTTTCCTCTTCGCCCTTCGTCTTTTCGCGCTTCCGCGATCAAATTCCAAAAAATGCTTTCGCATTCGCGGTCGTGACCGCGGCGAGCCGGTCGAAGGTCAGGCCGAAAAGCTCGGCGGCGAACTCCGCCGTGTGCCGCAGAAAAGCCGGCTCGTTCGGCTTTCCGCGGTGCGGCATGGGCGTGAGATAGGGTGCGTCGGTCTCGAGCATGAGGCGGTCCAGCCCTTGCGCGCGCGCGGCGGCGCGCACCGTCCCGGCGTTTTTGTAGGTGAGGATGCCGGTGAACGAGCCGCGGCCTCCGCGCCGGGTGAGCTCGGCCATCTCGGCCTCGCCTTCGGCGTAGCAGTGAAACACGACGCGCGACCAGTCGGCGCCGCCGGCGTCGATCATTTCCACGCACTCGCGAAATGCGCCGCGGGAGTGGATCACGAGCGGGCCGCCGAGCTTTTTCGCGAGCGCGAGCTGCGCGGCGAACGCCGCGCGCTGCCAGCCGAAGATTTTTTCCGCCGCGGCCGCGTCCTTCGGCAGGTGGAACCGGTCCAGCCCGCACTCGCCCAGCCCCACCGGCTTCGGCCCGCCGCCGGTCCAAAACGCCTCCAGCTGCGCGACGGCCTGCGGCCAGTCCTCGCCGACCGAGCAGGGATGAAGCCCGGTGGTGAAATAAACCACGCCGGCGTGCTCACGCGCCAGGTCGCGGTAGAGCACCCAGTCCTCCGGCTCCGTGCCGATGGCGATCATCGCGTCGACGCCGGCCGCGCGCGCCCGCGCCAGCGCCGCCGGCAGCTCGCCGCGGCGGGCAAAGGAATCCAGATGCGTGTGGGTGTCGATGAGGTTCACTCCTTCACGCAAGACGCCAAGTTGCACGGGAGGCAAAGATTCTTTTTCAGCCGGCCGGGTTTTTTCGAATCTAAACGAACGAACTGGTTCCGTTTGCCAAAGGACCGGCGGAGCGCGCGGCCTTCCCGACGCGCTCATGCACGCCTCGATGAGACGCGTTTTCCGCCCTTTGCCGGCTTGAAACGAAAAGCGCGGCTCATTCGGACCGCACGGCGCTTATTTGCGGCATGACCGGCGCCACGACGTTGAGCAATTCCAGCTCGTCGGCGTAAAGCGCGTATTTGGTGGCCAGCATGGCCTGCGCGTAAGACCAGGTATCGGGCGTGGCTCTGCGCGCCTTTTCCAAACCGAGCTTGAGATCCTTCTCCCTTGTCCGGGCGACGGCGAGATCGGCCTTGAATGTCTCCTGTTCGCCAGAATCGAGCGATTTGGCGCGATTTTCCATCGCCGCCAAGACCTTTTCGCTGGCGGCAATCCGCCGGCTGATTTCGTCGAGGACCGAATCGCGCGCGGCGAACGGGGCCATGTCGATGCGGCCCTGCATGGCAACCAGATCAAGCGCGGTCTGGACATCGGGGGATTTTGCCGAGGCATCGACGCGCGTCTGGGCGCACGGGGCGGAAACGGCGCCCGCCAGCATGGAGACAAGGATGAGACCGAGGGTGGCTGTTTTCATGGGGATTCCTTTCGTTGAGGTTTGACCCTTGGTTCCGGCGGCGCGGAAAAAGTTCTAAAAAATTTGAGCCGGGCGCGGGTGCGTCCTCCGCCGCCCGCGGCGCGGACGGATGCGCTCAACCCTGCAACAAAGCCGCGGCCCAGGCTTTTTCGTCAAAGCCCGCGAGCGCCGTGCGCGGACCGAGCAGAAACGGCCGCTTGACCAGGTTGCCGTTTCCGCGCAGGAGCGCGAAGGCATCCGCCTCGCTGATCGAATCCATCCGGCCGGCCAGGCCCATCGCGCGGTAGTCGAGGCCCGAGGTGTTGAAGAGGCGGCGGATCTGGCCGCCTTGCGCCGCGAGCATCTTGCGCAGTTCCGTTTCCGCCGGTGGCGTTTCGCGGATGGGCCGTTCCTCAAAAACGAGACCGTGCCGTTGCAGCCATTTCACGGCGTCGCGGCAGGTGCTGCATTTGGCATAGGTATAAACCACAATCTCGGCCATGAAATGGGCATTCCGGCAGGCGTGCACGGGAGGGCAAATTAAAAGCGCCCCGCGACCTGCATTGACCAACCCCGCGACGGCGCGGCATCCTGCCGCGCGATGACACCCATTCTCGACGTCTCGCAACTCGCCATCGAGCGCGGACGCGCGCGCATCCTGCGCGGCGTGGACTGGCGGGTGGAACGCGGCCAGCACTGGGCCGTGCTCGGCGCCAACGGCAGCGGCAAGACCTCGCTGCTGCGCGCCCTCACCGGCTACCTCGCGCCGACCACGGGCCGCATCGCGGTCCTGGGAAAAACCTACGGCGAAACCGACTGGCGCGAGCTGCGATTGCAGATCGGCATCGTGACGAGCGCGCTGCAGCCGCACGTGCCGCCCGCCGAACCCGCCCTGGAAACGGTGCTGAGCGGAAAATTCGCCCAGCTCGATTTATGGGCAAAAACCACGCGCGCCGAACGCGCCGCCGCGCTGCGGATCCTGCGGCGGGTGGACGCCGCCCGCCTTGCCGCGCGCGAATGGCTCTTCCTTTCGCAGGGCGAGCGCCAGCGCGTGCTCATCGGCCGCGCGCTCATGGCGCGGCCGCGGCTGCTCATCCTCGACGAGCCGTGTGCCGGCCTCGATCCGGTGGCGCGCGAACAGTTTTTGAATTTTCTCAACCGCCTCGCGCGCCGGCCCCAGGCGCCCGCGCTGGTGCTGGTGACGCACCATGTGGAGGAGATCACGCCGGCCTTCACGCACGCGCTCGTGCTGCGCGCCGGCACGGTCGTGGCGGCCGGACCGAAGACGCGCGTCGTCACCTCGACGGTGCTGAGCCGCGCCTTCGGGCGGCGCATCCGCGTGCACGCGCGCGCCGGCCGCTACCGGCTTGCCCTCGCCGTGCACGGACGCTCGGTTGTGTAGGCGTGAACACCCTGCCCGACTTCATCGACTCGCTTGGTCTGGCCGGACCGTGGACCTACGCGGGACTGTTCGTGGCCGTTTCGCTGCTGATGACTTGGCGGCTCGAGGCCATGCTCGACCAGGGCCTCGAGGGCACGGCGCTGGGTACGCTGGTCATGCCTTATTGCTCGGGCCTGGGCAACCTGCTCTTCGGCTTCATCGTCGCGCGGCGCGGCGGATCGTCCGGCGACGTGCTGACCAACTGCCTGGTCAATAATTTCACCAATCTCACCCTCATCCTCGGCCTGCCCGCGCTGGTGTGGGGGCTGAACCTGGCACCCGGCCAACCGGCTCCGTCCGGCCGCGCGAAAAAGCCGAAAAAAAATCCCAAAGCCGAGACGGCGCGGCGGCTCAACCGCCTCTCGCTCCTGCTCACGCTGGCGGCGGGGCTGTTTTTCTGCGGCATGACCTGGGCGCTCGGGCGCGACGGCCGGCTCGACCTGGGCGACGGCCTCGCGCTGACCGGTTTGTTCCTGTTCTGGCAGTGCTTTCAGGTCTTCGACGTGCTCAAACACAACGTCACGCACCGAAAATCGTTCGGCCCGCTCTTCTGGTTCGATGCGCTGGTCGTGCTTGCCGCGGCCGGCGTGATGTATGTCAGCATCGACTGGCTCGTGGCCTGGCTCTCCGGCCTGCACGGCGGCTTTTTCAGCGCGCAAAATCTCGGCTGGCTGAGCGGCTGGCTGATGGTGCTGCCCAACGCGCTCTTCGCCGTGTTCTACGGCATCAAGCGCCGGGCCGACATCGTCTATGCGTCGCAGATCGGCGACGGGCACATCTGCATTCCCCTTTGCCTCGGGCTGGCGGCGCTGCTCCAGCCCGTGGCGGTGACGCCGGTCTTCGTCACCGGCTTGGCGGTGCTGACCGGCGCGGCGCTGCTCCACCTGGTTTTTGTCGCCGCCACCGGCGGCCTGCCACGCTGGCTGGGCGGGGCGCTGGTCGCGACCTACGGCTGGTTCCTTTACGCCGGACTGCTGAAATAAGCGGTCAGAGGACGAGCGGGTCGGCGCGGAATTTTTCCGCCAGCTCGAAGAAGGCGGCCTGCGCCTTGAGCCAGCGCGGATCGGCGCGGATCTCGGTCATGGATTTGCCGGTGTGATTGCAGACGAGATAACTCGCACCGCCGAGCCGCAGGCTGGCGTCGTGGCGCGACCCCGCGCTGTCGGCCGCGAATTCAAAGTCGCCCACGGCATAATTTTTTTCCTCCATCGCCGCGCGCAGCGGCTCGACATCGGCGGCGAAATTTTTCCGAAAGCCCTCCGCCCGCGGCCCGGCGTAGGCCAGGATGCCGCCGGGCTCCGCGCCGAGCGAAATCACGACCCATTCGTCGAACACCGGCCGGCCGTAAAGCACGGCCATGCGGGCCAGGGCGGCGGTGATGAGCGAACGGGCGGATTCAAGCGTCATGGCGCGAAAATAACCGCCCGCAGCGGCGGGCGGCGAGAAGTTTTCAGGCGGCGGAGAGGCTCACATTTTTTCCGCGCCGCCGAACAAGTGGGTGAAAAAGTCCTGCATGAGGCGCCAGGAGCGGCGGTCGGCCTCGGCGTTGTAGCCGATGCCTTTCAGGCCGTTCTGCTGCGCGAGCCGATCAGCGTCGGGATTGGTGAAGGCGTGCACCGCGCCGGAATAGCTGACGAACTCGTAGTCGAAGCCGCCGTCGTTGAGCGCCTTCTGGAAGGCGAGGACAGCCTCGGGCTTGGTGAAGCCGTCGAGCGCGCCGTGGCAGATGAGAAACTTCGCCTTGTTCGACGCGCCCGCCGGCGCGGGCACGAGCGAACCGTGGAAGCTGACGATGCCAGCGAGCGGCGCGCCGCTGTAAGCCAGGACCTGGCAGACGGCGCCGCCGAAGCAGTAGCCGATGGCGGCGACTTTGGTTTCATCGACGAGGCCGGTGGCGAGCAACTGGTCGAGACCGGCGCGGGCCCGCTCGGCCATGAGCGGCTTGCCGTAAAACTGGCCCGACCATTCGCGCGCCTTGGCGGCGTCGGTCGTGCTCTCGCCGCCGCCGTACATGTCGGCGGCAAAGGCGACATAGCCGAGCTGGGCGAGCATGACCGCGCGGTGCTTCGTGTAATCGTTGAGCCCCCACCATTCGTGCACGACGAGCACGCCGGGGAGCCTGCCCTGGGCGGTCCTGGCGTCGTCGTAGGCAAGAAACCCTTCGAGCTTCACGCCCGCCTGTTCGTAGGGGACGGACTTGGTCACGATTTTGGCCGGCGCGCAAAGCGGGAATGCGACCAGGCCGAGGAGGACAAGGAGCGTTTTCATGGCGCGCGCAACCTGCACGGTTTCGCCGCGTCGTCAAACCGCGCCGGCCGGGTCAGGAAGGATAGCCGCCGGCGATGTACTGCTTGAGCTGCTCGCACTCGGCATGACGTGCGGCCGCAACCCACCGCGAAATGTCGCCGATGGAGATGAGGCCGAGCAGCCGGCCGTGCTCAATCACGGGCAGATGGCGGCAGCGCTTGTCGGCGAAAATGGTCATCACTTCCTCGAGCGTGGCCTCGGGTGCGACGGTGTTGACGCCTTCGGTCATGACCTGGGCGACGGAGGTGGTTTTAGGATCGATTTCGTTGGCGACGACGCGCGTGAGCACGTCGCGCTCGGTGAAAATGCCGGCGAGCCGGCCGCCGTCCATGACCAGGACGCAGCCGATTTTGTGACGGTTCATTTCGCGCACCGCCTCGGCGATGGTGGCGGTCGCGGGCACGGAGTAAATGTCGGAGCCCTTATGCTCCAGCAGGGTGGAGATCGAGGTATTCATGGAAAGCCTGCGGGGTTGAAAACAAAATGGCACGAGGTCCCTCCAACCTCAATCACAAATACTAATTTTCATGAAAAAATATCTAATGTGTGGCAAAGTGCTTGCGACGCGCAACCGAGAAAGGGGTTTGACGGGCCCGGAGGGCCGGCCGAGTCTCGCCCGGCCGCCGCGCGGCGCGATTTTGCCTCCATGAAGCCACCGCCTCTTCCCGCCGACACCCTGCGTCGT
>DATJYF010000090.1:0-29666 GCA_035499715.1 Opitutaceae bacterium | reverse complement strand
CTTTTCAAAGCGATGAGCACCCAGCCGGCGATGAGCAGCTGCTCGACCCGGCGGTTGCGCGGGAGTTTTTGGGTCACGGTGATGCGCTCCACGAAGGCGCTTTCGTAGGCGTGCGGCGGCTTGCGCGAGAACAACTGGAGGAGATTGGCGAACATCGGGGCAACCTATCCAAAACGTTACGAAAAGAAAGCGCCCCGCCGCAAAGTCGGCGCGAAATTCGCGACGGGCGGATCCGAATTCACAAACAACTTATCATGAATAAATTGGGCGGCCCGGATCGCTCCCGCCGCCGGACTCCCGCCGCCGCCGCCCGGGCGCGGGGCGGCCCGCCGTGCAGCGGCGGCTGGCGCCGGGACCTTTTTGTGCTAACGTGCGTCATACCTGAAGTCCGAGCCTGAACCCTACCGCCCATGAAAACGCTCCGCCTTCTGCTCGCCCTCGGCGCCCTGGCCGCCGGGTCCGCTTTGCGCGCGGCAAACCCGCCCGCCCCTCCCGTTGATGTCACTTACGTCAACCCCGATAAATTCACCGACGTCAAGGACAGCTACTTTGTCAACGACAAGGTCCGCGACGAATATCTCGACGAACTCAAGCAGCACTTCCAGGCGCAGGCCAAGGATTACGTTCCCGCCGGCTGGCATCTGGCGCTGCGCGTGACCGACGTCGACATGGCCGGCGACTTCGAGCCGTGGCGCGGGCCGCAATATGACGACATCCGCATCGTCAAGGACGTCTATCCGCCGCGGATGAAATTTGAATTCACGCTGACCAACGCCGCCGGCAAAGTCGTCAAGGAGGGCCAGCGCAGCATAACCAATCTGAGTTTTCTCAACGAGATTAACATCTATTTTCCGGATGACCAATTGCGCTACGAAAAGGCGCTGATCGACGACTGGTATCGACAGGAATTCGGCTCGGCCAAAAAGCTGGCCGAGGCCGATAATTCCCCCGGCACGTGAGCGCGGCCGACTCCGCCGGCCGCCTCGACAAATGGCTTTGGGCCGTGCGCGTGTTCAAAACCCGCGGCCTGGCCACCGGCGCCTGCCGCGCGGGCAGCGTCGCGGTCAACGGCCGCGCCGCCAAGCCGGCGCGCGACGTCCATGCGGGCGAGACCGTCACGGTGCGGGTCGGCCTCGTCGTCCGCACGCTGATGGTGCGGGCCGTGCCGGCCTCGCGGGTCGGGGCGCCGCGCGTGGCGGAATTTTGCGAGGAGCGCACCGCCGCGGAGGAATACGAAAAAGCGCGGCAGCAGCGGATCCAGCACCTGCTTGCCCGCGAACGCGGCTCGGGCCGGCCGACCAAACGCGACCGCCGCGCGCTTGAGCAACTCTTTGGCGGCTGAAACACCCCACGTTTTTAACCTTGCGTTTCCCGGCCGCCTCTGAGTCGCTCAGCTTCTCGTTAGAGAAAACGTTAGATGTTAGGATCTGGTGAGTCGTTGGCTGAGCGTCGGCTTAAGTGATGATTTGAAACCCACGGTGGGAACGGAACTGGCAGCGGACGGTGGATCTACGAATCATCATATGGGTAATTCCAAACTCTATGTCGGCAACCTGTCATTCAAGACCAGCGAAGCCGACTTGCGCGCGCACTTCAGCCAGTTCGGCAACGTGTCCGACGTGTTCGTCGCCATGGACAAAATGACGGGCCGCCCGCGCGGCTTTGCCTTCATCACCATGGGCACGGCCGAAGAGGCCAAGACGGCCGCGGAGAAAACCAACGGCGTCGAATTCGACGGCCGTCCTCTCACGGTCAACGAAGCCCGTCCGAAGGAAGAGGGCGCCGGCCGGTCCTTCGGCGGCGGGGGCGGTGGACGCGGTTTCGGCGGCGGCGGCGGCGGCGAACGCCGCGGCGGCTTCAACCGCGAGCGTCGCTACTGAGCGCCGCACGCCGGCAGAATTCCAAGACGAAGCTCCTCGCGGGCTTCGTCTTTTTTTGTTTTACGAAAGGACATGCCCGCCCGCGCCGCTTCCGCCCGCATCGAACAGCATCTCGCCGCCTTGCGCGCCTGCACGCTTTGCCCGCGCATGCACAAGCCCGTCGTCACCGGCCGGCCGGTGACGAGCCGCGTGCTCCTCGTCGGCCAGGCGCCGGGCGACAAGGAGCCGAAGCTCGGCCGGCCGTTCGCCTGGACCGCGGGAAAGACGCTCTTCAAATGGTTTCACGAGGCGCTCGGCTGGAGCGAGGACGAGACGCGCGAGAGGGTTTACTTCGCCGCGGTCTGCCGCTGCTTTCCCGGCAAGCGCGCCGAAGGCGGCGATCGCGTGCCGACGCCGGACGAGATCGTCAACTGCGCCCGCTGGCTGGAACGCGAGTTCGCGCTGCTCGCTCCGCAGCTCGTCCTCCCGGTCGGCAAGCTGGCCATCACGCAATTTCTGGGCGAGCGCCCGCTGGCCGACACGGTCGGAAAAAAATTCTCCATCACCTACCGCGGTCATGCGGCCGACTGCGTGCCGCTGCCGCATCCCTCCGGCGCCTCGCCTTGGCACCGGATGGAGCCGGGCCGGACGCTGCTGCGCGCCGCCTTTGCGCACATTGCGGCGCACGCGGCGGTCGCCGGCTGAGGAGGCGCGGAGTTGGCGCCGCCGGGAAATTTATTTTACGTCCGGAGCCCCCGCCCCGGCCTTGCCGGCGAGAGCGGTGTAAGGATACTGCTCGTAAAAATCCTTCGTGGCCTGCGCGCGCGCGTCCGCCTCGGTGGCGAACTTGTTTTGGGCCAGGTAATCGTGCGCCCGCTGGTCGACCCACCGCTGCATGAATTCCTGTTCCACTCCGGTGGCGACGGCGGCGCTGGGCTTTGGCTTGCGCGGACCGTGATGACAGCCGGCAAGGGCAACCAGACCGGCCAGTAAAAAAACAAGGATTTTGTTCATGCAATGCTTTTGGGACTGTTTTGCGAAAACCTGACGAATCCATTGAAAGACCGCCAGTGAATCTTTTTGGTTTCGCTTTGCCGAAAAATTGTTAATCCGGACCCGCAATGAGTGACGAGCCCAACCCACCGCGGTCACCGCTTCGTCTCAAGCCTCGTGAGACACCGCCGGCCGGCAACACACCGCCCGCCGCGCCTCCGCCTGCTCCCACTCCTCCGTCGCCCCCGCCCGCGGCTTCGGCGCCGCCGGTACCGGCAGCTGTTCCAGCCGCGCCGGTTGCTCCGGCCGAAGCGGCAAAACCCGGCGTCCCGCCGCCGCCCGCCGAAAAACCTCCGGAGCCGAGCGCCCCGCCGGAGGAGGTTCCGCCGTCGCCCATCCATCGAAAGCCGCAAATTCTACCGACTGCGCCGCCTTTTCCGTTCAAACCGGCCGAAGCCTCGCCCCCGCAAGCCGGTCCGGCGACAGGGGAAAAACCGGCCGCGCCTCCTCCACCGCCGGCTCCAGCTCCGGTTGCGCCCCGGGAAATTCCCCAAGCCGGCGTGTCAGCTCCGCCTCCGGCTGCCGCCGTCGAAAAGCCCTCTGACACTCCACCGCCACCGCCCGCTTATCGAAAGCCGCAAATTTTGCCGACGGCGCCGCCCTTTCCGCTCAAGCCTGCCGAGGCCTCGCCGGCGGCTCCAGCCGGTCCTGCCGCGGCGGGAAAGCCCCCAGCGGCCGCGCCTCCGCCCCCGCCTCCACCGGTCTCGAGTTCGTTGCCGGCGGCTTCCGCATCCCTTCCGCCTCCGCCGGCACCGCCTTCCGAGCGCAAGGCTCAACCTGTCGTCGGGCCGCCGGTGATTCTTCCCAAGTCACCTGCGCCGGCCGCGCCTCCGCCGTCGCCTGGGCTGGCGGCGAAATCAGCGCCTCCGGCGGCTCCCGCCGCGGAAAAAAAACCGGGACCGGCGGATGCATCGCTGTCCGCCGAATCCGCCAAGGGTGCGCTCAAGCTGAAATCCCGCGAATCGGCGGGCGCGCCGCCTCCGGCTCCACCACCGGCTGTGCCGCCGACGGTGCCGGCCACGGTGCCCAAGGCCGCCGCGCCGCCCCCGCCCAAGACTCCTCCACCCCCGGCGCCGAAAGCTCCCGCGCCGATTGTCCGCGCCGCGCCCGTGCGGCGTGTGCTGCCGCCGCCCAAGCCGCCTCCGTCCAAAATGAGCCCGGTCTTTGTGGCGATCATCGTCGTCGTTCTGCTCGGTGGCGGTGGTTATTACGGTTATCTGACTTTTCTAAAACCGTCGGCCAATCCTCCAGCTTCGGCGTCCACACCCAAGCCTGCGGTTCCGGCCAGGCCCGCGTCACCGCCGGCCGCCGCGCCCTCGCCCTCGGTCACGCTCGATCAAGTCGCCGCCATGCCGGCGCAGATGATCGACAAAGCCAAGAACGCCGTCGAGGCGCATACCAAGGCGGACGTCGAGCCGGTCAATGAAGTTGTCGCGGAAGAAAAGCCCTCCGCCCCGGCCGCGCCGCCGGCGTCTCCGCCGGCTGCCGCAAAAACGGATTCCACCGAACCCCCCGCCCCGGCCGCTCCGCCGCCCGCCGCGGCTGCACCCGTGCCCGCCGCCCCGCAGACGGTGCACATCGATCTCAACCCGGCGGAGGAGGCCAGCCCGGAATTCAAGGCTTTCATCAGCGATCTGCGGGTGAGCGGAGTTTTCCAGGGTGCTCATCCGCGTGTGCTCATCGGCGGCCGCACTTATGAGGTCGGCGAAACGGTCAATGAGGACCTGGGAATCGTCTTTGCCGGCATCAATGCGGATCGCGAACTGGCGCTTTTCAAGGACCGCAACGGCGTCACGCTGGTGAAGAAGTATTGAGCGCCGGGCGCGGCTTTCACCAGACTTCGATCGGCCCCTTGGGCACGGGAATCGCAGCGCCGTCCGGCGCGCCGCTCTCGCGCAAAAATGACGCCACCAGCGGGCCGGGCTGGAACTTCGGCCGCAGCTCGCCGCGTTCGTCGCAGAACGGCGCGCGCCAGCGGAGATAGTCGTCGAGCGCGGCTTCGAAATCGGCGCGCGAGGCGATGGTGACGATCCGCCGCTTGAAAAGTTTGGCCGGCCCGAAGCGGCGCGCATACCACGGCGCAACCTTGCGGAAAAGTTTCGCACCCTGGGCCTCGCCGTAGAACCCGACGTAGCGGTCGAAATGCCGCCGCATCACCGCCACGCGCTCCGCGAATCCCGGCTCGGGCGGAAGCTCCCCCGTGCGCAGGTAGCGCGCGGTGCGGCGGAAAATCCACGGATCGTAGAATGCGCCGCGGCCGATGCTCACGCCGGCGCAGCCCGTTTCGTCGAGCATGTGCTTTGCCGCCTCGGGCGTGGTCACGTCGCCATTGCCGATGACCGGGATTTTTTTCACGGCCCGCACGACCGCGCGGATGCCGGGGAGATTGACCATGCCGCCGAAACCCTGCGCGCGGGTGCGGCCGTGCACGAAAATCGCCGCCACGCCCGCGTCCTCCAGCACGCGCGCGAGGTCGGGCGCGGTGAGGTTTTCCTCGTCCCAGCCGAGGCGCATCTTGGCGGTCACGGGAATTTTCACGGCCCCGACCATGCCGCGCACGAGCGCCGCGGTTTTGTTGAGTTCGGTCATCATGGCCGAGCCTCCGCCGATGCGGACGACTTTTCTCACCGGACAGCCCATGTTGATGTCGACGCCTTGCGCGCCGGCCTCCTCGCAAAGCCCGGCCGCGTCGCGCATCTCCTCCGGCACCGCGCCGAAAAGCTGGATGGCCATCGGCCGGTCGTCCGGATGTGTGGCGGCGAGTTGCAGCGCGCGCGGGTTGCGCTCGAGCAGCGAGCGGGCGTTGACCAGATCGGTCGTGGCCCAGCCGAGCCCGCCCAGCTCGCGCAGGGTCAGCCGCATCGGCAGGTTGGTGTATCCAGCCAACGGTGACAAAAAGAGGTTGGAAGAGAGCCGGTGAGGTCCGATGTGCACTGGGGGAATTTACTTATATTAGAAAACCTGAATAGAGGAAGGCAGTTTGTTGATTTTGGTTCCACTTGAATACCGGGACTTTAACCTATCTTGCCAAAATTCCATGCCGCCCCATGCACATTTTTCGGCCGACATTGGCATTCCGCCGGACGGACGGCCCGCGGTTGATGAGGCGACGCCTCTTGCGCCCGAAGGTGTGGCGCGTCACGGCCGGATTCCGAAAGCCCCATGAGGCGTCCGCCCGTTCAATTCCTCAAAGCGAGATGGACCGGCCGCTCCCGTGCGATGACGCGTCCGGCGACTGTCATCGCCGGTTTTTGCTGCCTCGCGGTTTTTACGGGCCGGATCCGCGCCCAGACCGCCGAGGGCGGATCGTCCCTCCAATCGTTGAAGAGCATGAGCATCGAGCAGCTCATGAATCTCGATGTGACCTCGGTGGCGCGGCATCCGGAAAAATTGCTGGATGCGCCCTCCGCCATCCAGGTCGTGACGCAGGATGACATCCGCCGGTCCGGGGCCTCGAGCATCCCGGAGGCGCTGCGGCTGGCGGACAATCTGGAGGTGGCGCAGAAAGGCGCGCATGACTGGGGCATCAGTGCGCGCGGGTTCAACACCGATCTGGCCAACAAGCTCCTGGTCATGATCGACGGCCGCACGGTGTACACGCCGCTTTATTCCGGCGTGTTTTGGGACGTGCAGGATTACCTGCTGGAGGACATCGACCAAATCGAGGTCATCAGCGGGCCCGGCGGCACGCTGTGGGGTGCGAATGCGGTCAACGGCGTGATCAACATCACCACCAAAAGCGCCAAGAAGACGCAGGGGCTTTATGCCGAGGCTGGCGGGGGCAGCGAGTTGAAGGACTTCGCCGGGGTGAGATACGGCGGTACGCTCGCTCCCGACGTTTATTTCCGCGTCTACGGAAAATATTTCAATCGCGACAGCGAAATTCTCGCCAACGGCAGCGATGCCTCGGACGCCTGGCACATGGGGCAGGGCGGTTTCCGCATCGATGCGACGGCCATCCCGGAAAACAACTTCACCCTGCAGGGCGACATTTATGGCGGCGACGAGGGCATCACCACCGGCGGCGGCGCCAAAGTCGGCGGGGGCAACATCCTCGGCCGCTGGGCGCATGATTTTTCGGACAGTTCGCACACCAGCCTGCAGGTGTATTACGACCGGACCCACATTGCACTGCCAACACCCAAGGGCACTGCCCTCCCGGCCGGCGACATCAAGGACGACCTCGACACTTATGACGTCGATCTCCAGCACCGCTTCCAGCTGGGCGAACGCAATGGAATCACTTGGGGGCTCGGTTACCGATACACCGACGACACCGCGCAGAACGCGCCGACCGTCGCCTTTGTCCCGCCCCATCTCGATCAGAATTTATTCAGCGGTTTCGTGCAGGATGAAATCAAGCTCCTGGAAAATTTCTCTGTCACGCTCGGGACGAAGGTCGAGCGCAACGATTATACCGGATGGGAGGAGGAGCCGAGCGGCCGGTTGAAGCTCAACCTCACGCCCGCACAGATGCTGTGGGCCGCCGTCTCGCGCGCGGTGCGCACGCCCTCGCGCATCGACCGGGATTTGCGCGAGCCCACCGGCCTGCCCGCCCCGTTCCCATCGAGCATTCTCAATGGCGGGTCGGACTTCGTCTCGGAAACCGTGGTGGCTTACGAAGTGGGTTACCGCGCGCAGCTCGGCTCCCAGGCCGTTCTCTCCCTCGCGACCTTTTACAACGACTACGATCACGTGCGGAGCACGACGCCCGGCCACCCCGGCTTCCCCACGTTCGGTTTTCCCCTCGTCTTCCAAAACAACCTGGAGGGCGACACCTACGGCTTTGAGCTAACCACCAGCTATCAAGTGTCCGGCTGGTGGCGGTTGCACGCCGGTTACGACCTGCTCAGGGAGCACCTGCGCGTCAAGCCGGGTCAGGTCGATTTCAGCAATGCGTTGAACGAAACGGCCGATCCTGAACAGCAATGGTCACTGCGTTCGTCCTTCGATCTGCCGGAAGACATCGAGCTGGACACCGTGCTGCGCTGGGTGGACACGCTGCACAACAACAACGGGCCGACCGCCGGGACCGTCCCGAGTTATTATGAACTCGACGCCCGTCTGGGCTGGCGTCTCACCCAAAACTTCGAGCTGTCCGTGGTCGGGCAGAATCTCCTGCATCCTCAACATCCGGAATATGGTTTTCCCGGTCCGACCCGGGAGGAAATCCAGCGCAGCGTCTACGGGAAGGCCGTATGGCAGTATTAGATCCAGGAACATGCCCCCGGAGGGCGCGCCGCCTGATCAGGAAATCGTGCGTGCGGTTTGTTCTTGCCGCCATTTTTGTCCTGGGCGGACTGCGTGCCGCGGCCGATCCGGAGCCGGCGACGCGGGAATACCAGATCAAGGCCGTCTTCCTTTTCAATTTTGTTCAATTTGTCGACTGGCCGCCCCAGGCTTTTCCGCAGCCGCAAAGCCCCCTCGTCATCGGCATACTCGGGGAGGATCCCTTTGATTCCTATATCGATGAAGCCGTGCGTGGAGAAAAGGTGAATGACCATCCCCTGGTCGTTCAGCGCTACCGCCGGCCGGAGGACATCGGGCCCTGCCACGTGTTGTTCATCAGCCGGTCCGAGACCGGCCACCTCGCTCACGTGCTGACCAGTCTGAAAGGCCGCAGCATTCTCACCGTCGGCGACATGGCGGGTTTTGCCGAGCGCGGCGGCATGATCCGGTTCGTCACGGAGAACAACAAAATCCGGCTGCAGATCAACGTGGACGCCGCCCGGGCGGCCGATCTCACCATCAGCTCCAAGTTGCTCGAGCCGGCCCAGATCGTCACGCCGGGGAACGGTTAGCCCGAGATGCTGCGGAACATTCCAATCCAGCGGAAGCTGATGGTGATAATCCTGCTCACCAGCGTGGTGGTGATGCTGCTGATGTGCGGCGCATTTTTCGCCTATGAAGTCCACGCCCTTCGGCAGACCTCGGTCCGGCAGCTCTCCACGCTGGGCGAAATCGTCGCGGCCAACAGCACCGCCGCGCTGGCCTTCGACTATCCGGGCGACGCGAGGGAAATCCTGTCCGCGCTCGGAGCCGAACGCCACGTCCTGGCCGCCGGCCTGTACGACCGGCGGGGAAAGCTGTTCGCCAAATATCCCGCCAGCCTGTCCGACGCCGTTTTTCCCGCCTTGCCGGAAGGCGACGGCTGTCGTTTCGAGTCGTCGTATCTCGTCGATTTTCAGCCGGTGGTGCAAAAGGACGAGCGTCTCGGCACCCTCTATCTCCGCTTTGACACCAAGTCGGCCATGGACGAGTGGCTCGGAGCAACCGTCGGCATCGCCGCCGCCGTCATGGCCGTCATCATCCTGGTGGCTTACGCGCTGGCGCGGCTGCTGCAAAGGCAGATTTCAGATCCGCTCCTGGCCCTGGCCGGGACGGCCCGGGCCATTTCGGAGCGCCAGGATTATTCCGTGCGCGCCACCAAACTGGGCCGGGATGAAATCGGGCTGCTGACCGACGCCTTCAACCAGATGCTCGCCCGAATCTACGAGCAGAATCAGGCCCTGCGGCGCAACGAGGTTCAGCTGCAGACGATCATCGAGAACCTGGGCGAGGGCCTGGCGGTTTCCAACCTCGACGGCCACCTGTTGCATTTCAACCGCGCGGCGATCGAACTGCACGGATTTGCCGGCCTGGAGGAATGCCGCCGCCACCTGTCCGGATTTGCCACGATCTTCGAGCTCTCGACCCTCGACGGCTCGGTCCTGCCCCTCGACCAGTGGCCGCTGGCCCGCATCCTGCGCGGCGAACAGCTGCGGGATCTGGAAATCAATATCCGGCGTCTCAATTCCGACTGGCGGCGCATTTTCAATTACGGCGGCACGCTCGTGCGCGACGCCGCCGGCCAGCCGACAATGGCGGTGGTGACCATCACCGACATCACGGAACGCAAGCGGGCCCAGGAGGAAATTCACCAGCTCAACCAGGAGCTTGAGCAACGCGTGGTCCAGCGCACCGCCCAGCTGGAGGCCGCCAACCAGGAGCTCGAAGCTTTCAGCTACTCCGTTTCACACGATCTGCGCGCGCCGCTCCGGCACATCGACGGCTTCATCGGCCTGCTGGAAAAACACGCCGACGCCGCGCTCGACGACAAAAGCCGCCGCTATCTCCGCGTCATTTCCGACGCCGCGCGCCAGATGGGCCGCCTGATCGACGACCTGCTTGCTTTCTCGCGCGCGGGCCGGACCTCGATGCAAATAACCGAGGTCAATCAGGACGCGTTGATCGCCGAGATCATTCGTGACGGTGGCTTCAAAAAAAACAGCCGTGGGATCGAATGGAGCATCGCTCTGCTCCCGCGCGTCCATGCGGACCCCGCTCTGCTGCGGCAGGTCTGGTTCAACCTCATCGACAACGCGGTCAAATACACCGGCAAGACCCCGCAGCCGCGCATCGAGATCGGCAGCCGGACGGACGCGGCCGCCGGTGAGCACGAGTTTTTCGTCCGCGACAACGGCGCCGGATTCGACATGCAGTATGCCGGCAAGCTCTTCGGCGTGTTTCAGCGCCTGCACAGCTCGTCCGAGTTCGAGGGCACCGGCATCGGGCTCGCCAATGTGCGCCGCATCGTCGCCCGCCACGGCGGCCGCACCTGGGCCGAAAGCCGCCTTGGAGAGGGCGCTGTATTTTATTTCAGCCTGGCCGTCAGCGCGCCGGCGCCACCGGCCGCACCACCTTCAACCTCAACCACCACGCCATCATGACTCAACTCAGCAGCATTCTTCTCGCCGAGGATAATCCTCAAGACGTCGAGCTCACCCTCGCGGCGCTCGCCGAACACAACCTGGCCAACGAAGTCGTCGTCGCTGGCGACGGGGCGGTGGCCCTCGATTATCTCTATTGCCGCGGCCACTTCCAGACGCGCGTGCCCGGCAATCCCGCCGTCGTCCTGCTGGATCTGAAGATGCCAAAGGTCAACGGCCTCGAAGTGCTGCGCGCCATCAAGGAGGACGACAGGCTGAAAAGCATCCCGGTCGTCATGCTGACCTCGTCGCGCGAGGAGCCGGACCTGGTGCGCAGCTACCAGCTCGGCGCCAACGCCTACGTGGTGAAGCCGGTGGATTTCCAGGCCTTTATCGCCGCGGTCAAACAGCTCGGTCTTTTCTGGGCCATGCTCAACGAGCCGCCGCCCGGCAGCGTGCGCGCCAAGCACTGAGATTATTCCAGCGCCGACTTCATCCGCCGCAGCGCCTCGGCCAGCGTGGCGCGCGGGCAGCCGAAGTTGAAGCGCACGTTTTTTCCCCGCGGCGCGCCGAAGAAGAAACCGTCGCTCAGGCCGGCGCCGTGTTTTTCGAAATGCGCCGCCGGATCGGCCAGGCCGAGGGCCTGGACGTCGAGCCAGGCGAGATAAGTCGCCTCGACCGGCGCCTCGATCCGCACGCCCGGCAACTCGCGCGCGACGAAGCCGGCGAGGAAATCGCGGTTGCCGCGCAGATAGTCGAGCAGCGCCTGCCGCCACGGCTCGCTGTCGCGGTAGGCGGCCTCGCAGGCGGCGTAGCCGAGGGCCGTGACCTCGGCGACGATGCCGGCGGTGGCGCGGACGAACCGCGCCCGCAGCTTCGGGTCGCTGATGACGGCGAACGACGTGCCCAGGCCCGGCAGGTTGTAGGTCTTGCTCGGGGCCATGAACGTCACGGTGCGCGCCGCGATTTCCGGCCCGAGGCTCGCCGTCGGCACGTGCCGGAGCCCCGGGTCGAGGACCAGATCGCAATGGATTTCGTCGGACTGGAGCACGATGTCGTGCCGCAGGCAGAAATCGGCCAGGCGGACGAGCTCCTCGCGCCGCCAGACGCGGGCGACGGGATTGTGCGGATGGCAGAAAAGAAAAACCCGGGTGCGCGGCGTGATCGCGCGCTCCAGCGCGTCGAAATCGAGCTCCCAGCGTTTTTCGGTGGTGTTCAGCGCCAGCGGCACGGCGAGGGTTTCGCGGCCGGAATGTTCCGGCGCGGTGAGGAACGGCGGATAAACCGGCGTGCAGCTCAGCACCTGGTCGCCCGGCTGGGCGAAGGCCTGCACCGCGACGTTGAGCCCCACGACCAGGCCGGGCAGCCATACGATCCACTCCGGCTCGATGCGCCAGTCGTAGCGCGCGGCCATCGCGCCCACCACCGCCTCGACCGTCGACTGCACCGGTCGGGCGTAGCCGAACACGCCGTGGTCGACGCGGCGGCGCAGTGCCTCGAGCACCGCCGGCGGCGAGGTGAAATCCATGTCGGCCACCCAAAGCGGGAGCACCTCGCGGCCGGCATATTTCTGCCATTTCTGCGAGTCGGTGCCGCGGCGGTCGGGTGAATGATCAAAATCGAAATTCACAGTGGAACAGATGGGTTAAGTCCGCCAACAAACCGCACGGCGTCGCGCAAGAAAAGCCCAAACATGCGCCGCCAGCACGAAAAACTCGCCCATGGCCGGCCGAGGCCTTTTCCTCCTTGCATGCCCAGGCTCATCCGCGCTCCCGCCTCCGCCGCCAGCAAGGTCATCGTGCCGGCCGGCGAAAGTCCGGCGGACCTGTGCCATTTTCAGCTGTTGCGGCTCGAGGCCGGAAGAGAAGCACACGTGCGGGTGCCGGGTTTCGAGACGCTTTTCGTGGTGCTTTCGGGCCGGGCCGATATCGCCGTGGGCCGTCAGCAGTTTGAGGACGTGGGCCGGCGCGCCGACATCTGGTCGGGCCGCGCGGACTCCGTCTATGCCGGCACGGACCGGGAGGTGATCGTGACCGCGCGATCCGCCGGCACCGAGGTTGCCGTGGCCGGCGGAAAATGCGCGCGGACCTTCACGCCCTTTCGCATCCCGCCGAAGGAGGTGGAAATGGTCGACGTCGGTTCGGGACCGACGCATTCGCGCCGGCGGATTTTCCACCTTCTCGGCCAGCGCGCCGCGGGCCGCGCGGGCAACCTGCTCGTCAGCGAGCTTTATGCGGACGCCGGCTGCTGGTCCGGCTATCCGCCGCACAAGCACGACGCCGAGCGGCCGCCCGAGGAGACGGAATTTCAGGAGATTTATCACTACCGCTTCCGGCCCGAGACCGGATTCGGCGCGCAATTCTGCTACCTGGCCGGTGGTCCGCCCAAGGCGGTGATGACGCGGCACGGCGACACGTTTCTCGTCGACCGCGGCTATCATCCGACGGCGGCTTCACCGGGCCATGAGGGCTATATTTTCACGATCCTCGTCGGACGGCACCAGCGCTCGCTGATCCAGTATTTCGATCCGGCGCACCGGCATTTGATGGCGGCCATTCCCGGGTTGCAGGGGATGCGGGACAAATTCAAATGAGCGTGGAGCCTTTCGCTCCGGCCGCATCAGAAGGCGCGCGTCCGCTGCGCTGGGCCATCATCGCGCTCATCTTCGCCGGGACACTGGTCAACTACATCGACCGGCAGGCGATATCGGTGCTCGCGCCCGTATTGTGCCGGGATTTGGGGCTCTCGAACACCGAGTATGGATCGATCGGCAGCGTTTTCCTTTTCACTTATGCATTTTCGATGTGGCTGTGGGGCGCGGTCTTCGACTGGCTGGGCAGCCGGCGCGGTTATTCGCTCGCCATTCTCCTCTGGTCGGTGGCGGAAATCGGGCATGCCTTCGCGCGCGGGCTGGCCAGCCTGAGCCTGATGCGCGGCCTGCTCGGACTCGGCGAGGCGGGCAACTGGCCGGGGGCGACGCGCACCATCGCGGCGTGGTTTGCCCCGGCTCAACGGGCGCTCGGCATGGGCATCACCAACGTCGGCGCCTCGATCGGGCCGGCTGTGGCGCTGCCGTTCGTCGTCTGGCTGCAGCTGAGCTTCGGCTGGAAGGCGGCGTTCGTCGCGACCGGCGCGCTCGGATTTTTATGGCTGGCTGCGTGGCTGGCGATTTATCCACGCCCGGCGGCCGCGAAGGCCGCCGCCACGCCGGAGCAGACGCGCCATCCGCGCGTGCCCTGGCCGGTTTTGCTGCGCAGCCACGCGGTCTGGGGCATCGTGCTGGCGCGGTTTTTCGGCGATCCCGTGTGGTGGCTTTATCTTTTCTGGCTGCCGAAATATTTTTCCGACGTGCGCCATTTCAGCCTCCGGCAAATCGGCGCCTCGGCCTGGGTGCCGTATGTCTTCGCCGCTTTGGGCGCGGCGCTTGGCGGCTGGCTCTCGGGCTTTCTTCTCGACCGCGGCTGGAGCATGAACCGCGCGCGCAAGACCGCCATTTTCATCGGCGCGCTGCTCATGCCCGTGGGCATCGCCGCAGCCTATGCCGACTCGGCCGGCGCGGCGCTCGCGTACACGAGCGTGACCCTGTTTGCCTTCCAGTTCTGGGTCGGCAACGTGCAGACGCTGCCGAGCGATTTTTTCCCGGTCGGTGCCGTCGGTTCGATCGCCGGTTTCGCCGGCACGGCGGCGGGCGCCGGCGGCATGATCCTGACCTTTTGCACCGGCGTGGTGGTGGACCATTTTTCCTACACGCCGATCCTGCTCACTGCAGGAATTCTCGGGCCAGTCGCGACCCTCGTGCTTTTCGGCCTGATCGGCCGGGTCCGCCGGCTGGAGATGCCGGCGGCGGCCTGAGCCGCGACGCGGCGGCGGTCAGGGGATGTCGACCCAGAGCACGGGTTCGCGGATAGGAAAATTACGGCGGATTTCCTCGACGGTCGGGTCGGCGGGCAGGCGCTCCCAGAGCTTGAGCCAGTCCTCGTTGCCGGTGGCGAGCGCGCCGAAGAGCAGGGCGGGCTGGCGCACGGGCCAGTCGGTCCAATACATCACGTCGGGCGGCTTCGGCCATTTGGATTTGTCGGCCAGGTAGGGCGCGAGGAACTCGATGCCGCGGATGAGGCTGCGGCCGTCGGGCAGCTGATAGGTGACGAGATTTTCCTGCGGCGTGGAGAGCACCTGGGCGAGGGCGGTCATGACGTCGAGGTTGAAGATGGAATAGCCGTAGGCCTTGGTGCGGCCGAGTTCGCGCGGGAAGCTGCCGTCCGGCGCCATTTGCTTCAGGATGACCTCCTTGAAGCGGCGACGGCAGTCGGCGAGCACGGCCTCGTCGCCGGCCAGCCGGGCGAAGCAGGCGGCCTGCAGCGCCCAGCAGGTGCCGTGATTGTTGTCGGCCTTGCTTTCGTCCCGGCCGTAGGGATGGACGCGGATCCAGAGGAGATAGCTGCGGAACCAGCGGGTGATGGCGCCGTCGTCGAGAGGCGAGAGTGATTTCGATCCGCGCAGCTCGCGAACCCCGAGCGCGACCTCGGCCAGGTGCACGGTGTCGATGATGCCGATGCCGCGGCCGGTGCAGACGCCCTTGATCGCCTGGGCATATTGAAGGTTTGGATACATGCGCGTCTCCGGGTTGACGAACCAGGCGTCGAGCTGCTTGACCGCGGCGGCGGCGTAACGCTCGTCGCGCGTGATGCGGTAGGCGGCGATGAGCGCGTCGGTGTCGCGGGCGAAATCGAGCAGCAGCTCGCGATGTGCGGTGAAGTTATCGGGGTTGGTCATCCCGTCGCGCTTGATGTAGGGGCCGTTGGGATTCTTCGGGTCCGGCCACCAGTAGTCACCTTCCGAGGAAAAATCGTGCGGGCCGCCGGGGCTGCGCGGATTGATCACCGAGGTGATGGTGCGAGGCTCGTGGTGGAGCGCGGCGTCGGCGAGCGCGACGACGCGCGCCTTTTCATGGGCTTGGAGATCGAAATGCGGCAGCAGGAGGAGGGCGAGGAACATGGCGGAAGGGGCGGTTCGGACTTCACTCAAACATTCCGGCGGTCCGTCGCAAGCCGCGGCATCGCGCCGCGTCCGATTTTTTTGCGCCGCCGGCAGCGCGGGGCGGCGGTTTATTTGATCGGCCCGAAGGATTGCGGCTCGGCCTGCAGCCGGTCCAGGATGCGCCAGGCTTGGATGTCGTTGGGATTGATCCGCACAAGTTCCCGGAATTGTTCGGCCGCTTCCGCCGGGCGGTTGGTTTGGATCAGCGCGATGCCCAGGTTGTAATGCGCGTCGGCGTAATCGGGTTTGATCCGCAGGGCTTCGCGGCATTGCGCGATCGCCTCGTCCAGGCGGCCCCGGCTGAACCAGACGTTGCCGAGATTGAGGTGCGCTTCGGCCGAGCCGGGATCGATCCGTAGCGCCTCCTGATAATGCGCGACGGCTTCGTCCGTCCGTCCGCACTCAGCCAGGGCAATGCCGAGATTGACGTGGATGACGACGCTCTGCGGATCGAGGCGGAGCGCCGCCCGGTAATGTTCGATCGCTTCCGGGAGCCGGCCGGCATGGGCCAGCGCAGTGCCGATCTGGTATTGCAGCAGGGCGTTGTTCGATTCGAGCCGCAGCGCCGCCTGGTAATGTTCGATGGCCTCCGGCAATCGGCCTGTTTTCACCAGAGCCATGCCCAGGCCATAGTGCGCGTGGGCGTCGTCGGGGCTGAGCTGGAGCGCCTGCTCATAACAGGCGATCGCTTCCGGAGCGCGGCCTGTCTGGAAGAGCGCGTTGCCCAGGCTGTCATAGGTGTCGGCCTGATTCGGCTGCAAACTCAAGGCCTGCTCGTATTGGTCGATCGCTTCGGCGAAGCGGCTCAGCTTGGTCAGGACATTGCCCAAATTATAGTGTGCCTGCGCGAAGTTCATCAGCCGCAGCGCCTGCTCGTGCTCCGCCCTCGCCTCCGGCAGCCGGCCGGCATGTTCCAGCGCGTTGCCCAGGCTGTCGTGCGCCGCGGGATTGCCGGGGCGCTTGCCCACGGTGTCGGTCCAGATCGCCAGCTCGCTGCGGTAATCGTCGTTGCGCCGCGCGGTGAGAAGGCCGAGCGGCACCGCTACGGCAAAAACAAGCAGAGGAACCGCGGCCCGCCGCAAACCCAACGGCGCCGGCAGGGCCGGTCCGCTGGCCAGCAATCGATGCAAACCCACGACCAGGCCGGCAACCACCGCAGCCAGCGCCAGGTACATCCGATGCTCGTCGATCATGTCGGTCGGGCCGGGCATGATGCTGGTCGGGGCGAGAATGGCAAAAAACCAGCTGCCGGCGAAACCGAGCGCGGTCCGACGCCACAAGCCGACGAGCGTGCACGCCGCGAGCAACGCGACGATCACCGCCTGCGGCAGCACATCCCAGGCATGCTTGATCGAGAACGGGCCGTAGTCGAAGACCAGCGGGTGCGGCCAGACCGACAGCCAAAGGTAGTGCGCCACCGCCTGGAACTGCGTCAGCTCGTACGCCCACCAATTGACGCCCACGCCGAATCCGACGGAGCCGTTGCGGTTGCCGCCCACGCTCACGACCAGCCAGGCCAGCAGCAGCCACGTGCCGGCCAGCCCCGCATAAAATCCCCAGCGTCGGCGCAGCGCCTCGCCGAAGGTTCCGGCAATAAAAGTCCGGTCGTAGAGCAAAACCATCACCGGCGCCGAGACCATCACCTCTTTTGTGGCCATGCCGAGCAGGCAGCTGAAGACAGAAGCCGGAAGCCAGAGATCAGCGATCGGAGATCGAAGGCTAGAAACCGGCTCGCTCCTGATTTTCGACATCTGCTTTCCGACTTTCCGACCTTCCGCTCCGCGGATGAAGCAATAAAAGGTCAGCAGATAAAAAAGCCCCATCAGCGACTCGGCCCGCTGGATGATGTAAGTGACGGCTCCGGTTTGCAGCGGATGGAGCGCCCAGATCAGCGCGGCGGCGAAGCCCAGAATCGTGGCGGTGGCCGCGGCCTCCGGCGGTGCCGCCGCTGGCCCGGTTCCCGCGCGACGAAGCAGCGTGCGCCGCACGATGCCGAACAAAGCCAGGCTGGCGAGAATGTGGATGGCCAGATTGAGCGCGTGGTAGCCGCCGACCGCCGGCCCGCCGAGCGCGTAGTTGATCGCCAGCGAGAGATTGACGAGCGGGCGCCCGCTGGTGGTCAGGTCGGGCGGCGGCGAGAGCACCCGCCACAAAGGCCAGAGGCGGCGGATCGAGAGGTTGTGCTGAATCCCCGGCACGTCATCGAGCAGAAACGGCGCCGTGAAGCTGCCGCGGTAAGCTGCCAGTGTCGCCGCCGCGATCACGGCGCCGGCCAGGACCATGCTCCGGCGGGAGGCAAAAAAAGTCGCTGCTTCGGGGATGGACGGGGGCTTCATCACCGCTTAATTTGAGGCTTCTGCCGCGCAATGCGACAAAACCTTGGTGTCGTCCGGCTGCACTCGTTTGACGGGCAGTCCACCTGGGCGGAGCGTGCAAACTTTTCTCACGTGTGTCGTCACACTGCGGGAAATTTTTTCCCGGCGCCGCGCGGTGCCTGAAACATAATTTTATCTTCAACAACAACTTGACCGGCCCGGCTGGCCGGCATCGCACCTGCAAGAAGCAGGCGGATTCAACCTTAATCTCAAACCAACCATCACAGGAGACAATCACATGAGAATCATCCGCTACACCCAACCCGCCAGCCGGGGCTTCGCTCCCGCGCTGTCCCTTCCCCGCAGCCCGTGGACGGGACTCGAGAGCGAAATCGACCGGCTGTTTGAGGCTGCGCTCTCTGACTTCGTGGGCGCGCCGCTCGACCGGCAGTTTCCGGTCGATCTCTACGAAGACAAGGACAACACCTACGTCCGGGCCGAGCTTCCCGGCGTGAGCCGCGACGACGTCAACGTCGAGCTCGTCGACGGTTACCTGACGATCACGGCCGCGCGCAAAACCAAGACCGCCGACGGCAAAGGCGGGGAGTCGTTCTCCTTCAGCCGCTCCGTCAGCGTGCCCGAATCGGTGCAGGCCGACAAGGTCGCCGCCGCCTACGAAAACGGCGTGCTCACCGTCACGCTCCCGAAGCGCGAGGAGGCCAAGCCGAAGAAGGTCACCGTGGCCGTCAAATAACCATTCGCAGGATCACGCTTAAAAAGGAGGAAAACACCATGTCGCTCTTCAATGCCCTCATTCCCTCGTTCAGCTCCTCGCCCGCGCGCCGTCATGGCGCCGCCGGCGAATCCGGCCCGGCCGTGAAGCCCGCCTATGAAGTCAGGGAAACCGAGGAGGCCTACGGCCTCACGGTTTATCTGCCCGGGGTGGCCAGGGACGGACTTGAGCTGACGGCTGACGCCGGCACGCTCACCATCACCGGCCGCCGCGGCTGGAAACAGCCGGAAGGCTGGACCGCGCTCTATCGCGAATCCGCTGACGCGCCGTTCGAACTCGTGCTCGAGCACGACAACGCCATCGACGCGGAAAAAATCCACGCCGAGCTGGCGGACGGCGTGCTGCGCGTCTCGCTGCCGAAAGCCGAGGCGGTGAAGCCGCGCAAGATCGCGGTGAGCTGAATCGCACGTCTTTTGACTGCAAAGGACGCGAAGGCCACGCTGGCCGGGCGCCGCAAGGCGCCCGGCTTTTTCAATGAGCCCGGCTGATTCCCGCTCGCGTGGGAAGGGATTTTTCCTAACCTCCGGAACCATGGGTGAATTTTTCCACTTCGCCTTCTTTCCCTTCATCCCGTTGCTCATTGTTCCGCTTATCGCCGGCCTGGTGATTTGGGCCACGTTGGTGCAAAAACAGCGGACGGCGGCCAATCTGCAAAAACTGGCGGTCCGGCTCGGGCTGGAATTTTTGCCCGCCGGCGGCTGGCTGGGCCGGCCGAGCATCGTCGGGCCGATGCGCGGTAAAGCCGTGCAGATTTTCAACTACACGACGGGCAGCGGCAAATCGCGGACGACCTGGTCGGCGATGAAAGCGCAGCTTGCGGCGCCGAGCCAGTTGAGCTTCACGCTGAGGAAGCAGGGCTTTGCCACCAGGATCATCGAATTGTTCGGCGCGCATGAAATCACCGTGGGTGACGCCGAATTCGACAAGGCGTGGTTCGTGCAGACCAACCAGCCCGGGTTCATGCGCGCGGCGCTGATTCCCGAAATGCGGGCGAAATTGATGGCGGCGCTGCACGCCGGTCTGCCCGGCGCCTTCGAGCTCAACGGCCGCGACGTGAAATATGCCGAGGTCGGCACGTTTGCCGATGCGAAACGCATCGAACGCTTTGCAGCGCTGGGCGAGGTGCTGTGCGATCTGGCCGACGTGGCCGAGGTCGCGGCGGACCAAGGCAAGCCATGAATGGCCTTCCCGTTTGCCTGGGAGAGGACGCGGGTTAGCCTGGTTTCAGCCATGAGCGAAAACCCGCCGAACGATGTGACCGGGCCGGTGCTGCTGTTCGACGGCGAGTGCGGCCTGTGCAACCGCGTCGTGCGGAGGCTGCTGCAGCTCGACCGGCGCGGCGTGCTGCGGTTCGCGCCGCTGCAGGGACCGGCCGCGCAGGAATTCCTGCGCGCGCACGGGCTGCCGACGCAGGACTTCAGCACGCTCGTCTTCGTGCCGGATTGGGCCCAACGCGGCGAAAAAACATTTCTGCTCCGCACGGACGGCGTCATTGCCGCGCTCCACGCCTGCGGCCGGAAAGGACCGGCGTCGATGCTGCGCCTCGTGCCGCGCGGGCTGCGCGACGCCGGCTACAAGTTTGTGGCGCGGACGCGCTACAAGCTGTTCGGTCCGTGGCAGACCTGCCCGCTGCCGCGGCCGGAGTGGACGGCGCGGTTTATGGAGTAACAAAATTAAGTCCTGTTCAGTCCGCTTTCGCCGGCGGCCGGACGAGCAGCGAAGCGAGGACGGCCGTGATGAGCACCGTGCCGATGATGGCGAGCGAGAGCGTCGTGGAAATTTCGAGCCAGGATGCGGCGAGCATTTTCGCGCCGATGAAGACGAGGATGAGGGCGAGGCCGGGTTTGAGGAAGCGGAAGAGCGGCATCACGCCGCTGAGCGCGAAATAAAGCGAGCGCAGGCCGAGGACGGCGAAGATGTTCGAAGTGAGCGCGATGAATGCATCCATGGTGATGGCGAGCACGGCGGGCAGCGAATCGAGCGCGAAGACAAGGTCGGTGGTCTCGACGACAAGGAGCACGAGGAAGAGCGGCGTGGCCATGCGCAGGCCGTCCTCCCGGGTGAAAAAATGCGCGCCGTCGAAGCCGGTGGCGACGGGGAAAAAGCGGCGAAAGAGCCGGACGACGGGATTTTTCTCGGGGTGGATTTCGTCGCCGGATTTTTTCGGCCGCGCCATTTTCGCGCCGGTGAAAATGAGGAACGCGCCGAACAGGTAGATGATCCAGTGGAAGCGGTGCAGCAGGCTGACGCCGGCGAGGATGAAGGCGCCGCGCATCAGTACCGCGCCGACCACGCCCCAGAAAAGCACGCGGTGCTGCCACGCCGGCGCGACTTTGAACCAGGCGAAAAGCAGGATGAAGATGAAGAGGTTGTCCACGCTCATGCACAGTTCGACGAGGTAGCTGGCGAGGAACTGCTGTGCGGGCTCGGCGCCGCGCCACAGCCAGAGCAGGGCGTTGAAAGCGAGCGCGAGGCCGATCCACACGCCGCACCACGCGAGCGCTTCGCGCAGGGGCACCGTGTGCGACCCGCGGCGGATGAGGCCGAGGTCGAGGGCGAGCATCAGGGCGATGAAGACGAAAAAAAACGTCCAGGCCCACCACGGTGGCGGCGTCGCAGCGGCGAGGGCGGCGCAGGTCAGCGGCATGGCGCAAGCTTGGCGCGGGCGGGTGCGCGGGCGCAAGCGCAACCGGCCCGGCGTGAGGAAACCTTTGACATGACCGCCCGCACATTTTCACTGCGCGGGAATGAAGCGCCTGGTTCTGCTGATGCTTTTCGCGCTGGCCGCGGTGTGGCTGCCGGTGCACGCCGATGACGATGCGAATGACCAGGCGGCGATTCCGCCCGTTGGGACGAAGGCGGCGGGCGGGCCGCAGGCGGCCGCACCCGCACCGGCGCTGCCGGCGCACAGCCATGCCACCACGGAGCAGGAACTGAAGGTGGAGGCCGCGGCCGCCGCCGTCTACCACGAGCAAAAGACCGCCGTCCAACATCCGCCTGCCAACGGATTCATCGAGCACATCGTGGATTCGGTGCTGGAGCTTTTCGACGTCGATACGAGCAGGAACACGCCGACGCACTATGTGGTCAGCGCGCTCTTTCTCATCCTGGCGTTGTTTCTGCGCCGGGTCTTCATCACGCTGGTGTTCGGCCGGCTGCGCAAACTGGCTGCGCGCACCAAGACGACGCTGGACGACAGACTTCTGCCGGCCATCGAGGATCCGAGCAGGACGCTGGTGGGCCTGCTGGGCATCTTCTGCGCCCTCGATGCGCTGAAATTCTCGGACACGACCCGCCATTACATCAACATCGGCGCGACGATCGCGTTTTCCCTCGCCTGTTTCTGGTTCCTGCTCCGCACGCTCGACGCGCTGCTCGACCACGCCCAGGAAATTGCACGGGCCAAGAACCTCGGGGTCGCGGCCTTCATGCCCTGGATCAAGAAGACCATCTTCGCCGTGTTCATTGTCTTCGGCGTGCTCATGATCGCGCAGAGCCTCGGCGCCAATGTGCGGGCGTTCCTCGCCGGCCTCGGCATCGGCGGCCTGGCCTTCGCGCTCGCGGCCCAGGACACGCTCGCGAACCTTTTCGCCTCGGTGGTCGTGGCCATCGACCAGCCGTTCAAGATCGGGGAGACCGTGCGCATCGGGGATTTTCTCGGCCTGGTCGAGGACATCGGTCTGCGTTCAACCAGGCTCAGGGCCCTGGACAAGTCGCTCGTCGTCATGCCGAACAAGACGGTGGCGTCGGAGTCGGTCACCAATCTCTCCCGCTTCACCCAGCGCCGGACGGAGCAGGTCATCGGCCTGACCTACGACACCTCGGCCGAGCAGATGGACGCCATCGTCGGGGATTTCCGCCGGATCATCCTGGCCGAGGACGGGATCGACCCGTCGTCCGTGCTGGTGTTTTTCCGCGACTACAACGCCTCGTCGCTGGACATCTGGGTCGTCTACGTCGCGACCGATCCCGACTTCGTGAAATACATGCAGCTGCGCCAGCGCCTCAACCTCGCCTTCATGCGCGCGGTGGCGGTCCGCGGCCTGGCCTTCGCCTTCCCGACGCAGACGGTCGTGCTCGACGGGCCGGTGGCACGGCAGCTCGCGGAGAAAAAGAACTGAGCCGGCTCAGTCGAGCGTCTGGCGGTAGCGCTTGATGCCGACCGTCATGGCGATGACAACAAAAAGCAGGATGGGCCAGATCTCGGGCGCGATTTCGGCCGGCCCGTTGCCCTTGAGCAGAATGCCGCGCACGATGCGCAGGAAGTGCGTGAGCGGCAGACAGGTGCCCACCCACTGGGCCCATTCCGGCATGCCGCGGAAGGGAAACATGAAGCCGGAGAGCATGATCGACGGCAGGAAGAAAAAGAACGCCATCTGCACGGCCTGGAGCTGGTTTTGCGCGAGGCTCGAAAAAGTGATGCCCATGGCGAGGTTGGCGGCGATGAAAAGCAGCGACACGGCGTAAAGCAGGGCGATGCTGCCGAGCATCGGCACGCCGAAGATGAATCGCGCCGCGAGCAGGATCAGCGTCACCTGCACGTAGCCGACGATGATGTAGGGAATGATCTTCCCGATCATCACCTCGGTGGGCCGGACCGGCGTGGCGAGGAGGTTCTCCATCGTGCCGCGCTCGCGCTCGCGGGTGATGGCGAGCGCCGTGATGACGACCATCGTCATGGTGAGGACGACGCCCATCAGGCCGGGGACCACGTTGTATTGCGTGATGTTTTCCGGGTTGTAATGGGCGTGGATTTCGAAATCGACCGGGCCGGGCCTGGCGCGCAGCCGCGCGAGCGGTCCGGTGAGGTCGCGATCGAGGACGTTGTCGGCGACGGCGCGCATGGCGGAAAGCGCCGGCCCGGTGGCGGCGGGATCGGTGGCGTCTGCTTCGACCAGGATCGTCGGGCGCTCGCCGCGGAGGAGCTTGCGCGTGAAATCGACGGGAATGTCGACGACGAACTGCACGTCGCCGAGCCGGAGCAGGCGCTGGGCCTCGGCCTCATTGTCGGTTTCGCGCACGAAGGTGAAGTAGCCGCTGTTTTTCAGCGCCCAGGCGAAGGTGCGCGCGAAGGGCCCGTCGTCGGCGGTGCGCAGCGCGGCCGGCAGGTGCTTCGGGTCGGAATTGATGGCGAAACCGAAAAGCAGCAGTTGGAGCAGCGGGATGCCGATCATCATCGCGAAGGTCACGCGATCGCGCTTCATCTGCACGAATTCCTTGAGCACAATGGCCCAGAGGCGGTGGAAGGTGAAGCGGCGCATGGTCAGGAAAAATTGTCCTGCGACTGGCTCGTCAGGCTGATGAACACGTCCTCCAGGCCGGAGCGGATGCGCGTCCACTCATGCCGCGGGTCGCGCGCCGCGGCGATCGCGGCGTCGAGACTGGCCGCGTCGCGGCTGCTGACGTGGAGGATATTGCCGAAGGCGACCACCTGCTCGACGCCCGGTGCGGCGCGCAGGCGCGCGGCGAGCCCGGCCAGCTGGGGCCCGCTCACCGCCCAGGTCGTCAGGCCGCCGGCGGCGACGACTTCGGCGACCGTGCCGTGGGCCAGCAGCCGGCCGTAGGAAAGATAGGCGAGGCGGTGGCAGCGCTCGGCCTCGTCCATGTAATGCGTGGTGATGAGAACGGTCAGGCCGTCGGCGGCGAGCCGGTGGATTTCGTCCCAGAAATCGCGCCGCGCACGCGGGTCCACGCCGGCGGTGGGCTCGTCGAGCAGGAGCAATTGCGGCCCGTGCAGGAGGCAGGCGGCGAGGGCCAGCCGCTGTTTCCAGCCGCCGGACAGCTGGCCGGCGAGCTGGCGGCTGCGGCCCTGCAGGCCGAGGCGGGCCACGCTGCGCCCGACCGCGGCGGGGCGATCGGGCACGTCGTAGACGCGCGCAATGAAATCGAGGTTTTCCTGGATGCTCAGGTCTTCATAGAAGCTGAAGCGCTGCGTCATGTAACCGACATGGCGCTTGATCTCGGCCTGTTGCGTGTGCACGTCGTAGCCCAGGCAGGTGCCGCGGCCGGCATCGGGCGTGAGCAGGCCGCAGAGCATGCGGATGAAGGTGGTCTTGCCGCTGCCGTTGGGCCCGAGAAATCCGTAGATCTCGCCGCGGCGCACCTGGAGGTCGATGGCGTCGACCACGGTTTTGCCGCCGAACTTCTTCGTCACGCCGGCGACGTCGATGGCGAGTTCGGGCGCGGACATGGCGGCGTCAGGGCGTCACATCCACGGGCTGGCCGGGGTGCAGGTCGCGCGCGTCGGCCGGGGAGAACACCGCCTCGACCATGAAGACGAGCTTGGCCCGGTTGGCGCGATTGTAGAGCACGGGCGGCGTGTATTCAGCTTGTGGTGACAAATAGCTGATGTGGGCGGTGAGCGGGGCGGGGGCGCCGTCGAGGATGACGCGGACGGCCTGGCCGGCGTGCAGCGCCGCGAAGTCGGATTCGGGCACAAAGAAACGCACCTTGATGTTTTCCGGCGGAAGCAGGGCGACGACCGGGCTGCCGGCGGGGACGAACTCACCCGCGCGGTAGAGCGTGTCGTAAACCAGGCCGGCGCAGGGCGCGGCCTGCGATTTTTGCGCCACGCTCCAGTCGGCCTGGGCGAGCGCGGCCCCGGCGGCGGCGATGGCGTCGGCCCGGCCGCCGAGCCGCGCGGTCTCGAGGTCGGCGGCGAGCTGGTCGGCGGCGTGGAGATCGGCCTCGTGGGAGAGGCGGGCGCGGTCGAGTTCGTCGGCGGTGGCGGCGCCGGCGGCAAAGAGTTTTTCCTGCCGGTCGAGCTCGCGTCCCGAGAGATCGGCGATGGCGCGCGCCTGGGCCAGCCGGGCCTCGCGCGCTGCGAGCTCGGTCGGGCGCTGGCCCTTGCGCAGATCCTCCAGCCGGGCGGCAGCCTGGCGCCGGGCGTCGCGTTCGGCCGAGTCCTCGAGCGCGAAGAGCGGCGCGCCGGCCTCGACGCGCGCGCCTTTCTGCACGGACAGGGTTTCGAGCTGTCCGGGGAGCGGCGCGGCGACGTAGACGAATTCGCCCTCGAGATAGCCTTGAAAGCGTCCGGGATGGTCACGGCTGCAGCCGGCTGCGAACAGCAAGGCCGCGGCGGGCAGGAGGGCGAGGAAAAGTTCAGCGGGAAAAGAGTTTTTCATGTTCCTTGCGTCCAGCGGACGTGAGCAGTCCGCTGAAGAAAAGATCGAGGGCGTTTTTAAGGATGTCGGGCGGGCCGAGATGCAGGCGGCGCTGCGCTTCAGGCTGCATCAGGGCCTGCACGGCGTGGAGATAAAATTCGACGGCAAAGGCGGTGTTGATGTCATCGCGCACGGCGCCGCTGGCCTGGCCCTCCTCGATGAAGCGGCCGAAGATATAGGGGATGTTGCGGCTGCGCAGCTCCTCGATGCGGCGATGAAGGTCGGGCGCAAAACGCTGCATATCCCTCAGCGTGGCGGGAGTGAGCTCGGCGAAGCGTTCCATCATGCCGCCGAGGAAGCCGCGGAGTTTTTCCGCCAGCGTCAGCCGCCGGTCGCGGAGCACCGCCTCCGCGTCGCGCCGGATTTCGGCGGCCATGTCGTCGATGACGGCGGCGGCGATGGCGTGTTTGCCGCGGAAGTGGCGGTAGAGGGTTTTTTTGCTCATGCCGAGCTCGGTCGCGAGGTCGGCCATGGTGAAGCGGGCATAGCCGCGGGCGAAAAACTGCCGGCGCGCCTCCGCCAGGATGCGCGTGGGCGGATCGGCGGCGGGCCGGGGCGGGGAGGCGGGAGGAAGCGGTGCCTTCATAAACCCGGGAAACTATAATAGTATTATTGGTTTCCCAACAAGCCGGAAATTTGCCGTCGGGGAAAACAAAAAAGCCGGGCGCGGGGCCCGGCTTGGTCGGTGGGGTGGGGGCGCGAGTCGCGCGGTTCAGTGGCGATCCCAGCCGCCGCCGCGTTCGCTGCGTTCGCCGCGATGTTCGCGATGGCCGCCGCGGAAACCGCCGCCGCCCCCGCGTCCGCCGCCGAAGCCCCGGCGCTCGCCGCCTTCGAACGAACGGGGCGCCCGTTCTTCCTTCGGGCGTGCCTCGTTGACGGTGATGTTGCGGCCTTCCATCGCGTGGCCGTGCAGTTTTTCGATCGCCTTCTGGGCGTCCTCGCCCGTCGCCATGGTGACGAAGGCGAAGCCGCGCGAACGGCCCGTGAATTTGTCGAAGATCAGGTCGACGGCGGCGACGCCGCCAGCCTGTGAGAACAGGTCCTGGAGGTCCTGGGCGGTGGTGGCAAACGGGATGTTTCCCACGTAGAGCTTTGTGTTCATCTGCTTGATTAGCCTGCGCTGTTCCTGCCCGTTCCCGACTATCGAGTTTCAAATCATCACTGAAGCTGACGCTCATCTGACAATTCACCAAGAGGAAGCATACAACAAGCGGGCGCAGGATTGGCGGGCCTCCCGGGCGAGGCAAGCCAATTTGGCACGGAGCCTTCACGCAACTTGACCAGCGCCGCCCGCGTCATTTCAATGGCTCCCTTTTCGCCCTTATGCCTTCCACCCCGATCATCCGCTGTCTCGTCCTGCTCGCCCTGGCGGGCGTCGTTGCGCGGACGGGCCGGGGGGCGACGGATTTGACCCCCCACTCGCCCTTCATGCCGCCGGGTGGAGACGGGGCGACTGATGCCAACACCCCCCCGCCCAGTTCGCCGGTGGAGCTGCATGGCATCGTGAGCACGGCGGAGGGCTATAAATTCGACCTCTACGACGCGGCCAACCACAAAGACACCTGGGTCGGCTTCAACGAAACCGGCAAGCCGTACGTGGTGCATTCCCACGACATTGCGCATAATCGCATCACGGTTGAATATCAGGGCAACGAATTTACGCTGACCCTTCCGCAATCCAAAATCGCGCCCATGGGTGCGGCTTCCACCATGGCCATGCCCATGCCGATGATGCGTCCACCGACGGTGATGGGAGCGCAGCCGGGCGTCACGCCGGCGCCGAACGCCGAGGACGAACGCCGCCGCATCGAACTCATCACCGAGGAGATCCGGCGCCGCCGCGCGCTGCGCGCCGCCCAGCAGCGGCAGCAGCAGTTCCAGCCGCAGATGCCAACCGGTCAGCCGATGGTTCCGCCGGCGCACTGACGCATCCACCGTGGGCGCACCGCGGCCGATTGCGCGGGCGAAAATTGTTCGTGAAATTCCGGCTCGCGCGCCTAGCCTGTGCGTTTCCGGCGGGCCCTGGTGGCGCGCGCCGGTTGCAATGCTCACGACGGCACAGACGGGTGCGAACTACACCAACGGCGAGTTGATCCGGCGGCTTTTCGGCCTCGCCTGGCGCTACCGCCTGCGCTGCTTTCAGGTGCTGGGCCTGCAGCTCGTGCTGCTCACCCTCGGTCTCTTCGGCCTGAGCTTCACCGGCATCGGCATCGATTTCATCCGCCACAAGGTCGAGCACGCGCCGCTGCCCCCGAACAAGCTCCATCTCGCACTGCCCGACCGCTGGCCTGCGCTCGGCGTGCTGGCGCTGATCGGCGGCGCCATCCTCGGATTTGCCGTCATTCGCGCCGCGCTCAACTATTTCTACACCCTGCTGCTCAACCGCCTCACCCAGCAGGAACTGGTGGTGCATCTGCGCGACGAGGCCTACAGCAAGCTCCAGCGGCTGAGTTTCCGTTTTTTTGACGCCAACACCACCGGCTCGATCATCACGCGGGTGACCGGCGACGTGCAGTCGGTGCGGATGTTTCTGGAGCAGGTGCTGGTGCAGAGCGTGATCATGTTCATTTCCCTGACCGTCTACGTGGCCTACATGGTCAGCCTTTCGCCCGGTCTGACGCTGGCTTGCCTCGCCACCACCCCGCTGCTTTGGGCGATGGCGGCCTGGTTCTCGCGCCTCATCCAGCCGCGCTACGCCCGCAACCGCGAACTGGTCGAGGTCATGGTGCAGAACCTGGCCGAGAGCATCCAGGGCATCGCGGTCACGAAGGCTTTCGGCCGCGAGGCGGAGGACCGCGCCAAATTCGAGCGCAGCAACCGCGCCGTCTACGACCAGCAGCGCGGCATTTTCTGGCGGGTGAGCCTGTTTTCGCCCGCCGTCGCCTTTCTCACCCGCATCAACACCATGGTGCTGCTGGGCTACGGCGGCTGGCTGGTGGCCCGCGACCAGCTGCCGCTCGGCGCCGGCCTCGTCGTCTTCGCCGGCCTGCTCGACCAGTTTTCCGGCCAGGTCAACAATGTTGCCAGCATCGTCAACAGCATCCAGCAGTCGCTCATCGGCGCACGCCGCGTCTTCGAAATCCTCGATGCGCCGATCGAGGTGCAGAGCGCCCCGGACGCGCTCCGCCGCGCCCGCTTCGACGGCGCGGTGCGCTTCGAAAACGTGACTTTTTCCTATCTCGGCATCGATCCCGTCCTGCGCGGCATCGATCTCGAGGTGAAGCCCGGCCAGTGTGTCGCGATCCTCGGCGCGACCGGCGCGGGCAAGAGCGTGCTGACGAGTTTGATCCCGCGCTTCTTCGATCCCACCGGCGGGCGCGTGCTCATCGACGGCATCGATGCGAGGCGGCTGCACCTCGACGACCTCCGCCGCAACATCGGGCTCGTCTTCCAGGAAAGCTTTCTCTTCAGCAACACGGTCGCGGCCAACATCGCCTTCGGCCATCCCGACGCCACGCACGAACAGATCGAGAAGGCGGCCCGCATCGCCGCGGCGCACGACTTCATCCTCAAGCTGCCGCAGGGCTACGACACCATCATCAGCGAGAGCGGCCAGAGCCTGTCCGGCGGCCAGCGGCAGCGGCTCGCCATCGCGCGCGCCGTGCTGCTCGAACCGGCGATCCTGCTGCTCGACGACCCCACCGCCGCGATCGACAGCGAGACCGAGCACGAGATCTTCGCCGCGCTCGACCGCGCGATCGAGGGCCGCACGACGTTCATCGTGGCGCACCGCCTGAGCACGCTGCGCCGCGCGGATT
>DATJYF010000089.1:0-18033 GCA_035499715.1 Opitutaceae bacterium | reverse complement strand
ACCCGGCCTCGACCACCCACCAGCAGCTGACCGCGGCGGAACAGGAGGCCACCGGCGTGACCGCGGATTACATCCGGCTTTCCATCGGCCTCGAGGACGTCACCGACCTCAAGGACGACATCGATCAGGCCCTGCGCGTTTCGCAAGGGTAGGGCTTCTTCGCCCGGAGGCTTTCGCCTTGACTTCACTATATCGGATGCCGTTATATCGGCATCCGTTATGGAATCCTTGCCGGAAAAATTTCCGTCTCTCACCCGCGCGCAGCTGCATATTCTGCTCGCCCTCGCCGGGGGCGAGCGCCACGGCTACGCCATCATGCGCGAAGTCGGGGCCGAAACCGGCGGCCAGATGAAACTCGGCCCCGGCACCCTCTACGGCGCAATCAAAACGCTGCTCGAAGCCAGATTCATCGTCGAGACCGAACCGCGGATCGACCCGGAGATGGACGACGAGCGGAGGCGCTACTACAAGCTGTCCGACCTCGGCCGCCGCGTGCTCAAGGTGGAGATGCGCGGCCTCGCGGAAATCGTAAAGCTCGGTCGCGAACGCCGGATCCTGGCGCCGGCTCACTGACGCCATGCGTCCCGGCAGCCAGAACTTTGCCGTCCGTGTTTCCCGGCGCGTCTACCGCTGGCTGCTGCGGGCCTACCCGCGCGATCACCGGCTGGAATGGGCGGACGCGATGGAACAGCTGTTTCGCGACTGCGCCAGGGATGAATTTTCCCGCGCGGGCTACCTCGGCCTGGCCTTCCTCTGGCTGCGCACCCTGCGCGATTTTGCCGCCTCGGTTTTCCGGGAATACCGGCGGCGGCCGCGCCGCTTCGCGCCTCCGTTTGCGGCTGTGGCGACGAATCCGCTGTATAATTTCACCCCGCGCGCGCAGCAGGCGCTGGCCTTGGCCCGGAAGGAAGCCGACCGGCTCGGGCACAATTTTGTCGGCACCGAGCACGTGCTGCTCGGCATTCTCGCCCACGGCCAAAACGTCGGTGTCGCCGTCCTGAAAAATCTCAGCGTCGATGCCAGCCGGCTGCGCGCAGCGATCGAGCAGAGGCTGAATCCCGGGGCGGACGAAAACAAAGGAAGGCGTCATAAGCCCTTCACGCCGCGCGTCAAAAAAGCGCTCACGCTCGCCGGCAAGACGGCGACGGCGCTCGGCCACGGTTACCTTGGTTGCGAGCACATGCTGGTGGGGCTGGCGCTGACCGAAGACGGTCTGGCGAAAACTGTGCTGGAGGAATTTGGCGTGAGCGCGGTCCGCTGCCGGGCCGAAATCGGCAAGGTGTTGGCCGAAAAGGCGGCTCAAGCCGAAGGTGACTCGCCAGCCCGATTCAGGCCGCGGCACGCCTTCGAAGGCGAGGGGAGGTGCATCCGGCAGAATGCTCGCGAGAACATTCATGGCCACGTCCGGCTGCGGCTGATATTGGTTGGGCGCCGGGAGTCTCCGCCGGCCCTGCGAGTGACTTTCGACATCACCGAAAAAAATCTGCCGGACGACCAGTGGGCCGTCATTCAGCGCGCTATCCAGGAATGGTGGCGGGAAAATCCGTCGACCTTTGGCTCGTGGCTCGCAGCCGTGGAGATCTTCGACGGAAGCTGGTGCGAGGGCGCGACGCCGGCTTTCGATCGGGCAGCCGTGGCCGCCTTGAAGGATGCCGTCGGCAAGGCCGTCGCCGCCGGATGGTTGTCCGGCATGTAAGAGCCCGGAGAGGCTCGCGACAAAGCACAAGAAGCGTGGCCGCGCAGAGGGGACGCATTTGCTTCTGCGCAAGCATTGATCGGCATGGAGAGATGCCAAGCTGCTTAAGAATCTAGGCCGGGTATACGCGGAAGTAAATCTGGGTACCTTGCGACGGTTACTAAGTTAGATGGTCTCTCGCTTGCCTATGTAATTGTCGTGTAAGACAAGTGTAGCGTCGCTTCCAGCGAAGAACTCATAGTCGACCGGTATTGCCTTGGCGGCAATTTCTTCACGGTTCAGCGTGCTAATTAATTGATCCAGCTCGGAATAAGGCCTGCCGTCCAAGCCGCAGATTGGATGAATTCGGACCTCGCTGGCCGACACACGGATCAGTTCGCGGCAGGACATTAGGTGCCATTCGAAGTCGAACTGACGCGAGTAAATGAAAAATAGATGTGCGCAGAGAACGAGATCGAATGCGCCGTCCGGGAAGGGCAAGCGGGGAAGCGACGCGCCGATGTAACGGTCGTGAAGGAAGCCGGCCTCATAGTCGGCAAGAAATCATCACGTTAGGCGGGGTGAACACTGCTCGGTACCGCTGAATTCAGCCGCCTTACACATGCCCGCATTATGGTCGTCTGGAATTTTTCAAAAAAATTACATGTAGTAACCGGAGTTTTCTTGACTTGTGTGGGTAAATATGGGGAAAAATGGGGCGTTGTGGGGCAATCTTGTGGCGCCTCCCCATGTCCAATAACGGCAAACCTTTTTACACCGGCCTTTTCCGGCATACCCTTGACGATAAGAATCGTCTGACGATTCCTTCGGCTTGGCGTTATGCGCACGGTGAGGCCGACACGTTTCTCGCCACGCCGCATCCCGACGGATACATCGCCGTGCTTCCGCCGTTGGAGGTCGAAAAGCTCCACGAAAAAGTTTCGGCCAAGGCCTTGACCGATCGCGACGCGCAGGACGCGTTTGCACGGTTTTTCGCCCAGACGCTTTCCTTCAGCTTCGACAAGCAGGGCCGCTTCGGCGTGAGCATCGAATTGCTGCGCTACGCGGCAATCGCGAAGGACGCGGTCCTGGTCGGCTCGCTCAATAAATTTTCCATCTGGTCGCCCGAGCGGTGGACCAAGGTCGAGGCCCGCACCGCGGGCGAGAATTTCGGCGATCTCATGCGCCGCATCGGAATTTAAACCCTCCAGACTTACCCGCCCGGCTCCACGAGCATCACCACAAAAACAGACCGCCCATGCACACGACCACCAAAGCTCATTCTGCGCGTCTGCCGCTCTTTGCGACGGACGCCTTTGGCTCCCGGCGGAGCTTTTCCGCCTTCATCGACCCGGAGCATGCTCCGTCGGCCCATTCCCTCGTCGCCGTCACTCCGCGGGTGCGCGACAATTTTGCATTGCGCTGCGTGTTTTCCCGCACCGCCAGTCTTTTCGTGCCCGAAGCTCCGCATGCGCGCCGCGTCCGTTAATTCTTTTGCGGCGGCCATGTCTTCCTTCGGCCACCAATCCGTCCTCCTGCGCGAGGTCCTCGAGTTTTTGGCGCCGCGGGAGAATGGCCGCTACCTCGACTGCACTTTCGGCGGCGGCGGCCACACCCGTGCGCTGCTCGAAGCCGCGCCCGGCGTGCAGGTGCTGGCGCTGGACCGCGATCCCGCCGCGGCGGCGCGGGCCGAATCGCTGCGCCTCGCCTTCGAAGGGCGCTTCGTGCTGCTCGACCGCGATTTTGGCCGGCTGGAAGAGATCCCCGGCGCCGATTTCGACGGCATTCTTTTCGATCTCGGCGTCTCCTCCTTTCAACTGGACGACGCGGAACGCGGTTTTTCCTTCCGCAGCGACGCGCCGGCCGACATGCGCATGGATCCGCGCGCCGGCGTGCCCGCCGCGCGCTGGCTGGAAACCGCCACCGAGGACATGCTGGTGCGCGCCGTCCGCGACTACGGGGAGGAGCCGCACTGGCGCCGCGTCGTACGCGCGTTGCTCGCCGCCCGCGGCACTGGCGAACTCGCCCGCACGGCCGGCCTGGCCGCGCTCATCACCGGCGCCATTCCCGTCCGCGACCGCCACGCGGCGAAGATTCATCCCGCGACCCGTACTTTTCAGGGATTGCGCCTAGCCGTGAACGACGAGCTCGGCGCGCTGGAGCGCGCGCTGCCCGCGGCCTTCGCCAAGCTCGCGTCCGGCGGCGTGCTTTGCGTGATCAGCTTCCACTCGCTGGAGGATCGCATGGTGAAGCAGTTTTTCCGTCGCCAGTGCGGCCAGCCGGAGAGCGCGGACGACGCCACGCCGCAACAATTCCGGACAAAATCCGCCGAGCCGCTCACGCGCCGTCCGGTGACGCCGGGCGTGGATGAGCTGGCGGCCAATCCCCGCAGCCGCAGTGCCCGCCTCCGCGCCCTGCGAAAACTCTGACCGCCGGCCATGCACAAATCCTCCCACGCCTTCGTCAACCAGGTGCTCATCGGCACGCTGATGATGATTTGCTTCAGTGGCTCCCTCGGTCTCGGCACGGTCTGGCTGCGGCAGCAGATTTCGCTCGAGGCCGACCGCAACCGGCAGTTCGAGGCGCGGCTGGCCGATGTCAACCGCCGCCTGGATGAAACCGCCGCAGCCATCGCCGCCGAGCAGTCGCCCGAGGCGCTCATGCGTCGCAATCAGGAGTGGCATCTCGGCCTCGTGCCGCCGCGCGAGCCGCAAATCGTGCGCGTATCCGGCGATGTCGAACAGCGGCTGACGGCGAAGAACCGCGCCCGCCTGTTCGCCACCGAGGGCGAGGCAACCGTCACCGCCGTGGTCTATCATCCGGAAGGAGGACAGTGAAGGCCATGTCGCGCGGGTTTGCCTCCAGTTATCGCATCGCCCTCGTCGTCGCCGCCGTGCTGGCCAGCTTTGCGGGCGTCGGTGCGCGCCTGGTCTCGCTCCACGTGCTGCAGCGGGAGAAATTTCTCAGCTACATCGAAAAAGCGCGCGACGAAATCATCATTCAAAACGCACGGCGTGGCGACATCCTCGATGCCCACGGCAGCCTGCTTGCCACCAGCCGGTCGCTCATCGTTCTCGGCGCCGACCCGCAGGCCCTGCGCAAGGAGGACGAGGCCAAGTGGCCCGCGCTGGCCCGGCTGCTCGGCCTCCGGGCCGCCGATCTGGAGAAAAAATTCGCGGAAAAAATCCGTCCCGCCGCCGAGGCCGCGGGCGATGACAACGGCGCGCCGGAGACGGACGCGGCCGACGACGGCCATGAAGTCCGCTGGGTCAAGCTGTGCGACGCGGTCGACGAATCCACCTACGACCAGATCAAGGCGCTGAATATCCGCGGCATCTACGGGAACCGCATTTTCGCTCGCGTTTATCCGCAAAACCAGCTGGCGGCGCACGTCCTCGGCTATGTCAATGGGGAAGGGGAGCCGGTCATGGGGCTGGAGCGCTACTTAGATTTTTATCTGCGCGGTCAGAACGGCTGGCTGGAAACCGAACGCGACGGCCTTCGCCGCGAACTGGCGCAGTTCCGGTCCCGCGACGTCGCGCCGGCCGACGGCTATGACGCGGTGCTCTCCCTCGACGCCACGGTGCAGAACATGGTCGAGCAGGAGCTGCAGCGGCTGGCGGACAAATATCACCCGGCCAAGGCCACGATCATCGTCGGCGACCTCCGCCCCGATCACGCCGGCTTCCTCCTCGCCCTCGGCAACTGGCCATCGTTCAATCCCAACGACTACAGCCGTGCCGGCCTCGCCGCCCAGCGGAACATCGCCATCACCGACCAGTTCGAGCCGGGCTCCACCTTTAAAATCGTGGCCGCTTCCGCCGCGCTCAACGAAAACCTGGTCACGCCGGCGAGCCGGTTCGACTGCACGATCGAGTCGGTCGAATACGAGGGCACGCTGCGCCACCTGCCGCGCGAGGATGCCTCGGACCATTTTGACCATCCGCTCTCCGTCGCCGAAATCATTGCCAAGTCGTCCAACAAGGGCGCGGCCCAGCTCGCTATGCGGCTGGGCGATCAGAAATTCTACGACTATGTGCGCGCCTTCGGTTTCGGGCAATCGACCGGCTTTCCCGCCGGCGGCGAAATCGACGGCGAACTCGCGCCGCCGGCCAGGTGGGACGGCCTGACCATCACGCGCATGCCGATGGGACAGTCCGTCGGCGTCACCGCCATGCAGATGCACTGCGCCATGGGCGTCATCGCCAGCGGCGGCTACCTGCTGCGTCCGCAGGTGGTGAAGGAAATCCGCGATACCGACGGCTCGGTCATTTATCGCTTCAGGCCCGTGGTCAAGCGCCGCGTCCTGAGCGAAAGCACCGCCCGCACCATGGCGCGCCTGCTCGAAGGCGTGGCCATGACCGATGGGTCCGGCAACGCGCCCGAGGCCGCGATCCCCGGCTTCGAGGTCGCGGGCAAAACCGGAACTGCGCAGAAATTGCTTCCGGTCGTCGACGCGAAAGGCCACACCGTCCTGCGCTACTCCGACCGCCATCACATCGCCTCCTTCGTCGGGTTTTTTCCGGCGAGCAACCCGCAGGTCGCCATCACTGTCATCGTGGATGACGCCGACGCCTGCGTGCCCGGCGGCGTTGCTTACGGCCACATCGTGGCCGCACCGGTCTTCAAGCGCCTGGGCGAGCAGCTCATTCCCTATCTCAACCTCCAGCCGCCGGCCGAGCCGGCGCGGCCGCAGTTCGCCATGGAAGGAGGCCCGCGGTGATCGGCTATCTCGCGCAGAACTATCCGCTCATCCGCGCTTTTCAGCCCAGCCCGTTTGGCCGTACGCGAAAAGAGGATAAGCTTTTCACCGAAATCGTCCGCATGGCACCGAAGCTCCAGAATTATTTTGAGGACGGCGAACTTCTCGCCGTCAAAGGCCCGCTCGACCGGCCCATCTCCGGGCTGGTCATGGACAGCCGGCGGGTGGTGCCCGGCAACGTCTTTTTCGCGCTGCCCGGCCACCGCGCCGACGGCGCCAGCTTCATCGACGAGGCCATTGCCCGCGGCGCCGTCGCCGTCGTCACGGAAAAATCGCCGGCCCATCCGCACGCCACCGTCACCTTCCTCCAGGTCGCCGACGCCCGCATGATGCTGGCCCGGGTCGCGCAGCGCTATTATCGGTTTCCCGATCGCGAGCTCGACGTGGTCGGCGTGACCGGCACGAACGGCAAGACCACGGTCTCGCATTTGATCAAACATTTTCTGGAGGAGGGCGGGCGCGTCGGCCTCATCGGCACGATCAATTACGACCTCGGCACGCGCACGGTGCCGTCCTTCAAGACCACGCCGGAGGCGCCGGACATCTTCGGCATGCTCGCGCAGATGCGCGACGCCGGCTGCCGTCAGGCGGTCATGGAAGTCAGCTCGCACGGCATCGACCAGCAGCGCGTCCACGGCCTGCTCTTTGCCGCCGCCGTCTTCACCAATCTGACCCGCGACCATCTCGACTACCACCGGACGCTCGACGCCTATTTTGCGGTGAAAACCCGCCTTTTCACCGGCGCGGTCGGTCCGCTCCCGCGGCTTGCCGTCGTCAACCTCGACGATCCGCGCGGCTCCGAGCTCGTGGCGAGAATTCCCGCCGTGGTCAACGCCGTCACTTACGGCGAAAATCCCCGCGCCGTCGTGCGGGCTGAAAACGTTTCCCTCAATTTCAAAAACACCGCCCTGTGCGTCGTCTGGCCCGGCGGCCGGCAGGAGGTCGAGTCGCCGCTCATCGGCCGCTACAACGTCAGCAACCTTCTCGCCGCCGTCGCCACGGTGTGGTCGCTGGGCCGCGATCCCCGGCTCTTCCTCAACCGTCTCGCCACTTTCCGCGGCGTGTCCGGCCGCATGGAGCGCATCGACGAGGGCCAGCCCTTCAACGTCATCGTGGACTACGCCCACACCGACGACGCCCTGCGCAACGCCCTCGGCATGCTCCGCGCCATCACCCCGGGCCGCCTGCTCGTGGTCTTCGGCTGCGGCGGCAACCGCGACCGCACCAAGCGTCCGCTCATGATGCGCGCCGTGCAGGATTTCGCCGATTTCGCCTGGGCCACGGCGGACAACCCGCGGAGCGAGCCGCTCGCGCAGATTTTTGCCGACATGAAGGGCGGCGTGGCCGCGCCCGAGAAGCTCTCCTGGGTCGACGACCGCCGGCGCGCCCTCAGCCTCGCGCTCGACGACGCCCGTCCCGGCGATTGCCTGATCGTGGCCGGCAAGGGCCATGAGAGCTATCAGGAATTCGCCGACACGGTGATTCCCTTCGACGACCGCCAGGTCATCCGCGAGCTCCTCGGCATCAAACAGCTCAAGCCGACATGAGTCTTTTTTCGCCCACGCAGCTTGCCCTCTGGACCGGAGGCAAATGGACGGCGCCGCCGGCGGCGCCGATCGCGGGTTTCGCCATCGATTCGCGTGTGCTCGGCCCCGGCCAGATGTTTGTCGCGCTGAAAACCGACCGGCGCGACGGGCACGATTTTCTCGCCGCGGCGCAGGCGGCCGGCGCCGTGGCCGCGCTGGTCGCGCGCGCCCATCCGCGCGTCGCCCTGCCGCAGCTCGTGGTCGGCGATCCGCTGGCCGCGTTCCAGGCCGTGGCGCGCGAGCACCGGCGGCTTTTCGCCGGCAAGATCGTCGGCATTTCCGGCAGCTGCGGCAAGACCTCCACGAAAAATCTGCTCGCGCTCCTCCTCGGCGGCGAGGCCGGCGGCGTGCTCGCGACCGAGGGCAACCTCAACAATCATCTCGGCGTGCCCCTCACGCTCACGCGGATCGACCCCGCCCGGCACCGGTTCGCCGTGGTCGAGGCCGGCGTCAGCGCGCCGGGCGAAATGGCGCCGCTGGCGAAGATGATCGAGCCCGATCTCGCGCTCATCACCCTGGTCGCGCCGGCCCATCTCGAGGAACTGGGCGACGTCGAGGGCGTCGCGCGCGAAAAAGCCGCGCTGCCCGCGGCGATCCGCGCCAGCGGCATAGCCGTGTTTCCCCGGCAGTGCGAGGAGCACACGCCCTTCCGCGAGCTCGACGTGCGCACGCTGGTGGTCGAGCCGGCGGACGTGATCCGGCCGGCCGAGCCGCCGAAAGACCGGGTGTTTTTCGCCGTTTCCCACCGCGGGGACAGCACCGGCCTTTCCATCGCCTACGGCCCGCCGCCGCCGCTGACGTTCACCATGCCCCGCGTTTCCAACGGCATGGCGCAAAACGCCGCACTGGCGGTCTGCGCCGCACTCTGGCTCGGCGTGCCGCCCGGCCTGGTCCAGGAACGCCTCGCCGGCTGGCGGCCGGCCAAATGGCGCGGCGAATTGCGCCGCGAAAACGGCCTCACCCTTTACCTCGACTTCTACAACGCCAACCCGGCCTCCATGGCCGATGCGCTCGAAGCCTTTTTCACCCTCACCCCCGCCGGCGAGCCCCGCCTGCTCGTGCTCGGTTGCATGGAGGAACTCGGCCCGCACGCGGCGGAATACCACCGCAAGCTCGGGCTCGCCCTCCACCTCGGCGAGGGCGACCACGTTTTCGTCATCGGCGACCACGCCCGCGACGTGCGCGCGGGCGCGATCGTCAGCGGCTGCCGGCCCGACCAGGTCAAGGTCGTGACCTCGCTTGAGCCGGTGCGGGCCCGCCTCGAGGGATTTCGCGGCTCCGTTTTCATCAAGGGGAGCCGCCGCCACGCCCTCGAGCAGGTGCTCGAGTGCCGGCGCGGCGATCCGAAACGGGAGACCATCGCATGCTGAGTTATCTCGCTGATTTTGAAAGCCACTTCGGCCCGCTGCGCCTGCTGCGGTTCATCACGTTTCGCACGCTGCTCGCCGCCATCACCGCGGCCTTGATCGGCTTCGCCATCGCCCCGCGTCTGATCGCCCGGCTGCGCCGCCTCAAGTTCGGCCAGCACTACGACGACCACCGGACCGGCGAGCTCGCGGCCAAATTCGACAAAAAAAACACGCCGACCATGGGCGGACTGCTCATTTTTGCCGCGGTCTTCGGCGCCACCTTCCTCTGGGCCATGCCGAACGTCTGGGTGGTGGTCGCGATGTTTGTTTTCACCGGGCTGACCGCGGTTGGGTTCCGCGACGATTACCTCAAGGTCGTGCGCAAGAATCACGCCGGCATCAGCTCGGGCGAAAAAATGGTCTGGCAGACGCTCATCACCCTGGTCGCGCTGGCGCTGCTCGTCTGGCATCCGCTCAGCGCCCAGAAAATCCGCGAACTCTGGATGCCCTTTTTCAAGCATCCGGTGTTTGTCTTTGCCGGGCTGGGGGGCACGGCGGCGCTCTTTGTCATGATCTTTTTCTGGCTGGTCGGCTTCAGCAACGCCATCAATCTCACCGACGGCCTCGACGGCCTGGCCATCGGCTGCACCATCACGGTGGCGCTGGTCTACGGCCTGATGGCTTACGCGGCGGGCAACATCAGGCTGGCCGATTACCTGCTCATCGGCTTTGTCCCTGGCACGGGTGAACTGGCGGTGATCTGCGGCGCGCTGGTCGGCGCCGGCATGGCCTTTTTGTGGTACAATTCCCATCCCGCCGAGGTCTTCATGGGCGACACCGGCTCGCTGGCGATCGGCGGTCTCATCGGGGTGCTCGCTTTCATGGTGCAACAGCCGCTCACTTTGGTTATTGTCGGGGGCGTGTTCGTGATGGAAGCAGTGTCGGTCATCATCCAGGTCGGCTATTTCAAGGCCACACGGCGACGCTCTGGCGAGGGGCGCCGGTTTTTCCTCATGGCCCCGATCCATCATCACTTCCAGAAGCTCGGCTGGCCGGAGACGAAGGTCGTGCTGCGTTTTTGGATACTCTCGCTCATGTGCGCGCTGGCCGGCCTCGGCACGCTGAAACTCCGCTGATTCCATGACGCTCACCCCCCTGGAATTTTTGAAAAAACTGCACCGGCGGCCCATCGCCGTGCTCGGCGCGGGCGTGAGCGGCCGCGCCGTCATGGATTTGCTGGCACAGTTCGGCACTCCCGCGGTGCTTTTCGACGAAAAGGGCGCGGAGGGGGCGTCGCGGGATTATTTGCCGGCGGCGCGCGAGCATGTGCTGGTCGTGTTCAGTCCGGGCTTCCCGCCGGAGCATCCCTGGCTGCTGGCGGCCCGCACGGCCGGGGCCGTCTGCCTCGGCGAATTCGACTTTGCCTCGCTTTTCTGGCGCGGCCGCATGATCGCGGTCACCGGCACCAACGGCAAGACCACGCTGACCGAATTTCTCACCCACGCGCTGCGCTCGATCGGCCGCGACGTGCGCGCCACCGGGAACATCGGCCATCCCTTTTCGCGTCTCATCGCCGAAACCGACGGCGGCTGTCCCGACCTGACGGCGGTGTGCGAAGTGAGCTCGTTCCAGGCCGAAACGCTCCAGCACTTCCGCCCCGGCGGATTGTTGTGGACGAATTTTGCCGAGGATCATCTCGAGCGGCATCACACGATGGAGGGTTACTTCGCGGCGAAATGGAATCTGGTGGCCCGCACTCCGCCCGAGGCGGTTTTTGCCGGCAGCTCCGTGGTCCGGTTTGCCGCCCATTTCGGCCGGATGCTCCCGCCCGACGCGGGCGTGGCGAGCGAGGACCGCTCCACCGATCCGCTCCTGGACGGCACGCCTTTCGCCTCCTATCCCCAGCGGGAAAACTTCCTCCTGGCCGCGGCCTGGTGGAGCCGTGAACAACTTCCGCCCGAGGCGCTCGTGGCCGCCGCGCAAAGCTTCCGCCTCGGACCGCATCGCCTGACCCGGGTGGGCGAGCACGACGGCGTCGTTTTCTGGAATGACTCCAAGGCGACGAATTTTCACGCCGTCGAGGGCGCGCTCGCCAATTTTCGCCGGCCGGTGCTCCTCATCGCCGGCGGAAAAGGGAAGGGCGGCGATGTCGCCGGTTTCGTCCGCCGCATCGCTCCGCGAGTGAAATCCGCCTTTTTGCTCGGCGAAACCCGGGCTGCGCTCGCCGCCGCCTGTGCCGCCGCCGGCCTGTCCCACGTCCTCTGCGGCAGCTTGGCCGAAGCCGTCGAGCGGGCCGCGGCGCAGGCCGCGCCGGGCGACCACGTCCTGCTCAGCCCCGGCTTCGCCAGCTTCGACATGTTCCGCAACTACGAAGACCGCGGCGAGCAGTTTGAGCATCTTGTGAATAACATGGGAACAACCGCCGTTTTTCGCTAGCCTTCAAACGTCCCTTCAACTCATCTTTGCCTATGAAAATCTTGAAAATTCTCGGTCTCGTCGCAGCCGTTCATGTGATCGCCGGGCTCCTGCTTTTTGCGATCCAGGGCTGCAGCTCCACGAGCAAATCCGCGACGCCGGCCCAGGTGGACAACGCGCCGGCCACGGCCCCGCTCAATCCCGCGCCGGTCGAGGCTTCGCCCGTCACGCCGGTGAGCGGCGCCGATCTGAATCCCGCCACCACACCGGCCGGACCGACAGTTTCGTTCAACGCCGGCGAGACACTTTACAGCCCGACCCGTCCCGGCACGCCGGCGGCCACGGCGATTGCCGTGTCCCAGCCGGCAACCGACGTCACCCCGGCCGCCACCTATGCGGTGGTGAAGGGCGATAGCTTCACCAAAATCGCCGCCAAGTATCACCTGACCGCGACCGAGCTCGCCAAGGCCAACAACCTCAAACTCAGCTCTCCGCTCCAGATCGGCCAGAAGCTCATCATTCCCGGCAAGGCCGCGGCGCCCCGCGGTGAGGAGGCGGCCGCTCCCGGCGCTGATGGCGGCGCCACTTACACCGTCAAATCCGGCGACTCGCTCCGGCTGATCGCCAAGCGCTACGGTACGACCGTCACCGCCCTCAAGTTGCTCAACCGCCTCAAAAGCGACACCGTCCGGGTTGGCCAGGTCCTCCAGGTTCCCGCCGGGGCGACGCCTCCGCCGGCGCCGGCCGACACGATTTCAACCGCGGCGGCCGCGGCCGACACGAAAAACGCCGGCGGTCTGGTCACCCATACCGTCAAGCCCGGCGAAAAACTTGCCGCCATTGCCAAAAAATACGGCGTGACCGTGGGCGAGCTCGCCACCGCCAACAATATCTCCGATCCGGGAAAAATTCGCGCCGGCCAGCAGCTCGTCATCCCGAATTCGTCCGCCGGCGCCAAGTCCGCCGCGGCCCCGGCCGCGCCAACGCCTCCGCCGGCCAATGAAAACATCGACACCGGCCAGAAGCCCGCCGGCGAGGAGCCGCCGGTCATCAAGGTCGACGACAATTCCACCGCGCCCCAGCCCGCGCCCACGCCGAGCAATTCCAGCCCGTCGCAAAATTCCTGAGCCCGTCCATGTCCGCCGCTGAATCGCCCCGCTTGCGCTTCGCGATCAACCCGGTTGCCATCATCGTCGTCTGCGCCATCGGTCTGACCATCCTCGGCCTGACCATTCTTTTCAGCGCCAGCGCTTACTTCAAGCAGGGCCCGTATTATTACTTGAGCAAGCAGCTCGTCGGCGTGCTGCTGGCGCTGGGCCTCGGCTGGATCGCCAGCCGGCTGAACCTCGATTATCTGCGCCGTTATGCCTGGATCATCGGCGGCGGCGCCCTGCTTCTGCTCGCGCTCGTGCTCGTGCCGCACCTCGGCGTCACCGTCAAGGGCAGCCGGCGCTGGCTCGGCTGGGGCCCGCTGCGGCTGCAGGTCTCGGAGTTCGCCAAGCTCGCGATGGTTTTCTGCCTCGCGCACTATCTCGCCATCAACCAGACGAAAATCGGTGAGCTGCGGCGCGGCTTCGTCGTGCCGCTGGGCCTGATCGGACTTTTCACCGGGCTCATCATTCTCGAGCCGGATTTCGGCACGGCGGCGCTGGTCCTGACCGTCGGCCTCACGCTGCTGTTCCTCGCGGGGGCGCACTGGCGGTACATCCTGCCCACCGTGGCGGGCGCGATCGTGGTCTTCACCCTCGCCGTGATCCACAATCCCAACCGCCTGCAGCGCTTCGTCGCCTTTCTCGACGTCGAAGGCAACAAGGCTTCCGGCACGTATCAACTCTACCAGTCGCTCGCCGCCTTCGCCGCCGGCGGCGTCGATGGCGTCGGACTCGGCAACGGCCTGCAGCAGCACAGCTATCTGCCGGAGGCGATGAATGATTTCATCTTTGCCGTCGTCGGCGAGGAACTCGGCCTCTGGTTCACCCTCGGCGTCGTGCTCGTCTTCACCGTGATGTTCGTCGCCGGGCTGATGCACCTGCGCCGGGCGCCGAACCTGTTTCAATTCCTTCTCGCCGCCGGCTGCCTGCTGCTCATCTGCCTGCAGGCCATCATCAATCTCGGCGTGGTCACGGGCATCTTCCCGACCAAGGGCATGTCGCTGCCGTTCCTCAGCGCCGGCCTGTCGAATCTGCTGCTCATGGGCCTGCTCATCGGCATTCTCGTCAACACCCGGCGCACGTGGTCGCGGCCCGCGCTCGCGCCGGCCGGCGACGAGCTCAAGGAGATGTTCGCGTGAGCAAAAAATTTCTCATCACCTGTGGCGGCACGGGCGGCCATCTCGCGCCCGGCATCGCCCTGGCCGAAGGGCTGACCGCGCGCGGCCACGCCGTCACGCTGTTCATCAGCCGGAAGAAAGTGGATGCGCGGCTCGCCGAGAAATATCCGCAGTTCACCTTTGTGCCCGTGCCCAGCTCGGCCTTTTCCTGGCAGCCGTTCGCACTGGCGCGCTTTGTTGGGGCGCAGGTGCGCGGCTTCAGGTTCAGCCTGCGCGCCGTGCGGGAGTTGCGGCCCGACGTCATCGTGGGCTTCGGCGGTTTCACCTCGCTCGCGGCCGTGGCCGCGGGCCGGCTGCAGCGGATTCCCGTTGCGCTGCACGAGGCCAACCGCATTCCCGGCCGCGCCGTGCGGCTGCTCGGCCACCTGGCCCGCCGCGTCTATCTGCCGCAGGGCGTGCGGTTGCGCGGCGTGCGCGCCTCGGCCACCCGCCACGTCGGCCTGCCGGTGCGCCGGGAAATTTCCCGCCTGCCGCAGGCCGCGGCCCGCGAGCGTCTCGGCCTGGATCCCAACCAGAAGGTTCTGGTGGTCTTCGGCGGAAGCCAGGGCGCCGCGCCGCTCAACGAGTGGGTGCGCAGCCACCTCGACCGCTTCGCCCATGCCGGCGTGCAGGTTTACGGCGTGACCGGCCTCGACAAGGGGCGGCAGGAAGTCATCGAACTCAGCACCAAGGCGTTCGCGCCGATTCGTGCGGTATTCACACCTTTCAGCGACAACGTGGCCGATGTGCTGTCCGCCGCCGATCTGGTCGTCGCCCGGGCCGGGGCCGGCACGATCGCGGAACTCATCCGCTGCACCACGCCGGCCATCCTCGTGCCTTTCCCGCAGGCGGCCGACGACCACCAGCGCGCCAACGCCGCGTTTTTCGAGCGGCAGGGCGGCGGCCTCGTCATCGATCAGATGTTCCTGGGCACGCTGCACGCCGAGGTGCTCGACGTCATTTTCAACGACTGGCTGCTGCGCAAATTCCGCGACAATCTCGCGCGCATGGAGCACGCCGCCTCGCTCGACGCGCTGCTCGACGATCTCGAAAACCTTTCCGCGCCGCCGCCGGAGGAAAAAAATTCCCCCGCGCCGCCCCCGGCCGCCCAGCCCTCCACCGCATGAAACCATGAGACCCGCGCCGCCGCCACCGCTCTTCCAGCGTGAAGTGCGCCGCCTCCACTGCGTCGGCATGGGCGGAATGGGCCTCGGTCCGCTGGCGGTTTATCTCGCGCAGGTCGGTTTCGAGGTCAGCGGCGAGGACGACGCCTTCGCCGCGCCCATGCGCGCCGTGCTTGAGCGCGAAGGGGTGAAGATCACGCCGCCGGGCGGAATTCCGGCCGGGGCCGAGCTCGTGGTCTGTTCGTCGGCCATCGCGCCGTCGCATCCGGCGCGCGCCGCCGCCCTCGCCCGCGGCCTCCCGCTCGTCCGCCGCGGCGAGCTGCTCGCCGAGGTGCTGCACGGCAAAAAGCTCGTGGCCGTGTGCGGATCGCACGGCAAGACCACCACCACCGCGCTGCTCATCACCGCCCTGCGGCGGGCGAATTTTCCCGCCGGCTGGGTGCTCGGCGGCCTTTTCGCCGACGACGCCGTGCCGCCGGCCCGCGCCGGCTCAAGCGACTGGGTCGTGGCCGAAATCGACGAAAGCGACGGCACGATCAACGCCTTTGCGCCCGAAATCACGCTCGCCACCAATCTCGACTGGGACCATCCCGACCATTACCGGCGCCTCGACGACCTGGTTGCGGCGTTCGCCGCGCTTTTCACCCGCACGAAATCCGCGGTGCTCACGTCCGACGCCTGTGCGCTCTCGCAGCGCATCACGGCCGAAATCCGGCAGGGCGGGGGGCATCCGCAATTTTTCACCTTCGGCCGCAGCGGGGATTTTGCCTGCGACCTGGCCGGCGAAACCGACGCCCATCTGCGCCTCCGGCTCGGCGGGCGGTTTCCCGCGCTCGAGGCCGCCGTGCGGGCCCGCGGCGAATTCAACGCGGCCAACGCCGCCGCCGCCCTCGCCGCCGCCCAGCTCATCGGCGTCGAACCGGCGTCGCGCCTGCTGGCCGACTACGCCGGCGTGCGCCGCCGCCAGAGCGTGCTGTCCTCCGCGCCGGATCTCACGGTGATCGAGGATTACGCCCATCATCCCGCCGAGATCCGCGCCCTGCTGCTCAGCCTGCGCCGCCGGGTGGAGGAACGCGGGTGGCTCATTGTCGTTTTTCAACCGCACCGTTTCAGCCGCACGGCCCAGTTCAAAACCGAATTCGCCGCCGCCCTCGCCCTCGCCGACCGGGTGCATCTGCTCGACGTCTATCCGGCGGGCGAGGCGCCGATCGCGGGCGGGACCACGGCCGACATTTACGCCGAGTTGAGAAAAAACGCCGCCTCGCTGGCGGTGGACTATCTGCCCGGCGACGACACGGCGCTGTTCCGGACGCTCAGTCGCGAGTTGCGGCGCGGCGACTTGGTGGCTTTTGTGGGTGCAGGTGATGTCGATCAAAAGGCACGCGCCTGGCTTGCGCTGCGCTGCGCGGATGAAATGAAGGCAAAAACCTGGGATGGATTCGCCGCCGCGCTGCGGCTGCTGCTTTCCGCCGGGACGCGGATCGTGCGCGAGGAACCGCTGGCCGCGAAGACGACGATGCGCGTCGGCGGCGCGGCGCGGGTCTACGCCGAACCGGCGACGGCCGAGGACCTGCAGATCCTGCTGCACGAGTCGCGCGCGCGCGGCGTGGAGATTTTTTTCCTCGGCCGCGGCTCCAACCTCATCGTGCCCGACGAGGGCGTGGACGGCCTCGTCATCACCCTGGCGCACGAGCACTGGCAGCGTTTCGAGCTGCGGCCCGACGGCCGCATTTGGGCGGGCGCCGGGCTGCGCCTGAAAAATCTTTGCGGCCTGGCCAGCCGGGCCGGACTCGTCGGCTTCGAATTTCTCGAGGGCATTCCCGGCTCGGTCGGCGGCGCGCTGCGCATGAATGCCGGCGCGATGGGCGGCTGGATTTTCGACGTGGTCGAGGAGGTGGAAATCATGACGCCCGCCGGCGAGGTGAAAACGCTGCGCAAGGCCGACATGCACGTCGCCTACCGGCATTGCGCCGAACTGCACGACGCCATCGCCCTCGGCGCGCTGTTGCGTCCGGCCGCGCAGGCCGACACCGAGGCGATCAGCCGCCAGATCGACGTTTACCGCCGCAAGCGCCACGAGACCCAGCCGCGCGAACCCAGCGCCGGCTGCGTCTTCAAAAATCCGCCCGGCAACTCGGCCGGCCGGCTGATCGACGAGGCCGGCCTGAAGGGCGAGCGCGTCGGCGACGCGGAGGTTTCGCCGGTCCACGCCAATTTCATCGTCAACCGCGGCCACGCCACCACTGCCGACATCATCGCGCTCATGCGCCGGGTGCGCGCCCGCGTCCGTGAGGCGCGCGGCGTCGAGCTCGAGCCGGAGGTGCTGCTCTACGGGAAGAAATGGGAGGACGTTCTGTGAATTTCGGATTTTTGGTTTTCGATTTTCGATTGAGGCCGGCAGATGCCCGCCGGCGGATGCGATGGGGCGCGTCAATTGTTCGAAATCGGAAATCCAAAATCCAAAATCGAGAATGACCACTCCCATGATCGCCGTGTTCGCCGGCGGGACGTCCGCCGAGCGCGAGGTTTCGCTCGGCTCCGGCGCGGCCTGCGCCCTGGCGCTGACCTGCAGTTTTTCCACGAGGCTTTTTCAAATCGACGCCAACGCCCTGCCGGCGGAGTTCGATCCGGCGCGGCATGTGGTGTTTTCCACGCTGCACGGCAAGTTCGGCGAGGACGGCGGTATGCAGCGGCTGCTCGACGCGGCCGGCGCGACTTACGCGGGCTGCGACGCCGCCGGCAGCGCGCTGACGATGGACAAGGCGCGCACGAAGGAGGCGGTCGCCGCCAAGGGCATCGGCATCGCGCCCGGCG
>DATJYF010000088.1:0-4360 GCA_035499715.1 Opitutaceae bacterium | reverse complement strand
GCCGGCCTCGAGTCCGCCCTTGATGCCGAAGCCGACGATGCCGCCGAAGCCGTTCTTCAAATATTTCGCGGCGTTGGCGTGGTTGGGATCGCCGGGCAGGCCGGGATAGGTCACCCAATTCACGGCCGGATGCGCCTTGAGCCAGCCCGCGATGGCGAGCGCGTTGGCCGAGTGCTGCCGCTGCCGCATGGGCAGCGTTTCCAGGCCGAGGAGAAACTCGTGGGCGTTGAACGGACTGAGCGCCGCGCCGGTGTCGCGCAGCCAGGTGACGCGAATCTTGGTGACCAAGGCCACGTTGCCCAAGCCGGGCACATTGCCCAGCGCATCCCAGTAAACCAGGCCGTGGTAGCTGGGGTCGGGCTCGGTGAACTCGGGAAATTTGCCGTTGTTCCACTTGAACCGGCCCGAGTCCACAATCACGCCACCGATGCTGGTGCCGTGGCCACCGATATATTTTGTGGCGGAGGTGGCGAGGACGTCCGCGCCGTGCTCGATCGGGCGGATCAGCCCGATGCCGATGGTGTTGTCCACCACCAGCGGAAGGCCGGCCGCGTGGGCGATGGCGGCAAGCGTCTCGAAATCGGGCACGTCGAGCTTGGGATTGCCGATGGTCTCGGCGTAAAGGGCGCGCGTCTTCGGCGTGATGGCGCGGCGGAACGCCTCCGGGTCGCGCGAGTCGACGAACTTCACCTGGCGGCCCAGTTTCGGGAGGGCGTGGTGGAAAAGCTGGTAGGTGCCGCCGTAAAGATTGTTAGCCGAGACGATCTCATCGCCCAGCCGGGTGATGGCGAGCAGCGCATAGGTGATGGCGGACATGCCGGAGGCCACGGCCAGCGCGCCGGTCCCGCCCTCAAGCGCGGCGATGCGCTTTTCGAAGACGTCGGTGGTCGGATTCATCAGGCGCGTGTAGATGTTTCCGGACTCCTTCAGGGCGAAAAGATTCGCGGCGTGTTCGGTGCTTTTGAAGACGTAGGACGTCGTTTGATAAATCGGCGCCGCGCGCGCGCCGGTGGCGGGATCGGGAACCTGGCCGGCGTGGAGGGCCAGCGTGTTGAGGCCGGGGAAGGGTGTGCTCATGATTTTTCGGGGTTGCCCGGGTGATTCATTTTTCCGCCGGATAGCCGATGGTGTGGGAGAGCATCACCTTCTGGTTCGGCCGCAGCTTGAGGGCCTGGGCGAGGCGCGGGCGGTCGACCGAGCCGCGGACCACTGCGACCAGCCCCTGCGAGGCGCAGTAAAGGTAGGCATTCTCCGCGACCAGCCCGACGTCGACACCCGTGACCATCTTCGTATCGTCGTCGTCCTTGGCCGTGACCCGCCCCATGTCGGTGACGTAAACCAGATTCAGCGGCGCGGCCTTGACGAACGGCTGGGTGCCGCAGAGGCCGCGCAGGTCGCCGGCCGCCACCGGCAGGAGCGTGTTGGCTTTGGCATCATAGAGGTAGGCGGCGTCGGGCAACACGACGTAGAGATCGACCTCCTGCCAGTTGTGCGCCGAGGGCGCGGTGCGCCGACCGCTCTCGGGCCGGTTGATGCCGTCGGCGGCCCAGAGCAGGTTGGACAGTTCCTGGGGGGGAACCGGCCGCGGACTGAAGGCGCGCTCCGAACGGCGGAGTTTGAGGGCCTGCATGAGAGGGAGACCGATGCCGGTTTGCGGCGGCGGCAGTTTGAGCAGAGCGAGGTCGACGGCAAGCGCCGGGCTGGCGAGCAGCCCGAACAGGACAAAAACAAGGGTTTTCATGGAAGCGGAGGTGAAGCTTTGACGGTAAGGCCTGGGAAGAAAACCTCTCGCCGCATTTTGTCATTTTCTGGCCATAACTTGTTGCAACGGGAAGAATCCGCCGGCCGGAGCGCTCGCCAGTGCAGGGAAAAAAAGCCGCGCCTTCGGGGTGAAAGGCGCGGCTTGCAAGGGACGGGCGGTGTTACCGCGTCACGATGGTTTACTGCAGGGAAACCGAGGTCGAAACGTTCGTCGGAGTCGAGAACTTCACCCAGACGATCTTTGCCGCGGAATCATAGTACCAACTGTCGCTCGAAGCGCCCACCAAGTCGGCGAACGAAGCTGCCGGCGTTTTCACGGTGTTGCCGTCGCGGGTCACGCCGGCCGGCACCGAGGACTGCTGGTTGATTCTCAGGTAATAGGTGCGGTTGGCGAACTGGCCGGCGAATGAGCCGCTGGCCGCGCCGATCGTCACCATTTCCTTGCCGCTGGTATTGTTCGAGCTGAAGACCGTGGTGGAGTACTCGTTATCTGTGATATAGAGATCGCTCATACCGTCATCCTCGTAGAGCGTGTAGCTGGTCGAGCCCGACGGATAAATATCCAGCGTCAACTGGTTGGCCTGGAAACCGGTTTCGTCCACGTAATCCTGCCGGACCAGATTGCCGTTTGCGTCGTAGTTCACGATCAGCGGAATGATTGAACCGGCTTTGATGAACAGCGGCACTTCGTTGAGGGGCACCGTCATTGTCGTGGAGCTTCCTCCTTTGTAGGACTGGCCGCTGGGCATGTTCGGATTGAGCAGATGGGCCGAATCGGACGCATACGGTGTGTAATCGAGCCAAACAGTCGAGGACGATTCGGGGAAGAGTACCGTGACATCCGTGGTCGTGCCATTTTTGGACGCCGTGGTCACCGGATTGACCAAGATCTCGCTGGAACCCTGACCGTTGACGATCTGTTGCGAGGTCGGCCAGGTGACGGGGTACTGGACCGAGCCGCCGGTGACATGGTAGCAGGCCTGGGCGTTCGAGTAGCGGAATGGCAGCAGCTGGTAGCGCATCTGCGTATAGTGCGAGAAGGTTGCCGCGGCCGTGCTGCTGAAGCACCAGGGGAAGCGGCCGACCTTGCCCGTTGAACCCACCTGGCCCTTCGCGCCGAAGAATTCGGTCATCGGCGTAAAGCAGCCATACTGCAGCCAGCGTTGGTAGAGCTCGTCCGTTGAAGTTTTGTTGTAGCCGCCGGTGTCGCCGCACCAGTAGGCGCCCGAGGTCTTGGTGTTGCATTTGAAGCCGCCGGACATGTCCTTGTCGGAGAGGCCGCCTTGATTGCCTGATCCCTTGGAAAAGACCGCGCTCGAATCGCCGGTCCACAGCCCGGGATACTGGTCGTTGTTGGTGGCGGCGCCGGCATCGGAATGGGCGAGAATAAAGCCGCGGCCTTGGGCGAGCTGGCCGCTCGAAGTCATTTCCCAAGCAGCCTTGTGATAAAATCCCTTCCAATCGGTGCTGCTGGTGCTGCCGTTGGCCAGGACGCCGCCCGAGGGAATACCGACGGTGGTGTCCATCTTGAGGAAATCGAGGCCCATGGCGAAGAGCGGCTGGTTGAGATGCCTCCACCAAACGACGCTGGCGGAAGTGGAAAGATCGAACTGGCCGGTATAGGTCACGCCGTGCCAGCCGCCGCCGTTCACCACGGTGCCGCTGCTGTTCTCGATGAAGTAATGATTGGCGGCTCCGGTGCTGTAGAGCGGATTGCTCTTGTCGATCCACGGCCACTGCCAGACGCCAAAGCGGAAGTGATTGGAATGAAGGGTGCTCATCATTCCCGTCGGATCGGGGAACTGGCCGGAGTCGAACGTGAAGTCGATGTAGTTGCGGCCCGGTCCGTTGTAATTGCTGCTCAGCCAGCTCGAATCCACCCAGATGAGGTCGCCGCAATAGCCGTTGCGCAACTGGCTCATGTCGCTGAGGACATTGGTCTGGTTGTCGTAGCAGCCGAACATCACGCCGAAGGCCCATTTGGGAGGAAGGATCGGATTGCCGTTGCCGGGTTTGATCGTGTAGGTGGCGCTGGTGACGTCGCTGTCGGTCATGCCGGTTTTATAGGCGACGGCCTTGAGCGTGGCCGTGCTGGTGATGGGCGCCTCATAGAGAACGACGGTGCCGTGCGTTTCGGTCGGCGCGCTGCCGTCGATGGTGTAGCGGATGGTGGCGCCGCTGGTGGCGGAGGTGATCGTTATGTACTGCGTGCTGGCGGCGGTGAGGGCGCCGGGGCTGAACACGGGCGCCGAAACCTGGCTGCCGCCATTGATGATGTAATCGGCGCTGGTCACCGTGCTGTCGGTCATGCCGGTTTCATAAGCAATGGCTTTGAGCGTCGTGGAAACGGAAATGCTCACCGGGCCGGACACAAGGGTGCCATGCGCTTCGGTCGGCGCGCTGCCATCGGTGGTGTAACGCATCGATGCGCCCGACGTGCCGGTTGTAATGGTCACGCTTTGCGCGCTGCCATAACTGCCGCCGCCGGGGCTGAATGAAGGAGCCGCCACCTGGTTGGGAGACTGGCCGGTGAAGGTGAATTTGTCGGCTGAGAGCTGATAGGCGCTCGAAGCCGAATTCTTGCCGGTGACGGTCAGCC